>NZ_CP076456.1:602194-903291 GCF_018866305.1 Arthrobacter sunyaminii
CCAAGATTCAAGGCGTCCTGAATGCCGGCGTTCATGCCCTGTGCGGCAACGGGGGAGTGGAGGTGGGCGGCATCCCCGGCCAGGAAGACGGATCCGTTCTGGAAATATTCGGCCATCCGGTGGGAGAGTTTGAAATCGCTGATCCACTGGGGATCCCGCAGGGTCAGTGCCCCGCCGGAGAACTTGTCCGCAGTCTTCTGCAGGGACTCCAGCGTTGCCTGCGCCGGGTCGCCGTCCTCCTTGATGGCGATCAGACGCCACGTTGCGGGGCGGCCCAGCGGGAACAGGAACATAAAGCCGTCCTCATTGAGGTAGGCGTGCATGTGGCCCGGTTCCGCACCGTCAACTTCGAGGTCGGCCAGCACATAGGTGCCGGGATAGCCGCTGCCGCGCCAGTCCATGCCTGCCTTGGAGCGAACCGTGCTGTGCGCGCCGTCCGCACCAACAATGTAGCGGGCCCGGATGCGTTCGATGCCCCGGTCCATGCGCTGGATCTTGGCTTCCACTCCGGCGAACGGATCTTCCGTGTCCAGGAATTCCAAATCCTGCAGTTCAACCCCGCGTTCCACCCGGATTCCGCGGCCGGACAGGTGCGCGGCCAGGGCGTGTTCGGTTTCCGCCTGGGAGAGGAACAGCAGGTGCTGGAATTCGGAATCCTCAATGCCTGCGTCGGACAGGTCAACGGGGACGGTCTGATCGGGCAGGTGGAGGAGGAGTCCGCGCGCGGAATGGCCCGCTGCCGTTAGTGCTGAGCTGATCCCGAAAGGCCGAAGGGCTTCCAGGGTCCGCGGCTGCAGCGCCAGCGCACGCGACTGCTCTGAGCGTGTGAGGCTGCGGTCAATGATGCGGAAACTCGTCCCGAAGCTCTCCAATTGGGCCGCCAGGGCCAGCCCCGTTGGGCCGGCGCCCACGATCAGGACATCGACGTCGTAGGTACTGTCCGCACTGTGCTGTTGAGCCGCCATAGGAACAGCCTAGTCTTGACGGCGGCCCACGTTCCACTTTAGCCTCATGGGAAACACTTGATGCCTAACAGGCAACGCATTCCAGACCGCCGGAAGTCGGTGTGCCGGGTGCGTAGCCCAGGGCAGGCCGGATTCCGGCCGGCCCGGATTTGGAGAAACAGCATGCAGAACCCGCCGCGCATTACCGCCAACGGCAACCTCGGACCTGTTGATGCGGCGCTGGTGCCGCGTTATGCCGGACCTGCCACCTATGCCCGCCTGCCCAGGCTGGACCAGGTGCAGCACGCTGATGTTGCCGTGGTGGGAGTGCCTTTTGACACCGGTGTCTCTTTCCGTCCGGGCGCCCGCTTTGGGGCCAACCATGTCCGTGAGGCGTCCAGGCTCCTGCGTCCGTACAACCCGGCGCAGGATGCCTCGCCGTTCGAGAACCTGCAGGTGGCGGACGCAGGTGACATGGCAGTCAACCCGTTCAACATCAATGAAGCAATCGAGTCAATCCAGGCAAACGCGCTGGATCTGACCGCGGGCGGGTCCAAGCTCCTCACCCTGGGCGGAGACCATACGATTGCCCTTCCGCTGCTGCGTGCAGCTACCGAGCGTGCAGGCCAGCCCGTGGCGCTGCTGCACTTCGATGCCCACCTGGATACCTGGGACAGTTACTTTGGTGCTGAATACACGCACGGTACTCCGTTCCGCAGGGCGGTGGAGGAGGGAATCCTCGATACCGAAGCTATTTCACACGTGGGTACCCGTGGACCGCTGTACGGCAAGCGGGACCTGGAGGATGACCGCCGCTTTGGTTTCGGCATCGTGACGTCCTCCGATGTTTTCCGTCAGGGCGTGGATGAAGTGGTTGCCAAGCTGCGGGACCGGATCGGAAACCGTCCGCTGTACATCTCGGTGGACATTGACGTCCTGGACCCTGCCCACGCCCCCGGAACCGGCACCCCTGAAGCCGGTGGCATGACCAGCCGCGAGCTGCTGGAAATCCTGCGGGGCCTGCGCGGCATGAACCTGGTGGGCGCCGACATCGTTGAGGTTGCTCCCGCGTATGACCACGCCGACATCACCGCGGTGGCCGCCTCCCATGTGGCCTATGACCTGATCACCCTCATGGGACTTTCGTAAATGAGCGGGACGGGCCAGAGCGGAGCGCCCGGCACAACGCGCCACGTTCGCGATGAGGAAATCCCGAACACTTTGCTGTCCGAGGAAGCCGTGCTGCCCGGCGGCGCCCCGCCGGTGCGCAACGGCGGAGACCTGGTGGTGGAAACCCTTGCCGCGCTCGGTGCCACCACCGTCTTCGGTATCCCCGGACAGCATGCGCTGGGCCTGTTCGACGCCCTGTCCCGTTCCAGCCTCCGCTTTGTGTCCTCGCGGGTGGAGAACAACTCCGCTTTTGCCGCCGACGGGTTCTCGCGTGCCACCGGCCAGGTGGGAGTTGTCTTCCTGTCCACCGGTCCCGGAGCCCTGACAGCGCTCGCCGGGCTGCAGGAGGCCTATGCCACCGGCGTGCCCATGGTGGTGGTGGCCAGCCAGATTCCCATCGAGGGACTGGGCGCCCGGCGCCGCGGCATGCTCCATCAGCTTGATGACCAGAAGGCTTCGGCGGCCAACGTCACCAAGAGCCAGCGCCTCATCCAGCACGCTTCGGGCATTCCCTCGGCCATCCAGGATGCGTGGACGGAGGCCATCTCCTCGCCCATGGGGCCGGTATGGCTCGAGATACCCCAGAACGTCCTGCTGAACCCCGTGATGGTCCCCGCAGTCGAAGATGCGCTGGCAGAGCCCTTTGATAATCCGCCGCGGACCGAGCTGGTGAAGGAAGCGGTGCGGTGGCTTGCCGCTGCGGAACGTCCGGCGATTATTGCCGGTGGCGGAACCCGCCGCGGCAAAGCGGAAGCTGATCTGCTGGCGCTGGCGGAGAAACTGCGCGCGCCGGTGATCTGCACCCCCGGCGGCAACGGAGCGTTCCCCTGGAACCATGAGCTGTCGCTCCAATCCTGGATCGAGGACCGCCACACCACCGATGTCCTCGAAGACGCCGATGTCCTGGTCGTCGTCGGCTCGTCGCTGGGCGAGGTCACGTCCAACTACTTCACGCTGCAGCCGCGCGGCCGGATTATCCAGATCGATGCCGAGCCCCGGGTGCTGGAATCCAACCGGCCGGCCCTCGGCATCCGCGCCGATGCCGGGCAGGCCCTCGCGGCACTGGATGAGGCGCTCGGTTCCGTGCTCGCCGATTCTCCGCGGAAGGAGCCGGACTGGAACGGACAGACCCCGGAGCAGCTGGTAGCCCGGACATTGGCACAGGTGGCTGACCGTCTGGACAGCCAGGATCTGGACATGGAACGGAAGTTCATGGCTGACATCCGGGCAGCCGTTCCCGCCTCCATGCAGACCTATTGGGACATGACCATTGCCGCGTACTGGGCGTGGAGCTGCTGGGACGCCAAATCCGGCCAGTTCCATTCCGCCCAGGGTGCCGGCGGCCTGGGTTACGGGTATCCCGGAGCCATCGGCGGCGCCGTCGGACTGGGGGAGCGGGTCCTGGCAGTCTCCGGCGACGGATCGGCCATGTATTCCATCGCAGAACTCGCCACTGCCCGGCAGCACAACCTGCCCGTCACCTGGCTGATTGTCGACGACGGCGGCTACGGCATCCTGCGCGAATACATGGTTGAGGCGTTCGGCAAGGCCACCGCCACCGAACTTGCCGGTCCTGACTTTGTGAAGCTGGCCGAGTCCTTCGGTGTTCCGGCGCGGAGAACGGCGCCCGACGGCGTACAGGCGGCACTGGAAGAAGCGTTTGCCGGCGAGGGGCCCAACGTGGTGGTGGTTGAAGCGACCATCGGACTTTTCGCTCCGACTCATCTGGCGGACTGACGGACTGACGTCGAACGGGTTGCCCTTCACCTGTGGTTGAAGGGCAGCCCTGCTTCGCCTGCTCGGAGATCATTCTGCGTGGTTCACGGCCGCAGTTGACCCGGTTCATTTAGTTCGTTGACTCAGGCAATCAATAGTCGTATCGTTGCCTGAGGCAAACAACAATGTTCCAGACAGGTGTTCCGTGGCAGTAAACCAGCGATCAGCTGAAGAATTAATCACGCTCATATTCCGGCTCCAGCGCCAGCTCCGCTGCGTCGCGCAGAAAGGCGCCGATCCCCGGAGCCCGGGCACTGCCCTGCAGGGCGTCATGCGAATAATTGGCGACCACGGAGAGATCCGTGCCACCGAGCTGGCAGAAAAGCTCGGCATCGGAACCGCCGGGCTCAGCCGGCATCTCTCCGAACTTGTCACCATGGGGTACGTCTGCCGCCGTCCGCACCCTGATGACGGCCGGGCCTACCTCATCAGCCTGACTCCGGCTGGAACCCAAGCGGTCTCAGACGAGATGCACCGCCGGGCAGCACTGCTTCAGGACATGCTCGAGCACTGGACCGATGAAGAAGCCCTCTCGGCCAGTGAATCCCTGACCAAGCTCACGGAGAGCCTGCAAACAGCCATCCGCGCAATGAAGCCGGGTACCATCCAACCGCCCATCCCGGCAGGAGAAAAAACTAAGTGACAGAGTCGCAAAGAACCACTACCGCAGAAAGTACCAAGTCCGCGCCGGCCAAAGTCCGCAGGAACGGCAAGCCTGCACGCCAGGACCACGTTCCGGGCGAGATGAGCCACCGGCAGATCCTGCAGGCCCTGACCGGCCTGCTGGCCGCACTGTTCACCGCCATGCTGAGCACCACTATCGTGGCCAACGCGCTGCCGACCATCATGGCCGATCTGCACGGAACCCAGACGGACTTCGCCTGGGTGGTCACAGCGGCGCTGCTGGCCAACGCCGTCTCCACCCCTATCTGGGGCAAGCTGGCGGACCTGTTCAGCAAGAAGCTGCTGGTCCAGCTAAGCATCATTGTCTTCGTGATTGGCTCGGTCATTGCGGGGCTGGCGGACAACATGACCGTCCTGCTCTCTGCCCGTGTGGTCCAGGGCCTGGGCATGGGCGGCCTGACCGCCCTGACGCAGGCCGTCATCGGCTCCATCATTCCGCCGCGCGAACGCGGCCGGTACTCCGGCTATATGGGCGCGGTGATGGCTGTGGCCACTGCCGGCGGTCCCTTGCTGGGCGGGTTTATCGTGGACAGCCCGCTGGGCTGGCGGTGGACCTTCTTCCTCTGCGTGCCGCTGGCCGTAGTGGCACTGTTCCTGCTTCAGGTCACGCTTCGCCTGCCGCACACCCGCCGCAAGGTCAGCATTGACTGGCTCGGGTCGATCCTGCTGACCGCCGGAGTTTCGCTGCTGCTGATCTGGGTGTCGTTCGCCGGAAAGGCCGGCTACTACGAATGGATGTCCTGGCAGACCGCAGCCATGGTTGGCGGCGCCGTCGTGCTCCTGGCCCTGCTGGTCCTGGTGGAATCCAAGGTCCGCGAGCCCATCATCCCGCTGAAGATCATCCGCGAGCGCACCACGGCGCTGTCCATTGTTGCCTCTGTGACCGTGGGTATCGCGATGTTTGGTTCCACCACCTTCCTGGGCCAGTACTTCCAGATCGCCCGCGGGTTCAGCCCCACGGAAGCCGGGCTGCTGATGCTGCCAATGATTGCGGGCAACCTGGCCGGTTCCGTGGGATCCGGTCAGCTGATCAGCCGCTTTGGCAAGTGGAAGCGGTTCCTGATTGCCGGCACGATCATGGTCATCGCCGGTGCGGGCCTGGCCGGAACCATGGATCACGAAACCGACATGCTTCTGGTTAGCCTGTACATTTTTGTCCTCGGCCTGGGCATGGGGCTGCTGATGCAGAACCTGGTTCTGGCTGTGCAGAACACGGTCCGGGTCTCCGAGGTAGGTTCGGCCAGCGCATCGATCGCGTTCTTCCGCACCGTCGGCGGCGCCGTGGGCGTCTCCGTTCTGGGCGCCGTGATGTCCAGCTCCGTGAGCAGCCGGGCTGCTGACGGCCTGCGTGCCGCCAACATTCCCGTGTCCGACGGCGGTGCCGGCGACTCGCTCGACATCGGCGGCATGCCGCCGGCCATTCAGGGTATTTTCCGCGCCGCTTACGGTGACGCCACGGCCACGATTTTCCAGATTGCCGCCGTGATTTCAGTGGTGGCCCTGATCGCAGTGCTCCTGATCAAGGAGCAGGTGCTGCGACGCACGCTGGACATCACTCCCGCGCCCATGCCGCAGGCTAATCCCGATCTGACCGGAAGCTCGGAAACCCTCAGCGCGGCAGCTGGCACCGGCACAGCGCCCGACGGCGGCACAGCATCCGATACCGGCACAGCGCCGGGCGGCGACGCGGCAACGCGCCCACGCTCAACAGCTGGAGCCGCCCGGGGCGGGACCGGAACACACTGATCCAGTCCGGCTGCAGGGCGCCTTTATATAAGGCACCTATCGTATATAAGGCACCTATCGAAAGAGGCACCTATCGAAACAGGCCCTATCTAAAGAGGCCCTATCAAGCACCTATATAAACAAGCACCGACCCGACCCCGTTCAGGGGCCGGGCCGGTGCCTTTCTGCTAAGCGCAGGCGCCAGGGACGACCGGGTTACTGCATCGTGAACCGGCGGGCCACAAGATTGCCTGCCGCGGGGGAGCGCAGAACCCGGGCCAGGCCGGCGTTCCGGGCGGCCAGCAGTGCAGGGGCCAGCGGACGGCCGAGAGCCATGTTCAGCTGAGCCTGCGCCGAAGCTACCCGGGCAGCCCGGAGTCGCTGCCTCTCGTAGACCGCCAAAGACGCTCCGACGTCCCGCCCGTCCAGTGAGGCGGTGATGATGGGAGCGAGCGCCGCCGCATCCAGCCAGCCGAGGTTCATGCCCTGGCCGCCAATCGGACTGACCTCGTGGGCCGCATCGCCAATAAGAACCGTGCGCCCGCGCACCAGATTCCGGACCAGGCCGGTGCGCACCGCAAAGGCACTGAGCATGGTGTTGGAAGCCGGATCCGGGCTGACGCCGGTGCGCTCTCCAACCATGGCGGCCAAGTCCGCCGCGGTAGCCGTGCCCAGCAGCTGATCGGTATGGGCCACCCAGCGGCGGATTCCGCCCGGAAGGGGGAAGGACTCCACGATGCCGCCGGACTCCAGATACAGCACGGCGGTGCTTCCGTCTCCCGTGCTGTCAATGAAGTCGCCCATCAGGTAGGTGTCCCGCAGCGCGCGGGTCCGGCAGGGGGTTCCCAGCAATTGCCGAACGCCGGACCGCGCGCCGTCAGCCGCCACGACAATCTGTGCGGACATTCCAATGTCCCCTGATTCGCCTGACTCTTCGGATCGGTCGGAAGCACCGGTCCTGACGCCGCTGATCCGGACCCGGCCGCCGTCGTCGTGCAGTTCCGTGACCCTTACTCCGCGCACCAGGGCGCCAGGATCCAGCTCCTTCAGCCGCGCTTCCAAAAGTGCTTCGGTGCGCAGCTGCGGCAAAGTCAGAACGTAGGGGAACCGCTCGGACGCGGCCGCGAAATCCAGGGCGGCCACATGCCGTCCGCTGCTGCGGGCTTCGCCGCGCCGGATCTGCACGCCTTCACCGGTGACCCTCTCGGCAACTCCGGCACCGGCCAGGGCCTCGAGCGACGGGGGATGGATGCCGATGGCCCGCGAATGCGCCGAACGTTCGCGCCGCTGTTCCAAAACCTGCACGCTGGCACCGGCCTGGGCCAGCAGCACCGCCAGGAAAACGCCAACGGGTCCGCCGCCCACCACAGCCACATCAGTTTCCGTCCGGGGAACGGCGACGGCGGCGGGACGCTGCGCCTGCGCCGTCACGGTTTCGTCCCGGGCGGAGAATGCATCAGCAGGTTTTGCCACGGCCGGTGCTGCACGCAGTTCCATCCGGGCGGAGCGGCGGCAGCCAGTTCGTCCGCTGTGTAGCTGCGGCGGATGGAGGTCAGTCCGTCCCGGCGGATAAAGCTGCCCGGGAAGAACGGCAGGGTACCGGCGGAGAAAAGGGCGTAACCCCAGCGGCTGCGTTCAATGTCGCTGTGCAGGCTGAGCCTGCTGCCCAGCTGCTCCGAGTCTGCCAGCAGGGACCGGAACTGCTCATCGGTGAGGTGATGCAGGACGTGGTTGGAGATGACGACGTCGTACGTCCTGCCTTCTTCGACCAGCTCGGAACTGAATGCCTGCCGGAAAGCCAGACCGGGTATGGGTGTCTGCGACGACGCAAAAGCATGTGCCCGCTCATCCGGATCGATTCCTGTGATCTCCAGCTGCAGGCCGTCGCGGCGGGCCCAGCGTGCCAGCATCCGGGGGACATCGCCGCCCCCGGAGCCAATATCCAACAGTGTGTTCACCCGGTCTGCGTCGAAGTTGGGACGGAGGTAGGTGACATAGTTGCGCCGCCAGCCGGAGACCACGGTGTTGATCAACCAAAACTGTTCGTAGGTCCGCCGCAGTTTCGCCGGATCGCAGTCGGAGCGGTCCATTTCTTCCACGGCATCCGTGTTCCGCTCGGTGAGGGACCGCAGGTGCGGCGGGGTGAGCCGCCGGACCAACGGTCCCTGCGCCAGGGCACCCGTGGAGATTTCGGTCCTCACACGCCTGCCGGAGCGGGAACGGCCGGGTTTGCCGGGTCCTGTTCCGCAGCGGTTCCTTCGGCCACAGTTCCTTCAGCCGCAGTTCCTTCAGCCGCACCGTCCGTCGCGGCAGGGGTTACCGGACCGCCAACCCGGGTGAACAGACCGGTTTCCACAGTCAGCCCGGGGCCGAAGGCCATGGAGCAGATGCGCTCATTTCCGCCGCGGAAGGGCTGGTCCATGATGTGCTTGAGCACAAACATCACCGTTGCACTGGACATGTTGCCCCAGTTCCGCAGTGTTTCGCGGGCCGGAACCAGCTGCTCTTCGGTGAGGTCGAGTTTGGCCTCCACCTTGTCCAGGATGCTGCGGCCGCCCGGATGGATGGCCCAATGTTCAATGTCACGGTAGGCCTGCCCGGCAAGGCCCGGGTCGTGGGCCAGCAACGGTTCGAGTGCGCCCACAATGTGGTCGTCAATGATGTGCGGGACATAGGTTCCCAGAACCATTTCAAAGCCCTCGTCGCCGATGTTCCAGGCCATGGATTCCTCACCCACCGGGGTGAGGATGGTTTCGAAATGGTCCAGCTGAATACCCGGAGCATTGCCCGGCAGGTCCCGGGCCGTAATGACGGCTGCGGCTGCCCCGTCGGCAAAAAGGGAGGATCCCATGATGGTGTCCGGATCATTGGAGGTGCGCACATGCAAAGAGCACAGCTCCGCGCTGACCACCAGCACCACGGCGTCTGGATCCGCATCACAGAATGACTTTGCTGCCCGCATCGCAGGAAAAGCGGCGTAACAGCCCATGAAGCCAAGATGGAAGCGCTGCACTGACGGGTTCAGGCCAAGCGCCCGGACTACTTTGTAATCAGGTCCGGGATTGAAAAATCCGGTGCAGGAAACCGTAATGACATGGGTGATGTCTTCCGGGGCGATTCCCTCGCAGGCATCGACGGCCTTGCGGGCGGATTCAATGAAAAGTTTGGTGGCCTCGGCCGCGAAAATATCGTTCCGGGTTTTGGTGCTGGGACTGAGCATATTGCCGGATTCGGCATCAAAGAATTTGGCATTTTCAGTCCGGTAGGACAGCGAAAGCTCAGCCAGGGCAGTGCGTCGGGTATCGATGGCGGCAGAGTTGAAACAGGTGGTCACCAGCCTTTGTCCCAGCCTGGTAAGGCCGGGTTGGGCGGCGAAGACATCACGTGCTTCGGTTTGTACCAGCACGGTGGGCGGGACAGCAATTTCCAGTGATCTTAGGGTAACCGTCATAGTCCATTCTTAGGGGAATGTTGCGCAGGACACAATGCCGGGGTCCGCAGCTGGCCTTTGGCGGGGATTGAGTGTGGGGCGATATGCGGCCATACTCAATGCATCATCGGCCGCCTGCCATCGGGCCCGGTGGGAAATGTCAACGGAGACATCGTCAGGAGCACCCCATGAGCACTGAAATTCCCCGGCAGGATGAGGCCGGGCAGGGCAGTTCCCCCAAGAATGCCGGCAAAGAGCCCGCGCCGGAGGGATTGAAGAAGGTTGTTGCAGCGTCCATGGCCGGCACCGTGGTGGAGTGGTACGAGTTCTTCCTTTATGCGGCCGCCTCGACGCTCGTTTTCGCAAGACTCTTTTTCCCTAATGCTGAAACGGAACTCGACGGCATCATCGCCGCGTTCGTTACCTACGCCGTCGGCTTCGTTGCCCGCCCAATCGGCGGTATTGTCTTTGGGCACTTCGGGGACAAATTCGGGCGCAAGAAGCTGCTGCAGCTGAGCATTATTCTGGTGGGCACCTCGACCTTCCTGATGGGCTGTCTGCCCGGCTTTGACCAAATAGGCTACTGGGCGCCGGCCATGCTGGTGATCCTGCGCTTTATCCAGGGCTTCGCGGTCGGCGGTGAATGGGGCGGCGCCGTCCTTCTGGTGGCGGAACACAGCCCCAACAAATCACGCGGATTCTGGTCCAGCTGGCCCCAGTCCGCGGTGCCCATGGGTAACCTGCTCGCCACCGGAGTGCTGTTCACACTGTCCGCCACACTCTCCGAGGACGCGTTCCTGGGCTGGGGCTGGCGTGTGGCCTTCTGGCTTTCGGCGGTCATCGTGCTGGTGGGCTACTACATCCGGACCAAAGTCAGTGACGCCCCCATCTTCCTGGAAGCGCAGAAGGAAGTTGAGGAGGAGGCCAAGGGATACGGCGTGGTCGAGGTCTTCAAGCGCTACCCGCGCGGTGTTTTCACCGCCATGGGACTGCGCTTCGCAGAGAACATCCTCTATTACCTGGTGGTGACATTCTCCATCACCTATTTGCGGCTGGTCGTGGAAGTGGACACATCACGGATTCTCCTCCTGCTGCTCGTGGCGCACTTCGTCCATTTCTGTGCCGTACCAATGGTCGGGCGGATGTCGGACCGGTTCGGCAGGCGGCCGGTCTACCTCGCCGGTGCCCTGCTGGGTGCCACCTGGGGATTCTTCGCGTTCCCGATGATGGATACGGCGGATGACCTGGTGATCCTGGCGGCCGTCACCATCGGTCTGCTGTTCCACGCGCTGATGTACGCGGGGCAGCCGGCCATCATGGCCGAGATGTTCCCGACCCGCATGCGCTATTCCGGTGTTTCACTGGGCTATCAGGTGACGTCGATCGTTGCGGGTTCGTTGGCCCCGATCATCGCCACGTCGCTGCTGGAGCGATACGACTCGTCCACGCCGGTGGCCGTCTATCTGCTGTGCGCCTGCGCCGTCACGGCCTTCTCCGTGCTGATGCTGCGGGAGACCAATGGCTTGTCCCTGCAGGACGTTGATGCCGCCGATGCTCAGGGAACAGCGGATCTGCTGGCGGCGTCCAAAACCAAAGACGCCAAGAACGGGCGCCGCAAGTAACCGTGCCAGGTGATCCGTGGTCTTGAACGCGCTGGATCCGGATGACATTCTGAATCCGCACCTGCACCCCGCAGGTGCCTGATAAGCAAAGGAGCTTACAACCATGGCTGCAGTGGGATGGATTGGACTGGGAAACATGGGCGGCTACATGTCGGCCAACTTGGTGGCGGCGGGGCACACCGTCCGCGGCTATGACCTGAACCCTGCAGCAGTGGCCGCAGCAGGAGAGCGCGGGGTGGAGACGGTGGACAGCATCGCCGATGCGGTGGCCGGCGCCGACGTCGTCTTCACCATGCTGCCCAAAGGAGAGCACTCCCGTTCCGTTTATCTGGGGGAGGACGGGGTGCTGGCCCATGCTGATACCGGCACCCTGCTGGTCGATTCCTCCACCATTGACGTTGAATCCGCTCAGGCACTGCACGACGCCGCCGCTGCCGCCGGCTTCCGCTTTGTCGACGCACCGGTCTCGGGCGGGATCAGCGGTGCCGAAGCCGGAACGCTGACGTTCATGGTGGGTGGTGAACCGGGCCCGGTGCAGGAAGCCGCTGCCTTTATCGAGCCCATGGCGGGAAATGTCATTCCCACCGGCGGAGCCACCACCGGCCAGGCTGCGAAGATTTGCAACAACCTGATGCTGTTCATCAATCTGGCGGCAACGTCCGAGGGAGCGGTCCTCGCCGATCGGCTCGGCTTGGACAAGCAGGTGTTCTGGGACATTGCCTCCGTGTCCTCGGGGGACAGCTGGGCCCTGCGCACCTGGTACCCCATGCCGGGCGTGGTGGCGTCGGCCGCATCCAACAATGACTTCGCCCCCACCTTCACAGCCGAGCTGGCCAACAAGGACATCAACCTGGCGATCGCCGCCGCGCGGGACACCGGCACTCCGTTGGAGATCGGCGAGCACGTCCAGCAGCTCTTCCAGCGTCTGGTGGACGCCGGGCACGCCGGAAAGGACTGTTCCATGATCGTGTCGCTGGTGGACGGCAGCCTGGCCGAGGGGGACGGAACAGGGGCGCAGGTCTCTTCCGCCGGCCGGAGCTAGATGCTGGCGGGACGCTGCTGCGGCCGGGTGGACAAATACCACTGGCGGCACAGCAGGAAAATGATCCCAATTTCCACCACGCCGCCGCCGTAGTAGAGGATCAGGGCTCCTGCCTGGCCGTCCGCCGGTGTAACTCCCGGCGGGGGATCGGCGTACAGCGTCTTCGCCAGGATGTTGTGGGCAGCCGCTGAGAGGATCAGCACAGCTGCGCGCAGCCGAAAACCGGCGCGGTGCGGCATCGGATCCCGGCTCACCAGTGATGCCGTGTACAGATACCCCGCGGCGGCCAGGTGGAAGGTGACCAGCCAGTGAATTGGAGCCGATTCCTGCATGGCCGTGAAGAGGCCGGTCCGGAACATGAGCACCATGCCTCCGACGTTCAGGACCGCTGCCGTCACGGGGAAGGTCAGGAAGCGCAGCGGCCGGCTGCGGAGCACGCGGGACAGCCGCCGTGCAGGCACAACATCCAGGCTGCGCAGCGCGAGTGAGACCGGACGGGAGAGCACCAGCAGCGCAGGTCCCAGCATTCCGGCCAGCAGATGGGTGATGCCCAGGACAGCGAAGCTTGCGTGGCTGCGGGTTGCCAGCGGATCCAGGACGGTGGCCAGGACAGCTGCGGCACCCGCGGTAAACAGAACGGCGCGGTACAACGGCCACGGCCTGGAGCGGGAGGAAAGGGCGCCGGCCCAGTAAGCGGTGACAGCGGCGGCGGCCGGAACCAGAATGAGTAGTTCGACCCCGAAGCTGCCGGGCTGGTGCTCATGCACCGTTACGCTCCGGCGCGGCTGCCGACGGGTTCTGCGTGCCGGCTCCGGTACAGCAGGACCGCTCCGGCGAGGATCATCACTGCCGCGCTCAGGTTCCAGAGCAGGTCATAGGGCAGCAGTGGGACGTTGTAACGGATTTGGTGCAGCTCCATTAGCTTGTGCTGGACGGTGCCGTCATACAGCTGGAACGCTCCCGTCCCCACCAGGACGGCTCCCGCCCACCGGGAGGGAAGCAGGATGGCCCGGCGGCGAAGATCGGCGAACAGGAACAACCCGGCCACCACGGCAAACCAGCCGAAGGCATGGAACAGGCCATCCGAGAAGAGGCCGGCGGCGGTGGTGGACTTATCGTAAAAGTGGTGCCACTGCAGCAGCTGGTGGAACACCACCTCGTCCACGAAGGCGGCAATGCCGATGCCGACCAACACTCCGGACAAGACATTGCGGCGGCGGGGTTGGACAGGAGCTCTGGTGGGGGTGCTCATCTAAGCGAAGATATCACCGGCAGACAGAGGGATGGACAGTTGGGCGTCCGCACTCACTGGCGTCCCGGGCTGGGCTGAACCACCATGGGTGTCATGTGGATGGGAATGATCGAATTCGACCTGCTGCTGGGCGATGTTCACTCGCTCAAGGGCAAACGCTCCGTGATTCGGCCGATTCTGGCTGAGGTGCGGCGCAAGTATGAGGTCTCCGCTGCCGAAACGGGCCAACTGGATCTGCATCGGCGGGCCGAACTCGGCATTGGGCTGGTGGCCGCGGACGCTGCCCATCTTACTGAGGTGCTCGACGCCGTTGAACGGCTGGTGGCGGCCCGTCCGGAAGTGGAACTGCTCAGTGCTCGACGCCGGGTGTTCCATTCCGAGGACTGGTAACCGGCCGCGCGACACGGCACCAGAGTTGAAACTGGGTTTCAGTTCATCTCCGGGTTAGGGTGCACACACAGCATGCTGCGAATAGTCGCGGTGCGTTCGTGAAAACCATCCACAGAATCTCGGGGAGACGGCACATGGCACTACCGGTACCAGCACGGAAGTTCACGGCACAGGACACCACGGTGGATCTGCTCATCATCGGCTCAGGAACCGGAATGGCTGCGGGCCTGGCGGCAGCCGAGCAGGGTTCGTCAGTGCTGATCGTGGAAAAGACAGCCACCGTGGGCGGGTCAACGGCACGGTCCGGCGGCGCGTTTTGGATTCCCAATAACCCGGTGCTCAACGCCGCCGGCGCAAAGGACACACCGGAGCGGGCCGCAGCCTACGTGGACGCCGTTGTAGGCGGAACCTCGTCCCGGGAGCGCTGGCAGGCTTTCCTGGACAACGGAGTCGCCACCGTGGAGATGCTGCAGCGGACCACGCCCATGAAATTCCTGTGGGACGAGGAGTATTCGGATTACCACCCGGAGGAACCGGGAGGCTCAGCGGCGGGGCGCAGCTGCGAATGCAGGCCGTTTGATGTCAATACCCTCGGCGAGGAGCGAGGCCGGCTCCGGGGCGGGACCATGGAGTCGTCCTTGCCGATGGCCATCACGGGCAAGGACTACCGCTGGCTCAACCTGATTTCCAAGGTGCCCGTCAAGGGCCTGAAGACCGCGGTAACGCGTGTGGTGCAGGGAGTCGGAGGCCGCGTGCTGAAGCGCGACTACGTTGCCGGTGGTCAGGCCCTCGCGGCCGGTTTGTACGCCGGGGTGCTCGGTGCCGGCATTCCCGTCTGGACGGACACGTCCCTGGTGCGGCTCATCACCGCAGACGGCAGGGTGACGGGGGCCGTGCTGCAGCAGGACGGGCGAGAGGTCACGGTGACCGCGCGGCAGGGTGTGGTCCTGGCTGCAGGCGGGTTTGACCATGACATGGCCATGCGGCACAAGCACCAGTCCGAATCACTGGAAGCCTGGAGTTTCGGCAGCGAGGGAAACACCGGAGATGCCATTAAAGCTGCCGCGGAAATTGGTGCCGGCACAGCGCTGATGGACCAGTCCTGGTGGTTCCCGGCCGTTGCGCCCCTGCCGGGACGGTCACCGTCGGTCATGCTGGCCGAGCGCTCCCTCCCCGGGTCCTTCATTGTGGACGGCAACGGAAACCGGTTCGTCAACGAAGCCCAGGACTACATGTCGTTTGGGCAGCGTGTCCTGGAGCGTGAACAGCAGGGAAACCCGGTGGGCACCATGTGGATGGTGTTCGACCAGGAGTACCGGAACAGCTACATCCTGGCCGGAAGCCTCTTTCCCCGGATGGCACTGCCGGAGAAGTGGTACAAGGAAGGAATTGCCGCTAAGGCGGACAGCCTGGCGGAACTGGCCCGGGAAATTGGAGTGCCGGAGGAGACCTTCGCGGCAACGGCTTCCCGCTTCAATGAACTGGCCGGTGCCGGCGTCGATGAGGACTTCCACCGGGGCTCCAGCGCCTACGACCGGTACTACGGCGATCCAACGGTGCGGCCCAACCCCAACCTGCGCCCCCTTTCCGGAAATGTGTACTACGCCGTCAAGATTGTCCTGAGTGACCTGGGTACCTGCGGCGGGCTCACGGCGGATGCGCGGGGCCGCGTTCTGGCCGAAGACGGCACAGCCATGGATGGCCTGTATGCCATCGGAAACACTGCAGCGAATGTCTTCGGCAAGAGCTACCCGGGCGCCGGGGCCACCATCGGCCAGGGCCTGGTCTACGGCTATATTGTGGCCCGGGATGCCGCGGAACGGCGGGGCGCGGGCGCTGAACCAGCCGCGGCCTGAACCCCTTGCTGCTTCTCTCGACTATCGATAGATTTGTCTTGAGAAACAGTCGAGGAAGGGAAGCGCCATGGGCAAGCTGACCATTCTGGCGTTGCGCGTTGTGCTGGCTGTGGTCCTTGCCGGCACCGTGTTTGTGCAGACAGTTATAGTGCCCCTGCTGGCAGCGGACCTGACGGAAGCGGGCCCGGGCGCAGACGCCGTCCGGGTCCCCGTCGTCGTTCTCATCGTCCTGGGCCTTGTCTGCGTGCAGATCACCCTGGTCTGCGTCTGGTGCCTGCTGACGATGGTGCGGAGGGGAACGGTGTTTTCTCCGGCGGCCTTCCGTTACGTCGATGTCGTGATCGGTGCCGTAAGCGCGGGTGCCCTGCTGACGTTCGGTCTGGGAGCGGTCCTCGCTCCGGGAGAAGGCGTTGCCCCCGGTGTCGT
This sequence comes from Arthrobacter sunyaminii, assembly GCF_018866305.1. Taxonomy (NCBI): domain Bacteria; kingdom Bacillati; phylum Actinomycetota; class Actinomycetes; order Micrococcales; family Micrococcaceae; genus Arthrobacter; species Arthrobacter sunyaminii. The sequence goes on from NZ_CP076456.1 coordinate 618,512, forward strand.
CCTGCTCATAGGAGGAACGGGCGTGGCCGTCGCCGGGGTTGCGCTGATCGTCCTGGTGCTGCGGATGCTGCTGGCCCGGGCCGTCGCCACCGATGTTGAGGCAACTGCGCTGCGCAGCGAACTCGGCGAGGTGATTTGATGCCCGTCATCGTGGACATTGATGTCATGCTGGCCAAACGGAAAATGCCGGTGGGAGTCCTGGCCGAACGCATCGGCATCACTCCCGCCAACCTCGCCGTCCTCAAGAACGGCCGGGCAAAAGCAGTGCGCTTCACCACGCTCGCCGCGCTGTGTGAAGTGCTTGATTGTCAGCCCGGCGACTTGCTCCGATGGGAACCCGAAGAAGAACATTCGGCGGCTGACTTGGCCGTTCAACGGCCCCTGACACGAGAATAGTTGACCAACCCCGCAGCAGGTAGGGAACAATTGGGCGGGTGAGTCTTCCCCCGGTACAGCCCAAGAAACCAGCAACTCCGACCCCGTCGCGGCCGGAGCGCTCCGGCCGCCGGTCCGGCACGGCAGCCGACCGGACTACCGACCGCGTATGCGCGCAGATCGCTGCGGAACTGAGGGTAGCGCCCTGGCAGGTGCGGGCCGCCGTCGACCTGCTGGACAGCGGAGCCACCGTTCCGTTTGTTGCCCGGTACCGCAAAGAGGCCACCGGAAGCCTGGACGACGCCCAGCTGCGCGAACTCGACGAGCGGCTGCGGTACCTTCGGGAGCTGGAGGACCGGCGGCAGTCCGTCCGGGAAGCGATTGACAGCCAGGGCAAGCTGACCCCGGAGCTTCGAGCAGCCATAGACGCTGCTGACACAAAGTCCCGGCTCGAGGACATCTACCTGCCGTACAAAACGAAACGCCGCACCAAGGCACAGATTGCCCGCGAAGCCGGACTGGAACCGCTCGCCGCAGCGCTGCTGGCCAACCCGATGCTGAGCCCGGAACGTGCAGCCGCCGATTTTGTGAACGATGCCGTGCCTGACCCCGGGGAAGCGCTCGCGGGAGCGCGGGCCATCCTGATTGAACGGGCGGGCCAGGACGCCGACCTGCTTACGGATCAGCGTGAACGGCTGTGGAAGCAGGGGCGGATGCGTTCACAGGTCAAGAAGGGCAAGGAAGCGCAGGGCCAGAAGTTTGCCGATTACTTCGCGTTTACCGGCTCCCCTTCCGGTATGCCTTCCCACCGGGTCCTGGCACTGTTCCGGGGAGAAAAAGAAGGCATCCTGGAATTGGAACTGGCGGAAGCCGACCCGGCCGACACCGCTGCTCTGGCCGCCGCCCGGCAAAAATACGAACGGGCGGTTGCCGCTCACCTGGGTGTGTCGGACCGCGGACGCCCTGCCGACGCCTGGCTGCAGCAGACCGTGCAGCTGGCGTGGCGGCGCATCCTCGCCAAACTGTCCGCCGACCTGCGTGTCCGCCTGTTCGCCGCTGCGGAAACCGAAGCGGTGCGGGTGTTCGCAGCGAACCTGCGTGATGTCCTGCTGGCAGCGCCGGCCGGAAACCGTGCCACGCTCGGATTGGACCCGGGACTGCGCACCGGAGTGAAGGTTGCCGTGGTGGACGGCACGGGACAACCGGTGGCCACCGACACCATTTATCCGCATGCCCCGGCGCGCAAATGGGATGAGGCGCTGTCCCGGCTGGCCGGGCTGGTGAAGAAGCACGGGGTTGAGCTAATCGCCATCGGCAACGGCACAGCATCGCGTGAAACTGACAAGCTGGCCACCGAACTCATCCGGTTGCTGCCAGGTTCCGGCCTGCAGAAGCTTGTGGTGTCGGAAGCCGGAGCCTCCGTCTACTCTGCCTCCGCCCTTGCGTCCGCAGAGTTGCCCGGGATGGATGTTTCCCTGCGCGGTGCCGTGTCGATTGCCCGCCGGCTCCAGGATCCGCTGGCTGAACTGGTGAAAATCGATCCGAAGTCCATCGGTGTCGGCCAGTACCAGCACGATGTCAGTGCCGCCAAGCTGGAACGCTCCCTGGATGCCGTGATCGAGGACTGCGTCACCGCCGTGGGGGTTGACGTGAATACGGCCTCACCGGCGCTGCTGACCCGGGTGGCCGGCGTCGGACCGCTGCTCAGCGAAAACATTGTCGCTTACCGGAATGAGAACGGTCCTTTCGCCCGCCGCGCAGACCTGAAGAAGGTGCCGCGGCTGGGAGCGAAGGCCTTTGAGCAGTGTGCCGGCTTTCTGCGGGTCACCGCCGGGACTGAACCGCTGGATGCCTCCAGCGTGCATCCGGAGTCCTACCGCCTTGCCCGGCGGATCCTTGCTGCCGCCGGGACCACGATGGGTCCGGCGGGAGCGTCACTGGAGAACCTGACCCCGTCAGCGTTCGTGGATGAAACAGTCGGGCTGCCCACGATCCTGGATATTGTGGCCGAGCTGCGCAAACCCGGCCGTGATCCGCGTCCGGAGTTCCGTACGGCTACCTTCTCCGACGGCGTGGAGACGATTTCCGACCTTCGTCCGGGCATGGTGCTGGACGGTGTGGTGACCAATGTAGCCGCGTTCGGCGCCTTCGTGGACGTGGGAGTTCATCAGGACGGACTGGTGCATATTTCCGCCATGTCCTCCACCTTCATCTCAGATCCCCACGACGTCGTGAAGTCGGGACAGGTGGTCAAGGTCAAGGTGCTGGAGGCTGATCCGGAGCGTAAACGCATTTCGTTGACGCTCCGCCTGGATGACGACGCCGCTGCCGCTACCCGCGGGCCCAAGGCTCCGCGGGAGCACGTCATGAAGACCCGCGCCGAGCCGGGAGCCGGCGACGGCGGCAAGGGATCCTCGCCGCAGCGCACCGGGAAGGCAGGAGCTCCCGCCCGGGGCAGCAACCGCCGCCCGGCGGTTCCGGCGCCGGCCCAGGGTCCGATGGCTGACGCGCTGCGCCGGGCCGGGCTGGCTTAACCGTCAGAGGACTCCGGGTCGGCCAGGGCTTCCTCCGGCGCAATGCCGCGGTCAGCGGCAGGATCCTCCGGAGCCTTGCCGGAATGGCCGGCGGGAACCGTGCCGCCGGGCGAGGTGCCCTGTGCCTGACGGATATTGTCGGCGGGGTGCTCCGCCTGTCCGGGGCGGCGCGGGTCGCCCGAGGGCTCGGGCGCAGGGGCGCTCGGTCCCAGGGGATCGTCCTCGGTATTGGCAGGGCCGGTGGGTTCGGTGGTCATGCGGACATCCTTTCGAGCGGTAATTCGGCCGTGTTTGCGGGGGAGAGGGAAAGGAGAGCCGTCAGGCGGCAGTCAGCGCGCCGCCAGCTTCCCGAGCAGCGAGCGCTCCAGGTTTTCCAGCAGCTCGCGCGGGTTCTCCCAGATCTCGGTGGCGCCGGCGTCGCGCAGTTCCGCTTCACTGGTGCCGCCGCAGAGCAGCCCAATCGTCGGGATCTTCAGCTCTGCCGCAGCTTTGACGTCCCACACCGAGTCACCGACGAAGATCGTGTCTTCAGCGGTCAGGGACGAGCTGTCCAAAGCTGACTGCAGGATGTCGGGGGAGGGCTTGGATTCCTCGGCGTCGGCGGAGGAAGTGGCCGCGGTAATCGCGGAATCGGCGTCGATGACGGTGCGCAGGACTTCCAGTTCCGGTCCTGATGCTGATGAGGCCAGCACAATGGTCAAGTCCTTGTCCGCACAGGCCAGCAGCAGCTCCCGGGCGCCGTCGAAGGAGCGGAGCGCCGGCCACCAGGTGGAGAAAATTGCTCCGTGGGTCGCGTCCAACTTTTCGTCTTGATCTTTATCCCGCTCCTCGCCCAGGAGATGCTCCACCAGCTTGTCGCCGCCCATCCCGATCGCCCGGTGCACGGCGGACATCGGAACGTCCAGGTCCATCCGCCGGAAGGCCTGCCACCAGGCAACGGTGTGCAGATAGTTCGAATCAACCAGGGTTCCGTCGACGTCGAAAAGAACGCCGCGCTTGGCGGTGCTGTTGTGGGCCATGTCTGTCCTGCCTTCGGGGGGATGCGGATGAACTGGGGATTGTTCGGGGCGGTGAGGTTTTGAGTCTAGCGACCAGCCGTGCCGCGCGGGCCGAGAAATGTGACGAGTTGCTCCTCCAGGGCACTGCGGTCCTTCAACTCACACTCCCACACGGTCAGCGACTCCCATCCTGCCGCCGCCAGGGACTCCAGTGCTGCTGCGTCACGCATCGCCGTTCTGCGCCGCTTTTCGGTCCAGAACTCGGTGTTGCTCTGCGGTGCATGCCGGCCCGCCGCACAACTGTGCAGGTGCCAGAAACAGCCGTTAACAAAGATGACCTTGCGCCGGGCGGCGAACACCAAATCGGGTTTACCCGGCAGCAGCTTCCCTCCTGCTGCGCCGTGCAGGCGGAAGCGGTAACCGGCAGCTTGGAGAAGGCGTCGAACCAAAAGCTCGGGTTTGGTGTTCTTGCTTCGGATCCGGGACATGTTCGCGCTGCGCTGCTCAACAGTGACGGTATCGGCCATGGTTCAAGTCTAGGCAGCCGCCCGGCTGCAGCATCCTCCCGGAATCCGGCGTCCGGCAGCAGGTACGGCGCAGTGCCCTAGCCACCGCCTGCCGGGTCGGCCTACGTTGGCTGGTAGATGAGATCACGCGAAGGGTTGGCCTATGGCTTCGATTCGAATTCTTGGTACGGGCGGCACGATCGCGTCGCGGAGCACAGGTCCGGGCGGTTTGATCGCCAAGGACCATGCGGAGGACCTGATTCAGACGCTGTCCCGCCGTCACACCGTTTCCGTGCGGAACGTGATGGTCAGCGGAAGTTATCAGCTGCAGTTCTCCGATCTGCGGCTCATTGCCCAAGCGGCACGCAACGCCGTGATGGACTCCACCGTGGACGGCGTTGTCATCACACATGGGACCGACACCATGGAAGAGACGGCGTTCCTGCTGGATCTGGTGCACAGCTCACCCAAGCCGGTGGTGTTTACCGGTGCCAGCCGTCCTGCCGACAGCACTGCTCCTGACGGTCCGGACAATCTGGAGCAGGCCGTGGAAGCCGCAGCTTCCCCGGAACTGCGCGGCACGGGCGTGCTGGTTTCGTTCGCAGGAAAGATCCGTTCAGCCCGGGGACTCTTTCTTGCCAGTACTACGGCAGCGGACCCGTACGCCGGAGGCACCGAGGTGGCACATTTCATCGGGGACAGCCTGCACGTCACTGCCAGGCCGCTCCGGCCTTCTCCGCTGCGCATGCCCAGTGAGGAATTCGACCGTACCCGCGTCACCATCGTGGACTGTGCGCTTGGCGCGGACCCGGATCTGTTTTCCCATGCGGTCCACGCCGGCGCGGCCGCTGTCGTTTTGGCGGGTACCGGGACGGGGAACGCCGGTCCCGGGTTCGTGGAAGCGGTTCAGGACGCAGTACGCGGGGGATGCTTTGTGGTTCTGAGCTCACGGGTTCCCTACGGTCCCGTCATCCCGACGTACGGTGACGGCGGCGGGGTGGACCTGGTGCGGGCCGGAGCGATTCCCTCAGGCGACCTCAAGCCTCCGCAGGCTCGCATCCTTGCGGCACTGCTGACGTCCCAGCCGGCAACCCCCGAGCAGATTCACCGTGTTCTGACTGCTGCTCCCGGCAGGCAGGGCGGGCAGTCAGGATAACGAAAGGGTTGCGGCCTTGCGCGTATGACCGGCAGATGGTTCCAGAGTTCATAAGTTGGCTTATTATTAGTGGCACAGATATGCCCCTTACAAGGAGGTAAGAGATGTCGGGCTACTTCAAGCTTGTAGACGCCCACGACGGCGCTTTTCGGATCAAACTCATTTCCGGTGACGGCGCGCTCATGGCGGTATCAGCCATGTTTCCCACCAAGCAGGCAGCCGTCGCGGGAATCGAGCTCCTGCGCGAGATTGCCGGCACCGGCCCGGTTGTAGATCAAAGCCACGACGCAGACATGCTCGGCGACGCCAGCCGCGAGAACGGCCGAGCCAAAGCATCCTGACACTTTGGTTCTGATCGGCAGTCCTGATCAAAAGGCCCGGAGTTCCGTTGTCGGAACTCCGGGCCTTTTTGGCTGCAGCCGCTTTTACTTGTTGTCATCATCTCCTTCGGCTGCCTCTTGGCTGTGCTGACGCGGTTCATTGGGTCCAGCGGCTGACGAGTCTCCCTCGGACGGAGCTTCGTTGTGGGTACGGTCCTGGTCATTGCCGGATGTGGGATGTTCCTTCTCAGCCATGGTTATCTCCAGTCAGGTTGGGTGCGCGCAGGCTCCGGAGAAGAGCCGCCCGTATGTTCAGTCTAGGAAGCGGTGTTCCGGGCAGTAAGGGCCAACCGCCAAGTCGCCGTCCCGGCGTCCGGGAGCGCTCCGGCCTGTTATCAAACCTGCCGATATCAGTCCTAGCCAGAGGCCTGATCTGCCGGTACCGTGAACCGGATGCAGCCAACTGAAGAGGCAGACGTCATTGTTGTCGGTGCCGGACTGGCGGGCCTCACAGCAACCGCCGAGTTGATTGAGGCCGGCCGCTCCGTCATCCTCGTGGAACAGGAAGGCGAAGCGAGCCTGGGCGGGCAGGCCTGGTGGTCCTTCGGCGGACTCTTCATGGTGAATACGCCCGAACAGCGGCGGCTGCGGGTTCGCGATTCCGTGGAACTGGCGTGGCAGGACTGGCTCGGAACGGCAGGCTTTGACCGGCCGGAAGATTACTGGCCGCGCCGTTGGGCTGAGTCCTACGTCCACTTCGCGGCGGGGGAGAAACGTGCGTGGCTGCATCAGATGGGGCACCGTGTCTTTCCGGTGGTTGGGTGGGCGGAACGCGGCGGTTACGGGGCCACCGGGCCGGGCAACTCGGTACCCCGGTTCCACATCACCTGGGGTACCGGCCCGGGCATCACCGCACCCTTTGAAGCGAAAGTGCGCGACGGCGTCGCCCGCGGGCTGGTGCGGCTGGCATTCCGCCACCGGATGGAGGAACTGACGGTAAGCAACGGCGTCGTCACCGGGGTGCGCGGCAGTGTGCTGGAGCCGACGACGGCAGTTCGCGGCGCTGTGACCAGCCGCGTCCCGCTGGCGGAGTTCGAGTTCACTGCCGGCGCCGTCGTCGTCACGACCGGCGGAATCGGCGGGGACCATGCTTTGGTGCGGGCGGCCTGGCCGAAGCGTCTGGGAACTCCGCCTGAAACGATGCTCAGCGGGGTGCCTGAACACGTGGACGGCCGCGGCATCACCGCCAGTGCCGCGGCCGGGGGCCGGGTCATCAATCCGGACCGGATGTGGCACTACGTGGAGGGCATTCGGAATTGGAACCCGGTGTGGGCCAACCACGGGATCCGGATTCTGCCCGGTCCGTCCTCGCTCTGGCTGGACGCCGCCGGCAACCGGCTCCCGGTGCCCCTGTTTCCCGGCTTCGATACCCTCGGCACGCTGGAACATCTGCGCGGCACCGGCCAGGACTACAGCTGGTTCATCCTCAACAAGGCGATCATCCGCAAGGAGTTTGCACTGTCCGGGTCCGAGCAGAATCCGGATCTGACGGGTAAATCCGTGCGTGACGTGCTGGGCCGTGCCACCGCCGGGGTGCCCGGGCCGGTGCAAAAGTTCCTGGACCACGGTGAGGACTTCATTACCGCCGGCTCGGTGGAGGAACTGGTGGCGCGAATGAACGCGCTGGCGAAGGACTCCACCAACGGCGCTGCTCCGGTCCTGTCCGCCGAGGCAATCCGGGCCGAGCTGGAAGCCCGGGACCGGGAGATCGCTAATCCGTTCAGCAAGGACAGCCAGGTTACCGCCATCCGCGGAGCCCGGAGCTATCTGGGGGACCGGCTCATTCGGACGGCGTCCCCGCATCCGATTCTGGATCCTCAAGATGGTCCGCTCATTGCGGTGCGGCTGTCGGTGCTGACCCGCAAAACCCTCGGCGGTCTGGAAACGGACATGGACTCACGCGTGCTGGGGCTGGACGGAAATCCCGTTCCCGGCCTCTTTGCCGCGGGTGAGGCGGCGGGTTTTGGCGGCGGCGGCATGCACGGCTACCGGTCCCTGGAAGGAACCTTCCTGGGCGGTTGCCTGTTCAGCGGCCGGGCGGCCGGCAGGGCAGCCGCCCGGTAGCCATCATGTGGCCCGCGGCAGCGGGACATATCTGGCCCCGCCCTGGCCGACCCGGCCAAAGCTGTAACCTACGCTGACCCCGGGGTGAGGTTCCTGCCCGTCCGGCAGCAGCCCGGCGCCGTCAGAAACCCCGCCGTCAGAAACCCCGGCAGAATCCGGGCCGGCAGAAGCGCCTCCGGCGCCCAGCAGGCTCCGCGTCAATGTCTCGCCCTGGCCCAGGAGTTCCCGAACGGCGGCGGCCAAGTGCTTGTCACCGGGCTGCTCGCCGGCATCCACGGCAACCAGTACTGCCCGCCGGATCAGCTCCCGTGCGAAGGACGCGGTGGCGCCCTCGGACTGGTCCGCGGCAGCCTGCAGCGCAGCTTCGGAAAACACTCCGGCCGGGGCGTAGAGTTCCAGCAGCCGCACCCGGTTTCCGGCATCGGGCAGCGGAATTTCGACGGCGAGGTCCACCCGCCCGGGCCGCTGCACGAGCGCCCGTTCCAGGGCTTCCGCCCGGTTGGTGGTCATGAGGAAGACGACATCGGCGTCGGCATCCAGCCCGTCCAGGGCGTCGAGGACTTCAAAGAGCAGGGGCTGGGGGCCGTTGCCCATGTCCCGGTCCTCGGCCACCAGATCAATATCCTCAAGGATCACCATGGACGGCGCCATGGCACGGGCCAGTCGGGCCGCTTCTCCCACCGCGTGCAGCGAACTCCCGGCGAGCAGCACCGCCGTCGTGCCCTCGCTGGCGCTGAGCAGGTGGCGGACGGTATGGGTTTTCCCGGTGCCGGGCGGGCCGTACAGCAGGACGCCGCGCTTGAGATGCTGCCCGTGTTCGCGGAGCACCTCCCGGTTGGCAGCGATGCCCAGGACATGCCGGCCCACCCGGTCCAGCACGCCGTCGGGCAGGATGACTTCGTCTGCGGGAAGCGAGGGACGGGGCAGGAACGTGACGCCGGCGCCCTGCTGGCCGTAGGGGTCAAAGGCGAAGGACACGACCTGTCCACGCAGAATGCTGTTGGTCCGCAGATCCTCCTGGACCGCCGTCAGGAAGCGGGCCGCGGCTTCCCGCTCCGGGGCCAGCACGGCAATGTCGGTCCCGTTGCGTCCATACTGCGGGTTGGCTGCGCGCTGCAGCACCGCCAGCGGAACCCCTTCGTAGACAAAAAGCCGCAGTCCCAGTGCCAGCACCTCGCGGGTGCTGTCCGGACCGACGGCGAGATTGACGAAATCAGGTTGGCCCACGGTCACGGGACCGTACTCCTGCTGCACAAGGTCCGAGAGGGATAGGTGGTGACGCTGCTGCCCGCCGCCCACGCCGATCAGCCGTGCCATCGGATCCTGCCCGGAGACCTTCTCGACGGCGATGTCCAGGTCCGCGAAACGATGGACCGGAAAGTCCTGGGCCAGGATGGGAAGGTCAGAGGCGGACATGCCCAGATGTGAGGTCAGGACGTCCAAGAGGCGGACACGTCCCGGAGTTTCGTCCCGGTGCGCCTGTGCCAACTCGACGGCACGGGTGAAGTTGCGAAGGAATTCCCCCAGTTTTTCATCCATGCGGCCAGAGCCTAACAGCCGGGTCAAGAGGCAGGAGCAACCGGCGCAGAGGCGGGCGCTGCAGAGCCGGCCGCAGCACCCGTATCAATAACCCCAGTGTTTAGCCTTGCGCAGTGCTTCGTTTCGGGTGGTGGCTCCAAGTTTCCGGTACAGCGAGCTGGTCTGGGCTTTGACCGTGTTCACGGAGACATGCCGTTCACGGGCCATATCCGCACGGGTCCTGCCCAACCGCAGGCCGGCAAGGACCTGGATCTCCCGCTCCGTCAGCGTGACCCTGCCTTCGGCGCGTCCCCTGCGGGGAGCCTCGAAGGATGCCAGCCGGCCGATTTCCTCATCGGTGAGGCCCAGGACTGCGCTCAGTCCGTCCTGGTTCTGCGGATCCTGCCACAGCCACAGCAGATCGATCAGCTCCCCGCCCGCAGAGTAGTTCTCACGGACAGTTTCCAGGGCATCGGATCCCAGCGGGCCGGGGAAAGCGCTCGCCAGCAGCTGCAGGTTCCGTGCCAAGCTGCGGGTCCGCCATCCCCCGTCACTGGAGGAGAGGGTCCGGTGCAGGATGACCAGCGCAGCGTCGACGTTTCCACTTTGCAGGGACAGGTAAGCCTGCACGTTGCGTAGCTCGAGGGAGCCGGCGGCCGGTTTCCGAGGCACATCCAGGGCATCAAGTGCCACCCGGGCCACTACTTCGGAGTGCTGCAGTGCCCTGACTGCCATGGGCGAATGGGCAGCGTATGTTCGAGTGCTGCGCAGGTTGTTGATCCGGTGCATCCCCGCATCAGCTGAGCCGAAGAACCTTTCGCGCATAGTCAGCAATTCGGCATGGAGCGGCCAGAACTCGTCGTTGTCCGGTTCCGGGGGCAACAGGGCCAGCCCGGCATCCATCTTCTGCCGGTCCAGTTCATGCCAGGCGATGTAAACGCGGGCCAGATGTGCGCCTCTGGCCACCATCTTTGTCCCCCACGCGGTCCGGGCAAGAAAACTGTCCGCCCGGTCAGCCCAATTACGGGCCAGCTGCGTGTTTCCGCTCTGCGCGTGCACAAGCGCGAGATTTGCTGCGGCATTGGCCTGAATAAAAGCGTTGTCAACGCTGGCAGCCCAGAGCATAGCTGATTCGTAGGCGTTGGCCGCCTCGATTAGGCGGTCGGCAACATGCAGTGACAGGCCGCTGTGCAGCTCGGCCATACCGGCCAGCACAGGACGTACCCGGTTGGCGGCTGCAGCCTGGGACACGACTCTGCGCAGCCGTGCGCCGCAACGCCCGGACTCTTCGTAGTGGCCCTGGAGCCGCAGGAAGCTGAGTTCCACCAGTCCCGCGGTCACTGCAAAGGAACTGGGGCGGCGGGAATACTGCTGTGTCAGCTTCCGAAGATTCTGCGCCGTCCGGTCGTCCGCATAGTTGGGCTCAATGGTTGGAAGCGGCAGGTTCATCCGGTCTTCATCGACGGAGGCCAGGATCTTCAGTGTGGCGGTGAATAACTCGCCCCGGGCAATCCGGGCAGGCATCTTTTGAGCGGCATAACGCAGCATCCGCGGGTTGGTCATGAAGAGGTCAACCCAGTGTTCTGAAAGCACAGCCCACAAGCCCCGCCAACTGCGCCGCTCGATGGCCGCCATAACAGCGGCGCCCGGTTCACTGACTCGGGCGAGTGCTGCCACCGCCAACTCATCCAGCTGCTCAGCGCGTTCCGGGCTGCGCCGCTGCAGGGACGCCCGCAGTTCCCTGCGCGCCAGATCCGGCATGATCCACTCGCCGTTTGCCGCAGGGACGATCAGGCAGGCTTCGGCCAACTGGGCGGTCCCGGGAACCCGGTCTGCCCGGTGAGCATAAAAGGCCTGGAGCATTGAATCCGTGAAGAACGGCAAAAAGGCGGCTTCAGACAGGAAACCGGTTGGGTCCAGGCGGGAGACCCAAGGTGCGATGGCCCGGCCGAGAGAGCTCGCCACCTGCGTTTCTGCGGCGGGATTAGACAAGAGCGTTTCCACTCCGTACAGCCAACCGCCGGTCAGGCGCCACAGCTGCTCCGGCGACCGCTCGGGAACCGTGCCCGCTTCATAAGGAACGGTTGCGGCTGTCGGGCGACATCTGAACTGCGCGCTGACGAGCTCCACTTCGGACACCGTCAGAAAGAGGTCGGACGCGCCCACCATCTGCGCATCCGGTCTCTGAGCCAACCCGTAGGCCTCAGGTGATGGCGGAAGCACAGCGGCAACCCGGATATCCGGATGCTTCTGGTGCTCCGCGAGAACCTCGGCAACGGCCCTAGCCGGTGTGGTGCCTGTCGGCATCCCGCTGTAATCCACCACCCGTCCCTCGGTGCCCACCCAGGAACGAGCAAGACGCAGTCTGCCTGAACCCCGGGGAGCGATGACCACCAACAGGGAGGAACCCGGATCAAGGCTCGCCAAGATCCGCTCCCATACGGGGCTGGCAGGTGTTGGTTCAACGGTCATTTCCTGCCAGCTTATGACTCAAGCTCAAGAAAGACGCAAACTATCCCATTCAATAAGTCTGCTGTCAATATATTAAGGGTTAAAAATCGGGTGAATCGGTTGGAGTTCTGCCTCATCCCCGCCTTCCCCGACGGTTCCTCCGCGTTGAATGGAGGCAGATCTCCCTGCCGTCAATGACCACGCCGCGCCGCTCCGGCCCGTGCTGTCCGCAGGACCCTTCAAAGAATGAGGAATCCCTTTGTCGCGCATACCCAGCCGGCTCCACGCCGCCATTGCCGGTGTCCTGGTGCTTCTGTGTTTCGCTGCGTTGCCGCTTGTTTCCCCGGGCGAGGCCAGCGCCGCTACGGCGGCCGGCAACGGACGCTCTGCCAGTTCGGTCTACTGGCTCGACTGGTCCAAGGCGACAAACACGGCTGGGTCCGGCGTGTTCCGCAACCGCCCATATTTCAAGGTGCAGCCGGGAACCAAGCTTGTTGAAACACCGGCCCGGGACTTCGAAATCTCGGCAACCTTCGGACAAGTTTCCGCGGCACCGCGTGCCGGAGGAACGGGAACCCGCGCCGTCCACGTCACCCGCCAGGACCCGGACTGGTCTGAACTCAAGCTCAACGGGTACGACACCGGAAACCAGTACTCCGTGATCACTCCCAGCGATGACCGGAGCACAGTGTCCTTCACTCTGCAGTTGACCGCCACCTTCCGCGGGCAGCCTGTCGCCGTAGACGTGGTGGCCACGGACGGCGAAAGCGCCGGACCCTGGGCAAACGAAAGCAACGTTATTACCACCAACGGTGCTCCCTGGCAGAACATCGACAACAGCAGCCGTCCCGGAGCCGGAATGTGGACCTCGTCTCTGGCGAACGGTGGATTCGGAACACGGACCATGGGTCCCTGGCTCACCGAAGGGAAGTCAGGCAAGGGGACCGCTCCCATCGGCGTTTCCAGGGGTGCCACGGAAATCCGTGCGGATATCACGGCCACCGGCATGCAGAACGTGATGATCGGCGTCATGCTTCCCATGGATTTCGGTGACGCACCGGCGTCCTACGGTCCCGCTGTCCACCTCACCGATTGGACTGCTGTCGGCACCAATCCACAGGCTTTCACCGGGACGCCCGGCGCACCCGGAGTGGCTTTCAACACCGCCCTGGGCAATCCCTTCCTCGGCTGTGTTCCGGGCGACCCGGACCATGACCCCCTCTACGGACGTGACAACGCTGTCCCCTGGACCGGAGATGACGATACGGGGGCAGGAAACACGGAGAGCACCGGCCCGTGCGGCCTCGACGCATCCGGTATAAAGACGGGGGATGAGAACTGGTCTCAGCTCACGGGGACTTCTGCCCCGCCGCCGATCCCCAGCCGCACACAGGACTATTCCGTCACTTTGAACGCCGGCAAAGCTGACGGCATGACCGTCGCCGGTTGGATCGATTGGAACAACAACGGAACCTTCGACGCCGTGGAACGCGCCCAGGCGACGGTCGCCGGAGGCAAAGCGACCCTGACCTGGACCGGTGTAACCCCCGCTGCGGGAGTCACCGCCGTCGGCTCCCGATTCCGCATTGCCGCAAGAAGCAGCGAAACCACCCTCCCGACCGGAGCTGCAGCTACCGGCGAGGTGGAAGACCACCTGCTGCCGGTCACGCCGGACGCCGTCCTAACCAAGAGCTCCAATCCGGCTAGCGGCACCACCGTGCTTCCCGGCAGCCTCGTAACCTACCGCCTGCTTTTGTCCAACAGCACTAACGTCGCAGCCGCCGTGGACTTCACCGATCATCTGGGTTCCGTATTGGATGACGCTGTTCTGGACACCACCTCCATCTCGGTACCCGCCGGCATTTATGCGGAATTCGATCCGGATGCCCGTACATTGCGGATTACCGGATCCCTGGCGGCGAACTCCGAGGCAGAGGTTACGTACCGGGTTCGGGTAGCGCAGACCGGATTCGGGGATTCCCTGCTGGAAAACGCCGTGGTGCATCGGGATAGCCTGCCGCCCGCGGAATGCCTGCCCGCGAACTCCATGTGCACCTCCCACTCCGTAACGGATGTTCTGCTGTCCAAGGGAGCGGTACCCGTCACCGGCAGCACGGTATCCCCGGGGGACACCGTCAGCTACACCGTGTCTGCTCAAAGCCTGGCCGGACCGGCAGACGGCCTGATGATCACGGACAACCTCAGCGACGTCCTCGACGACGCTGTGTTCGTCCCGGGATCGGCCCGCCTGTCCGTCGTCGGTTCCCCGGCGCTAGCGGTGGCCGATCCCGGTGCCAACGGCATCCTGGCCGCCGGCCCCGTCACACTGCCCGCCGGAACCACTGCCGAGCTCACCTACTCAGTGCGGATCCGGGACGATGCCTGGGCAACCACCCTGCGCAACGTCGCCACCGGTGCCAGCAGCACCGAAGGCGCAGTGCGGTGTGACTTCTGTACCACCACGCACAGCACCAATGCCGTGGTCCTGATTCAAAAAATAGGCGAATCAGCCGATGCCGGCTGGGTTCCGATGGACGGTTCCGCGTGGAGCATCCGTCAGGACAACGCAGGCGCCCCCGGGCCTGAACCCGCCGGTGCTGCTGTGAACGCCGTTACCGGGAAAACGGGTGCGTTCCGTGCTGAGAACCTCCCTGCGGGGACCTACTGGCTTGAGGAAACCCAGGCACCTGCAGGCTTCAACCTGCTGGCTGAACCGGTGAAGTTTTCCGTCACGGCTGACGGGACCGCAGCCATCCTGGGCGGGGCCGGGAACGGCGTCGTCTCCGTTGCCAGGGAACCCGCGTCCGGCATCTATCAGATCACTGTTCGAGATGTACCGGCGCTGCAACTGCCTGAGTCAGGCGGGCGCGGAACCACCACTTTCCTGATTGCCGGCGGACTGCTTCTGGCAGCAGCCGCGCTTGCTCTTCTGATGCCGCGGTCTGCGCCGCGCCGCTCGAAGAGCACCTAAGACCGCACCACCTAAACCGCACCACCAAGCCTCACCACCTAAGAGGCAACCACTATGAGGAGCACTACATTGGAATCAAAGCAGAGGGGACTCCGCTGGCGCAGCGCGTCGGCACTGGTCGCCGGAGCGCTGGTAGCCCTGCTCGGCGTCTCGGCACCGGCCCACGCATCGCCCGTCGTCGACGCGGCCCAAAAGGGTTCGCTGACGGTCCACAAGTTCCACAAGCCCGATGCAGCAACAGGCCTGCCCGCCAACGGAGCAGCTGTTACCAGCGGATTGGACGGACTCACCCCACTGGCGGGCGTCGAGTTCACCATCGAACAGGTGAATCCCGTGGACCTGGCGGCGAACAGCGGATGGCAGGCTGCCGAGGACATCAGCAGGGTGTTTGACCCCGCCAACCCCGCCGGTTCCATCACCTCTGCCTCCGCCGTGCTCGGCGCAGCCAAAAGGGCGCTCACGGACAGCACGGGCTCGGCCGCCTTCAGCAACCTGGACCTGGGGCTTTACCTGGTCACGGAGACTTCCTACCCGGCCGGTGTTACCCCGGCGGCGCCGTTCCTGGTCACCGTTCCCCTCACGGACCCCAACCAGCGGGACGGGTGGCTCTATGACGTGCACGTCTACCCGAAGAACTCCGTCTCCACTCTGTCCAAGACCGTCACCGACAACGCCGACACCCGGGTTGGGGATGAAATCGACTTCACCATCACCGGCGATATCCCCAACGAAACAGTCATCGACGGCTACAAGTTCGTGGACGAACTGGATTCCAAGCTGAAGTATGTCCGTGCGGAGGTCGCCCTGACCAACGGCACAGCCATCGTCGAGGGAACGCACTACACGGTTGCCCATGAGACTGCCTCCAACCGGGTAACCGTCGAATTCACCGCAGACGGACGCGGGGTGCTGGCCGCGAACCACACCTCGGAAGTCCAGGTAATCCTCACCGCCGAGGTCACTGCCGCAGGCGAAATTGAGAACCAGGCTCTGCTGTACCCCAGCGCGCCCAGCTTCAGCGTCACCCCCGGTGATCCGAACGGACCTACGCCGTCTCCCACGGTCATCACCAAGTGGGGCGGGCTGACAGTGCAGAAGACCAACGAGGCCGGTGCAGCGCTCGCCGGAGCGAAATTCTCAGTCTTTACGAGCCAAGCCGACGCCGTCTCCGGCACCAACGCCGTGTCCCTGGAGGGCAGCACCGTCTTCACCACGGCCGCCGACGGCACCCTGACACTGTCCGGGCTCCGCTACTCGAACTGGGCAGACGGCCGGGAGATCACTGACGCCGCCGCGTTCCAGAAGTACTACCTGGTGGAAGTTGAGGCACCGGCCGGATACGAACTGCTCGCCCAGCCCATCGAATTCACCGTCACCGCAGCGACCACCGCTGCCGGCGTCGACCTGCAGGTCGAAAACGTTCCGTCCAACGGCGGTTTCAAACTGCCGCTGACCGGTGGCAGCGGCACCGCGCTGCTCTACGCAGCGGGTGTCCTGCTGGTGGGAGGAGCGGCCGCCCTGCTCCTGAACTCCCGCCGCCGCGCCGGGGAATAACCCGCAACAGGCCGGGGAGGACGCCGCGCGTCCTCTCCGGCCTAGTCGTTCTTAACAAACGCCCCAGACGGATCCGAAGGAAGCAATGGGAAGAAGGAAGCGCCAAGCGGCCCGGCACCGGAGCCGCAGTTGGGATCTCCGGCGGCTGCTGACTGTGCTGGCGGCCGCGGCCGGCGTGGCAGTACTGCTGTATCCGAGCGCCGCGGACTGGTTTTCCGACCGCGGCCACGCCGAACAAATCAATGCCTATGTGCACCAGTCCCAGGGCCTTCCGGAAGATACCCGCCAGGCGATGCTGGCCGAGGCGCGCCTCTACAACGCCAACTCGCCCGGAGGTCCGCTGCGGGACCCCTACACGCTGGAAGCCGACGGCAGCCCAAGCGAGGTCGGTGGCGGGGCCCAGACCTATCGTGAGGTACTGGGCGGGCTTCCCGGGGGGATGATGGCGCGGGTGCAGATACCTGCCGTGGGGGTGGACCTCCCCGTCTTCCATGGAACCGACGAAGATACCCTGGCCCGCGGCGTCGGGCACCTCTTCGGCTCCTCGCTTCCGGTGGGCGGGGCCGGCACCCACAGCGTCCTCACGGCACACTCCGGGCTGATGGATGCCACCCTGTTCACCGACCTGAACAAACTCGAAAAGGGCGACACTTTCTCGGTCACAGTGTTGGAGGAGCAGCTTCATTACCGGGTCGACCAGATCACTGTGGTGGAGCCGGGAGACACTCAGGCCCTGC
Source organism: Arthrobacter sunyaminii (assembly GCF_018866305.1). Classification (NCBI taxonomy): domain Bacteria; kingdom Bacillati; phylum Actinomycetota; class Actinomycetes; order Micrococcales; family Micrococcaceae; genus Arthrobacter; species Arthrobacter sunyaminii. Next base: position 635,756 of record NZ_CP076456.1, read on the forward strand.
GCCCTGACCCGGGCAGGGACCGTCTGACACTCATCACCTGCACTCCCACCGGCGTCAACTCGCACCGCCTGCTGGTCCGCGGCGAACGCACAGAGTCTCCTGTTGTCGCAGAAAAAGACGACGTCGAGTTGGAGTCAGGCGTGCGGATGCCCGGTTTCCCCTGGTGGTCTCTGGGGGTTCCGGCCGCCACCGCCGCTGCAGTTCTGCTGACCCGGCCGCGGCGCCGCGTCGTTGCCGAGGCTAACTAACTGCCATGCCCAGTGGAAGACATGCCAACGGCAGAGGCCCCGCACCATGTGGGTGCGGGGCCTCTTGTTCCAACCGGAGAAGCGGGTATTAGCCCGCCAGCTCAGCCAGTGCCGAGTAGGAGGACTGCGCACCCTCGCGGGTGGCGGCCAATGCACCGGCCCGAGCTGCGAAAGTCGCAGCCTCCACCAGCGAATCCCCGGCGGCAAGCCGCGCTGCGGTAGCCGCGGTGAAAGCATCGCCGCAGCCGGTGGTGTCCACTGCGGTGACACGGGTGGGTGCCACGGAGACCACTCGATCCGCTCCCTGGGCTGTGCCGTCCAGCACGACGGCGCCGTCCCCGCCGAGCGTGATGATGGTGCGCCGCACGCCGAGCTGTCCCAGGACAGCGATGACCGCTTCCCAGTCGGCGGCCGGATCAGTAAGACCGGTGACCAGCGCCGCTTCGTGGGTGTTGAGCAGCAGGACATCGGTGAGTGCGAGCAGCTCGGCCGGAACCTCCCGGTACGGGGAGAGGTTCAGCAGGACCTGCGCGCCGGCGTCGTGCCCCGCGCATGCCGCGGCAGTGACCGCGTCAAGCGGAACCTCCAGGCTCAGCGTAAGGACTGCGGCGTCGTCGAACAGGTTCTCCGGCAGCTCAGCGCCGGTGACGGTGCCGTTGGCGCCCGGGGAAACGATGATGGTGTTTTCCCCGGCTGCATCCACCACAATCATGGCCGTCCCGGTTGCCGTGTCCGTGCGGCGCAGGACGCGGGAGGCGTCAACACCGGCAGCAGCCGCGGCCTTCAGCAGCAGATCCCCGTGTCCGTCGGCTCCCACGGCGCCGAACAGTCGAACGTCGGCACCCAGGATGGCCGCTGCAGCAGCCTGGTTGGCGCTCTTTCCGCCTGGAACAATGACCAGTTCCGAGCCGTTGAGGGTTTCCCCGGGCTGCGGGAAGCGGTCGGTGCGGACGGTTAGGTCGGCGTTGAGCGACCCTACAACTACAACTTTTCCGGCGGACATGCGGGACGTTCTCCTTTGGGGCGGATCAGGCGGGTGAGGCGGACTGTGCTTACCGGACGGCTTTCTCAGCAGTGGTTTCCACTTCGGCGTTGGCCGGCTTCGGGATCAGGAAGGACGTGGCCAATGCCAGCACCAAAATGACCAGACCGGCGATGAGACCGCCGTAGTAGCCCTCAGTTCCGGATCCGTCCGCAGCCGTGGTGGCAGTCTTTACAGCGTAGATCACGGCGAAGCTGAGCCCGGCGCCCAGGTTGAACGCACCGGCGTTCAAACCCGGCAGGAAGCCGGGGTTCTCCTTGGGGGAAAGCACAATGCCCAGGCCGTTGAGCATGATGTTGCCGATGCCGGCGTAGGTGATGCCGATCAGCACCGAGACGCCCAACAGGCCCAGTTTGGAATCGCTGCCGACGACCAGGAGCATCAGGGCCAGCGCAATCACTGAGCCGATCATGCCGGTCCGCAGCATCTTGCCGTAACCCCAGGTGGCGGCAAGGCGGCCGGCGATCGGGCCCATGACCAGCCCGGCGATGGCGTACGGGGTGAGCGTCCACCAGGCTGACTCTTCGGCGCCCATGCCGAACCCGACGACGCCGTCCTGCGCCAGGGCGGGAATGATGCCGTTCATGACGGCGAAGACACCGGTCATGGTCAGCAGCGTGGTCAGCAGCAGCGCCCAGGTGGAACGCTGCTTCAGCAGATAGGTGGCCACCAGCGGCTCTTCCGTGCGGTTTTCAACCTTCCAGAACACCGCGAAGGCAATGGCGGCGATGACCATGAGGCCGATGACCAGCGGCCAGTTGGCGTCCGCCAGCTTGCCGGCCTCGTTGAAGGCGGTCAGCAGGGTGCCCACCGAGATGACCAGGGGAACCACGCCCACCCAGTCCATCTTTTCCTTCTTCTCGGCCCGGGATTCCGGCGCCAGGAACAGCAGGAGCGCGGTCGCCACGGCGCCCACGGCGGCCATTGCCCAGAACACCGACGCGAAGCCGTGGTTTTCAGCCAGATAGCCGCCGGCAATGGCGTCAACGCCGGCGATGCCGCCGTTGACAGCCGTGATGACACCCATCAGGGTGCCGTAGAGCTTGGCGTCACGAATTTCCACGCGCAGCATGATCAGGGTCAGGGGCACCACAGGTCCGGAGACGCCCTGGATCAGGCGGGCGATGAACAGGACCTCGATGCTGGGTGCCAGTGCGGCCACCACGGAACCGATGGTGAGGACCACCAGCATGCCGCCCAGGACCTTCTTGCGGCCGATGATGTCGCCCAGGCGGGGAAGGAACAGGGAGAAGAGGGCAGCGGCGGTGAAGAACGCCGTCTGGGTCAGACCCACGGCAGCGGAGGTGGTGTTGAGTTCCTCCTCGATCTTCACGAGAGCGGGGGAGAGCATGGAGGCGTTGAGCTGGAAGGCCACACAGGCAGCCAGCAGGGCCGTCATCAGGGCGGCCACATTGACGCGGCGCTGGGTTGTTTCGCTCACAGGTCTACCTCACCAATTCGCTCCAGAGCGTCGACAACCAGGTCCCAGAATTTCTGGTGATCCAGGTCAACAGCCACGGAGGTGTTGCAGTCAGCGGGCGCCGGTGCACGGAAATCCGCCACCGTCATGCCCAGGGTCAGGGTGCCGGTCAGTTCGACATCCAGCGGAACACGCCGGGTGGTCATGACCGAGGGGTCGATGACGTAGGCGACGGCGCACGGGTCATGGACAGGCGGGAAATCAAAACCCTGATTGTCCTTATAGGCCTGACCGAAGAATTCGAGGAGTTCCCCGACGAACTTGGCGGGCTTGGTGCCCACCGCGGCGATGCGGTTGGCAACCTCGTCCGTGGCCAGGGCCTGATGCGTGAGGTCCAGGCCGACCATGGTCAGCGGCCACTTTTCGTTGAAGACGATATGCGCGGCTTCGGGATCAATCTTGATGTTGAATTCGGCCACCGCAGACCAGTTGCCCACGTGGTAGCCGCCGCCCATGAGGACAACTTCCTTCACGCGCTCGGCAATGCGCGGTTCCTTGCGCACTGCCAGCGCAATGTTGGTCAGTCCGCCGGTGGGCACCAGGGTGACGGTGCCGGGGGCATGGGACATGACCGTGTCGATGATGAGGTCCACGGCGTGCCGCGGATCCAGGTCGATGGCAGGCTCGGGGAGCTCAGGGCCGTCCATGCCGGACTCGCCGTGGATGTCCGGTGCGTTTTCGATGGTGCGGACCAGGGGCCGCGGGCTGCCCGCAGCGAAGGGAACACCTGTGATATTTGCAACACGGGCAATCGCCAGCGCGTTGCGCGTCACCTTCTCTAAAGTCTGGTTTCCGACGACGGTGGTCACCGCCAGAAGCTCGATCTCCGGGCTGCCGTGTGCCAGCAGCAGGGCGACCGCATCATCATGGCCGGGATCGCAGTCCAGGATGATTTTGTGGGGCATTGCATCTCCGCTTCGTTGAGGTTCTCGCTGGGGGACCGGAGTCCCCGTGGTGCAGTGCCCCGCCTGGGCGATCCGTTCAGCAGGCGCAACAATGCGGTGCGGGAGGAGGCCACGGCGGAGTGCGGCGCGCTGCGGAACGGGTTCAGGCGTTGACCGGGAAACCGTTCGAAGGGCAGCACTTTCCCTTGACGGGAGGGGGCACTGCATTAAAGATAGCGGCGTTTTTAGGCCTCTATTTCCTGATGTTGCTGTCCCATCCCGCCGGACCCGCGGCCAATTTGCCTGTGTTCGGGGCAGGCCCTAACCTTTGCGCTGCAGCAGTCAGCGAAGGGCAGGTTCGGCAGGTTCGGCGTTGGCGAGCCGATCTGTTTCTGCGGCTGCTTCAGGGCTGGCGCCGGCTTCCGGCGTTGCCGGTTTGGGGATCAGGAAGGAGGCGGCCAGGGCCAGCACCAGGATGACCAGGCCGGCAATGATGCCGCCGTAGTAGCCCTCGGTGCCCGACCCGTCCGCTGCTGTAGTGGCCGTTTTGGCCGCGTAGATCACGGCGAAGCTGAGCCCGGCGCCCAGGTTGAACGCACCGGCGTTCAGCCCCGGCAGGAAGCCGGGGTTCTCCTTGGGGGACAGCAACACGCCCAGGCCGCTGAGCATGACGTTGCCGATGCCGGCGTAGGTGATGCCGATCAGCACCGAGACGCCCAGCAGGCCCAGCTGGGAATCGCTGCCGACGATCAGGAGCATCAGGGCCAGCGCAATGACGGAGCCGATGGTGCCGATCCGCAGCACCTTTGCGTAGCCCCAGCTGCCCGCGAGGCGTCCGGCGAAGGGTCCGATCACCAGTCCGGCGAGGGCATAAGGGGTAATGGTCCACCAGGCAGAATCCTCGGCGCCCATGCCGAACCCGACGACGCCGTCCTGCGCCAGAGCGGGAATGATGCCGTTCATGACGGCAAAGACGCCGGTCATGGTCAGTACGGTGGTCAGCAGCAGCGCCCAGGTGGAACGCTGCTTCAGCAGACGGGTGGCTATCAACGGCTGTTCGGTGCGGTTTTCAACCTTCCAGAACACGGTGAAGGCAATGGCGGCGATGACCATGAGGCCGATGACCAGCGGCCAGTTGGCGTCCGCCAGCTTGCCGGCCTCGTTGAAGGCGGTGAGCAGGGTGCCCACGGAGATGACCAGGGGAACCACGCCCACCCAGTCCATCTTGGCCTTTACTGCCGCGGAGGATTCCGGAACGACCACAATCACCAGAGCAGCGGCAAGGACCCCCACGGCGGCCATGGTCCAGAAAACGGAGGCGAAGCCGTGATTCTGCGCCAGGTAACCGCCGGCAATGGCGTCGACGCCGGCAATGCCTCCGTTGACCGCGGCGATGACACCCATCAGGGTGCCGTAGAGCTTTGGTTCACGGATTTCCACCCGCAGCATGATCATGGACAGCGCCACCGTGGGCCCGGAGACGCCCTGGATCAGCCGGGCGAGGAACAGCACTTCGATGCTGGGGGCGAGGGCGGCCACCACGGAGCCGATGGTCAGAACCACCAGCATGCCGCCCAGGACCTTCTTGCGGCCGATGATGTCACCGAGCCGGGGAAGGAACAGGGAGAAGAGAGCGGCAGCGGTGAAGAACGCCGTCTGGGTCAGGGCGACGGCCGCAGAAGTGGTGTTCAGCTCTTCTTCAATGGTCAACAGTGCGGGGGAAAGCATGGAGGCGTTCAGCTGGAACGCCATGCAGGCGGCCAGCAGCGCCGTCATCAGCGCTGCAACGTTGACGCGGCGTTTGGTTGTTTCACTCACAGGTGTAGTACGTCAATTCATTTCGGGGATCTTCATCGGGTCCAGGAGCTTTTGCGGGCCCGGCACTGCGTTAACGATATCTGCTTTCGGGTACGGGTTTACCGCCTTGCCGGGCAGGCGAGGGGCCGGCAAGGAATAACTGCCGACCCGCAAAGGTTGGATCAGGCAGGATAAAAAATAGATGCATATGCATGAAGTAGCGGAGGTTGCCGAGATGGCAGATCGCAGAATAGTAGTTGTAACGGCAGGATTGGGCGTTCCCTCGTCCAGCCGGATGCTTGCCGACCAGTTGGGGCAGGCCGCCCGCCGGGCACTCGAGACCTCCGGCGGCTCCGCCTCGGTGAGCACCTTCGAACTCCGCGAGTACGCCGTGGATATCGCCAACAACATGGTGACCGGTTATGCGCCGCCGAAGTTGGAGACGCTCATCAATGAAGTAGTGGCCGCAGACGCGCTGGTGGCCGTAACCCCCGTTTTCACTGCCTCCATGAGCGGCCTCTTCAAATCGTTCTTCGACGTTATCGACAACACCGCCCTGGATGGAAAGCCCGTGATCCTGGGAGCGACCGGCGGCAGTTCGCGGCATTCCCTGGTGCTGGACTTCGCAATGCGGCCCATGTTCAGCTATCTGCGGGCCAAAGCCACGCCGACGGCGGTCTATGCGGCACCGGAGGACTGGGGCTCAGCCGGCGACGCCGGATCCGCTCCCTCCGGCACAAGCGCATTGGATGCCCGGGTGCGCCGTGCGGCCTCCGAGCTCGCTGCACTCTTGGGAACCCAGGGAGCCCAAGGACCGCAGGGAACCCAGGAGCCTGCAAAGCGTCCGGATCCCATGGTTTCGCTGCCTTTTGAACAGTTGCTGGCCCAAACCCGCCGGGGATAGGGAGCCTCTTCTAACGCTGCCCGGCCGGAACTAAACTCGACAGGATCCGTCTCGGCCGGGCCCGGCCTTCAGGCCGGCTCGTAGGCCGGGAACCTCACCAGCGGCAGGAGCCGTGTATGGCCAAGCATGCCGATTCCGAATCCTCTTTCGCCGGTTCATCTTCCGGACCGTCCGTTGCCGGGAGTAACACGGTGCCCTCCGTTGATCCGTTCACACCCACTGCGCCCGCACCCTCCATTGCCATTCTTCCGGCGTCCACCTCGGAACTGGTGGCTGCCGTGGCCGAGGGCGGCGGCATTGTGGAGGCACTGTCGGACAGCACCGCCGGCGTGGTGCTGGCGGACGTCGTCGGTCCCGAAGCGGTGGAACGCGCAGTAAAGGGACGCCCGGGCATCCGCTGGGTCCAGCTGCCCCTGGCCGGGGTCGACCAGTATGACGATCTCATGCGGGCCCACCGGAATATTTCCTGGACCAGCGGGAAGGGTGCCTTCCGGCAACCGGTGGGGGAGTTCGCACTGACGCTGACGCTGGCGCTCATGCGCGGCATTCCGGTGTTCGCGCGGGCCGGCACCTGGGGGCCGCCGCAGGGCACATCACTGCACAACCGGCACGTGGTCGTGGTGGGAGCAGGCGGGGTTGGACAGGAGATCCTGCGGCTCCTGCGCGCCTTTACCGAGCACATCACGGTGGTTCGGGCACACGACCACCCGGGGGCGGGCGCCGAACGCACGGTCACCGATGCAGGGCTGGACGACGTGCTGAAAACGGCCGACGTCGTGATCCTTGCTGCTGCCATGACGGAGGGCACCAGGCACCTGATGGATGCCCGGCGGCTGGCGCGGATGAAGGATCATGCCTTTCTGATCAATGTTGCCCGCGGCCCGCTGGTGGATACGGATGCCCTGACGCAGGCGCTTGCCGAGGGCAAACTGGCCGGCGCTGCCCTGGACGTCACGGATCCCCAGCCGCTGCCGGACGGGCATCCGCTTTGGTCCGAACCGCGGGCCCTCATCACGCCCCACACCGCGGAAACTCCGGAGATGGTGGCGCCGCTGCTGGCCGGCCGGGTGCGCGACAACGTTCGCAGGCTCGCCGCGGGACAACCGTTGGACGGCCTCGTGGACGTTGACGCGGGGTACTGACTGGTTACTGACTCCTCAGCAGCTGCCGCTGTTCCCTAACGGCCGTGTTCCACCAGTGCCAGCACCCGGGCCGGGCTTGCGGTGCCGCCGGTAATTTTCAGGGGCGCCACCACGATCAAAGCGCCGGTGGGCGGAAGCTGGGCCAGGTTTTGCAGCAGGGTGACGCCGTACTTGTTGTTGCCCAGCAGGTAATAGTGCGCCGGGAAGGGCGGATCGAACGCTCCGGCGTTGCCGGCGTCGATGCCAACAGTTTCCACCCCCAGCCCGGCGATCCCCGTCTCCTCACCCAGCCATTTGGCGCACGCGGCCGAGATTCCCGGCGTGTGGGAGCCGCCGTCGTCGATGTTGAGGAAAGCGTCAGCATCCTCGGCGAACTTGTCCCACCCGGTGCGCAGGAGCAGCCAGCCGCCGTCGGGCAGCGCTCCGTGCTCGGCCTCCCACGTCTTGACGTGATCAATCTCGAGCACAAAATCGGGATCCTCTGCTGCCTGGGCGCTGAAGTCCAGGACGACGGCGGGTGCCACCAGGCGTGTCAGCGGAAGCTGTGAAACGTCGTCGCCGTCTCGCCCGGAAATCCAGTGCGACGGCGCATCCACGTGGGTGCCGATGTGCTCGCCGGTATGAATGTTGTTGTGTTTCCAGAACGGACCGGGTTCGTCGAAGGCGCTGACCGCTTCCAGGCTGAAATCGATGAGGTTGACGAACGGTGCGGGCAGCTTCAGGGTGGGGGTGCTGCTGCTCAGCGGAGCTGTCAGGTCCACTATTTCCAGCGTGCCGCCGGCAACGGCGTCCAGCAGGGTGTTGATCAAACCGGAATCAGTGCGGTTGAGGCTCATATCGGTTCCTGTCCAGGCGGGGAGGCTTTGCCTGAGACTACCGGTGCGTCTGCGGCGCCGTGTCACACAGGCGTCACATGGGCCGCAATATGTCGGCAGCGCGGTTGGTGCCCCTGCGGGCGGGACCTATTGTTCAGGGTATGGATGCTCCGAATATTGCAGCGCTCGTAGGCCGTACCCTGGCCCGGCTCGGGGCGGGACGCGCCTTTGGCGTGGTGGGCAGCGGCAACTTTCACCTCACCAACGCCCTGCGGGAGAACGGTGTTCCGTTCACGGCGGCGAGGCACGAAGGCGGAGCTGCCACCATGGCGGATGCGTACGCCAGGATGTCCGGCCGGGTGGCGGTGCTGACCACGCACCAGGGCTGCGGACTGAGCAACGCGGCCACCGGAATCGGCGAGGCGGCCAAATCCCGCACTCCTCTGATCGTGCTCACAGCGGATACCGCCTCGTCCGCCGTGCGCTCCAACTTCCGGATCGACCAGGACGGCCTGGCCCGCAGCATGGGCGCGGTTGCGGAGCGAATCCACTCAGCGGACAGTGCTCTTGCTGACACCGTCAGGGCCTACCGCACAGCTGTCAACGAACGCCGCACCGTGGTCCTGAGCGTCCCGCTGGACCTCCAGTCCGCTGCGGCCCCGCCGAGCACGCTGCGGCTCACCCGGCCGATGGTGCCGGCCGGCAGGATGCGCCCGGACGCGGTACTGGTACGGGGCCTGGCCGACCTTCTGGCCTCCGCCCGGCGGCCGGTGTTTGTTGCCGGGCGGGGAGCCCGTTGTGCAGGAGAAGAAATTGCATCGCTTGCGGCCCACTCCGGTGCACTGCTGGCGACTTCGGCCGTGGCCAGCGGACTGTTCAACGGGGAAGACTTCAATCTGGGCATCTCCGGCGGCTTTTCCACCCCGGACACCGCGGACCTGATCCGCGGCGCGGACCTCATCATCGGCTGGGGCTGCACCTTGAACATGTGGACTATGCGGCACGGTTCGCTCATTGGCCCGGATACCGCCGTCGTTCAAGTGGATGTGGAGGATTCCGCACTGGGCGCCAACCGCGAGATTCATCTGGGCGTGCTGGGTGACTGCGCTGCCACCGCGGCCGATGTGCTGGAGCAGCTGAAAGCCGGCGTCCCCGAGCCGGCACAAAAATACCGGACAGCGGAAACCCTGCAGCGGATCAAGGCCGGCTCCCGCTGGCAGGACGTGCCGGTGACCGATGCGTCCACAGCGGACCGGATAGATCCGCGGGTCCTGAGCCTGGAACTGGACGCCCTGCTGCCGGCTGAGCGGCTGGTATCCGTGGATTCGGGCAACTTCATGGGTTACCCGTCCACCCACTTAGCCGTCCCGGACGAGTTTGGTTTCTGCTTTACGCAGGCCTTTCAATCGATTGGCCTTGGTTTGTCCACCGCGATTGGCGCCGCTTTGGCCCGCCCGGACCGGCTTCCGGTCCTTGGGGCCGGCGACGGCGGGTTCCTGATGGGAATCTCTGAACTGGAAACCGCGGTGCGGCTCCAGCTGCCTCTGGTGGCAATTATCTACAACGACGCCGGGTACGGTGCCGAGGTTCACCACTTTGCTGCGGGATCCGGGGTTGGCGGCTCAGACGCGGATTCGACGGTGGACCTGGACACCGTAACGTTCCCGGACACGGACATCGCCGCCATTGCCCGCGGCTACGGAGCTGCGGGAATTACGGTGCGACGCCGTGCCGACTTGGAAGCGGTGAAGGGCTGGCTGGCCGGACCGCGGAACGCCCCCTTGGTGATCGATGCCAAGATTGCGTCCGACGGCGGCGCCTGGTGGCTCGCGGAGGCGTTCCGCGGGCACTGATTTGGGGTTCACGCTCCGGCAGTGTCCTCCACCGAACCGTCCCAGCCGAGGTTCGTTGCCATCCGCTGCAGTACGGCAACCAGGGCGCCGTACTCGTCTTCGGACACGTTTTCCGTGAGCTGCTCGCGGATGCGTTCGACAGCGCCGCGAAGGTTTTCCAAGCTTCGCCGGCCCAAATCGGTCAGCTGGTACTGGCCGTCGTCCAGGGATACCCAGCCGCTTTCCCGCAGTTCCTCGATCAGCTCCGCTGAGGTGATGCTGCCCTCGACCACCGGGAAAAACGGTTTCAATGCGTCGGAGAGCTGCTTTCCTGAGGCAGGGCCGTCCGTCAGGAGGTTCATCATCTGCCATTGCCGCCTGGTGACGCCGTGCTCTTCGAAACTGGCGCCAAACTGGTCATCAACCAGCTGGTCCACGAGCTTGAGCCAAAATCCGATGGGGCGTTCGTCAGTAGCCATCACCCCACTGTACAAACCAATCAGGATCTGCGGAATGGCAATCAGGGTCCGGGGAAAGGGCGGCCGCGCGAGAGCTGTGTTTACAGCTGCGCGCGCATGCCGCACCTTGGACATGGGGCGGAGCGGGCAAGATCTATGCAGACCAGACAGACAGGAAGGGTGCCGTTGTCGTCACGGAGGGGACGGTTGGGCATGGTCTTGCCGCAATAGGGGACAGGACGCTGTGCATGGTGCATGGCCCGGCGCTTGCAGGGAGTGCAAAAAACGTGCACGAGTTCATCTTCATCCTTGGCGGTCACGTCCAACGGGCGGATGAGGGTTGATGCCTGAGTGCTCATGATCCTTTCCTGACGGCGGCACCGGGTGACCGGTTGGAGTGGTGCTTGTGCCAGCATCATAATTCGCCTGCGGAGTGCCCGAACGGCAGGGATGCGGGCCCCCTGTGAGCCGCCGATGCCCGTAAATATGCGGTTTCGGCGGGTCTTTACGGGTGGCTGACGGGGACGGCGACGTGCCTAACTTCATAGTCTCCGGACCGGACATGTACAGGACCGAACAGCGGACGGACCGGACGGCTAATCCAAGAGGGAACGGATGTCCTCGGCGGTGAGTGCGGAGCTGAACACCGCGTCATCGTCCATCACGGAGGTGAAGAGCTTGGCCTTCTGCTCCTTGAGCGCCATCACCTTTTCCTCGATGGTGCCGCGGGCCACCATCCGGTACACCATGACATTGCGGGTCTGCCCGATGCGGTGCGTGCGGTCCACGGCCTGCGACTCCGCTGCCGGGTTCCACCATGGATCCAGGAGGAAGACATAGTCCGCTTCAGTGAGGTTCAAGCCGAACCCGCCAGCTTTGAGGCTGATGAGGAACACCGGGGCCTGGCCGTCCTTGAAGGAGGCAATGACCTCTCCGCGGTCCCGGGTGGAGCCGTCCAAATAGGCGTAGGGAATTCCGGCGGCGTCCAGCCGGGCTGCGGCCTTCTTCAGGAACGAGGTGAACTGGCTGAAGATCAGGGCGCGGTGTCCCTCGGCGGTGACATCTTCGAGCTGTTCAAAGAGGGCATCGAGCTTGGCCGAAGGCACGCCGGCGTAATCGTCATCCACCAGGGACGCATCCAGGCTCAGCATCCGCAGCAGGGTCAGGGAACGGAAGACGATCATCCGGTTGCGGTCCAGATCCTTGATCAGCCCCATCAGCTTCTGCCGTTCACGCTGCAGGTGCGTCTCGTAGATCTTGCGGTGCTTGGGACTCAGCTCCACCTCCAGCACCTGTTCCTGCTTCTCCGGCAGATCCTTCGCAACGGCTTCTTTGGTGCGGCGCATCAGCAGCGGGCGGATCCGGCGGCGCAGCCTGGCCAGAAGCTTGGAGTCCTCACCGCGCTCAATGGGCCGCTGGTATTCCTCAATGAACTTCCGTGCGGAGGGAAACAGGCCCGGCGCCACAATGGCGAACAGGCTCCACAGCTCCAGCAGGTTGTTCTCCATGGGGGTGCCGGTGATGGCCAGTTTGAACGGAGCGTTGAGATCCCGGGCGCACTGGTGGGCGCGGGTGGTGCGGTTTTTCACGAACTGCGCCTCATCCAGGATGAGCCCGTCCCACTCCAGGGCACGGTAGGACGCAAAGTCGAGCCGGAACACGGCATAGGAAGTCACAACGACGTCGGCGTCCGCCGTGAGTTCGGCCAGCGGCACCTTGGACTTGGCGGTGGTGTCCGGAACAGCGACCGCACGGAGGCCCGGGGTGAAGCGTGCCGCCTCGGAGAGCCAGTTTGGCACCACTGAGGTGGGGGCCACGACCAGGAAGGGCCGGCGGACCTGGGCGCCGGTGGACATGCCGTCACCGGCGGCCCCCGGCGTCCCGCCGTCGTCGGGCTGGACTCCCTGCTCCCGCGCATGGGCCAGCAGCGCCAGCGTCTGGAGTGTCTTGCCCAGGCCCATGTCGTCGGCCAGGATGCCGCCGAGTCCGTGCTCCCAGAGGAACGCCAGCCAGTTAAAGCCCTCGGCCTGATAGGGGCGGAGATCTGCCTTCAGCCCGGCCGGCAGCGGCACCTGCTCCACTGAATCCAATTCCAGCAGCCCGGTGACTGAAGCACGCCAGGCTGCGGCCTGTTCGGTTTCCTCTGCCAACTCCTCCAACTCGGACCACAGCCCGGCCTGGTACCGGCTGATGGTCATTTCGCCGGTTTCCCATTCTTGCAGCCCTTCGGCCTCTTCCAGCAGGGCGTGCAGCTGCGCGAATTCGGGCCGGTCGAGCGAGAGGTAGGTGCGGTCAACAAGCAGGATCTTTGTTTTGCCCTGGGACAGTGCCTTGAAGACATCGGCAAAGGGCACTAGCCGGCCTTCGACCGTGATCATGATGCCGAGGTCGAACCAGTCCCTGCGCTCGGTTTCCACCGTGGTGATCTTCAGCTCCGGCACGCTGGTGAGCTCGCGGTAGGCGGGGCGCTCGCCGACGACGTCCACCCGTACGCCGTCGACTTTTTCGATCTTGGGGAGTAGATATTCAGTGAATTCCGCGGTGTCGATGCCGGAGTAGGAACGGCTGCGCGGCACCGATCCCAGGACTTTGCCGACGGCGGTGAGCAGGTCCGCTTCCGCTGCCACATCACGGTAACCGGAAGCGGGATCCGCCCGGGTTCCCAGCGGAATGCGCGTGAGGTCATTTCCCTGCCGGTATTCCCATTCCCAGTCGAGGAAGAGGGAATCATCGGGCTGGAAGGAGGCTGTGAGCACCAGCAGGGGTGGAGAAATCTCCGGGAACTCGACTGACTCATCGCTGCTGGTTACCGGCAGCACCTGGCGAAGCTTGGGGTAGAACTTCTCCAGAAAGACCGGGGCGTCCTCTTCGGGAATCATTACCGGGGCGCCGTTCAACAGCAGGCCCTTGTCCTGGTCCGTCAACGGGCGCGCGGTTGGCGCCAGAGTGATGACGTTTTCCGGACTGCGCACGTAAATGCCGTGCCCGGCGATCAGTCCGGCGGCATCGGTGGGGTAGGGCGCGCCGTCGATCTCCAGGACGGGCTGCAACTGCAGAGGTACGGCGGCGTCCGTTCCCGGGGATTCTTTGGCCGCACGCACATCGAGGGACAGCGCTGCCCGCTTGCCCAGCCGGACACTGGTGTCTTTCTTGGTACCGACAAACTGCACGCCGATGCGCTGAGCTTCTTCCAGCAGCTGCCACAGCAGGGGGTTGGAGAAATCATCCAGGTAAAGCCAGGAGTCATTCTGGCCGAAGTAGCTCACGCCGTTGGACCGGTGCAGAGCCGGAAACTGGGAAAACCAGCGGTGCTGTTCTGGATCCAGCTGCAGCCCGTACGTCTGATAGGCGATGTTGCTCCAGGCCAGATTGTTCTTGACCCAGTTGCCCTTCGTGTTGCGGACCACCGGGCGGACACCGAGCCGGAAAGAGGTCTTGCGGTGCGCGCTGCGGGGAGCCGGAGCACCCCAGCGGGCACTGATACCTGCGTCCGATGTCCGGATTTCAAACTGGAGCGCCAGGGGAGTGGCCGATGCCTTGGTGCTGCCCGTGAGCGCATGAAGGTCGGCGTCAATCAGCGTCTGCAGTGATTCCTGCCAGGCCGGCACCGCTGGTGCGCTGGCGGCGGAGGGCCGGATGAATTCCTGCCGTGCCACCAAATGATCGGTATTGCTTTGCAGTGCGACGGCGGCCACGTGCTTGCAGTCGAATCCAACGGGACAGCTGCAGTGGTTGTCCAGCAGGCGGTAGTCGCCCTGCCGCTTTTCCCCCAGCTGCAGCATGGTGCGGTACGGCACGGAAGAATGGCCTCGAACCTTGGCGCGGAGCACTTCGGCCTGCGGTTCCCACTCCAGTTCCGCTACTGCACCGCCCTTGGCATAGGTTTGGCCACGTTGAAACGCAGCTCCTCCGACAACCCGGATGATGTCCGTGACGTCGATCAGAGGCGGTGAGGAAGGCATGTTTTTATCGTCTCACGCAGGCCTGACACTTCCGCGATCGGACTCCTTGGGGCCTGATCCTCGGGGTTTGGTTCAGCATCCTCGGCGGGCCTTCCCTGCAAAGGACATGAAATATAGCTAACATCGTGGGCAACGCAGATCACAATGGCGTGATCTGCGTCTGACCACATTTACTGCACGAGGCCGACTGCAGTGGGCAATCCTGCCGCCGTCGGCGGATCATGAGACTGGCCGACAGCAGGGCGGCGGTTCGTCCGAACTATCTCGTCCGAACTATCGTCAAAAGGGTGGCGGATCGTCGCCGTAGTCTTCCGGAGGTTCTCCCGCAGGGATCCAGCCCGACATCCGGCTTACAGCAGCTTTCGTGGCTTCCACCCTGGGTCCCGCGCTGGGTCCTGTGTTTGGTGCTGTGGCCAGGGTGAGATGCGGATCGGTCCGGTAGGTCCGACCGCCCGGCGACGTCCACTCAATAATTCCGGGACTGTGTTGTTGTGCTTTCCAGAATCCCCGCGACTTGAACATGTGATGCCGCCGGCACAGATGCTCCAGGTTGTCGTGATCGGTGCTCCCGCCGTGGGACCACGGTCTGGTGTGGTCAATTTCGGCGATGACGGCGTTGGTCCGGCATCCCGGGAACCGGCAGGTTCCGTCACGGGCCCGCAGCCAGCGTTGCAGCCCGGCCGGGACTTTCCGCCGCCGCCCGACCCGCAGGATGTCGTCAGTGTCCGGATGTCGTTCCACCGGGGTCCAGTGCGCTGCCTGCCGGGCCAAACGACGGGCAGATTCCGGGCTGATCGGCCCGTATCCGTGCAGTTCGGCAGGCTGTTCATCAGCACCGAACAGGGTCTCGGCGGTGATCAGGACCAGGATCTCGGTGCGGGCCCGGGCACGGGACTTCTTGCCAAGGGCTTTGTCATCGCCGGCATCGCTACGGGTCTTGCCCTCACGGCCCGCAGTCCTGTGGTTACCACTGTTGCCTTCATGGCCACTGTCTTCGGCATCCCTGTCACCGTCGAGCAGGTCAGCCAGAATGTCCGCCCGCAAGTGATCCACTCCCCGCGGATCCCCCGCTCCCTGTTCACCCCGCGCCGCCGTGGTCAGCTGCGTATAAACCAGCTGCGCCCTCGCAGCGGGCAATAACGCCGACAGCCACGACATCCCGTCCTCATCCGGCGCCAAACAGACCCGCCGGCGTTCAAAAGCACTCTGGTGCCGGACCGGAATGGTGTCCGGATACCGGCCCTCCCGCAACCTTCTGGCCTTCACCCGGAACTGGGACGATGTCTGCCCCGCACCAGCGGCCTCCAGCAACACCGTTTCGAAACCGGCCAGTTCGGAGTCTGGGACGTTTTGGGATTGGTCCAGCACCGTCTGCACATGCCCGTAACCCAGGCTCCCGTCTTCCAGCCGGGCCAGGGTTGCGGTGTGGGTGGTGCACAACCGTCCCGCCTCACTCATCAGCATCTTCGCGGTGTTCGTGGGCAGGTGCAGGATGGCTGCGGCTTCCTCCGCGGCCAGGCTGAAGGTCAGGGCCGGATCTTCCCGGCCAACATCTTCGAGCAGGTCGTCACGGAAGAGGGTTTCCATCCGGTGCAGCACTTTGGCCTGCTGGGCCTGCGCCCACCGCACCAACGCATCCAACCGGGACAACACCGCACTGGTTTCGTCCTGGGTTAGGGCCTCCGCACCGTGCAGGACCAACGAACCGGTAAGACCCTCAAGGCTCTGGACAGTTCCAGGATCCGCGGTATCGGACTGAACGACCCCGGATTGAACGACCCCGGATTGAACGACACCGGGCGCGGCATCAAAGACCGACTGGCTGGACACAGCAGCCTGGCCGGCACCGGATGCTTCACCGGTGCCGCCTCGTCGAAAAGATCCGTTCTGATCCATGGCTTCAGGCTTTCACCTGCCACCGACATTTCCGTCCCGAAAACAGCCCCAAAAGCCCCAAAATAGGCCCTCTTGAAGCCCGCCAAATACTCGACTTTTTTGGGCCACTACCTATCAGAAATGAGGACTACCTGCGTACCGCCAGCAGGGCGGCCATCTACCCCTTCGGTTTAACCACGGGGAAACGGCCGCTCGGCTCTTCGTCTTCCTCGAAGTGGCTGGCGGCAGGACCGACAATCAGCGGATCAGGTGCGTGTGCCACAGAAGTGTCCTTGTTCGGATAATCCACGCTGTGCAGCACAAACCGCATGGCTTCCAGCCGGGCCCGCTTCTTGTCATTGGATTTCACCACGGTCCACGGGGCGTCACCGGTGTCGGTATAGAAGAACATTGCTTCTTTGGCTTCGGTGTAGTCGTCCCACTTGTCGAGGCTGGCGAGGTCCGTGGGGGAGAGCTTCCACTGTTTCACCGGGTCGGTTTCCCGGGCCGCAAACCGTGCCACCTGCTCCGCCCGGCCCACGGAAAACCACAGTTTATTGAGCAGTACCCCGGAGTTCACCAACATGCGTTCCAGTTCCGGCACTTCCCGCATGAACTCCAGATACTGGGCTGGCGTGCAGTAACCCATCACCCGTTCCACCCCGGCACGGTTGTACCAGGAACGGTCCATCATGACTATTTCGCCGCCGCTGGGCAGCTTCGCCACGTAGCGCTGGAAGTACCACTGGGTACGTTCGTTATCCGTCGGTTTCTCGAGGGCCACAATCCGGGCGCCGCGCGGATTCAAGTGTTCATTGAAACGCTTAATCGCCCCGCCCTTGCCTGCGGCGTCACGGCCTTCAAAGATGATGAGCATTTTCTGCCCGGTGTCCTTGACCCAGAGCTGCATCTTCAAAAGTTCTATCTGCAGCGCACGCTTTTGTTTCTCATAGCTTCGCCGCGTGAGCTTTTTGTCATACGGGTAGTTGTGCCGCCACGCGTCGTCGTCGGCATTTACTTTGAGTTTTTTGCTCTTGACCTTTAGCTCACGAAGCTCATCGAGTTCGTTGGTGTAGTCCTCCGTCACGGAGATTCGGGTTACCTCGTCGGAAACCTCACCGTTAGCGGCGGTATCCGGTTCAGCCAACTTTTTGTCATCTTCTTTGACGGTGGTCTTGTTTGTAGCCATGGGTATCTCCTGCACGCGGACGGTGACTACGAATCTACGTCTCCCCGGCAGGTCAGGGAAGGGGGAGTCCTCGGATCCTTAGTTGAACCTGGTGTCGAAACGGTGCATGAATGCTGCCATCGCGTCACGTTTCACGGAACTCAGCGGGCGGTACGTGCTGGTGCCGTTGCCCCCTGCCCAACCGGTGGAGATGCCTGTGGACGCCAGCCAGGAGATCTCCTTGTAGAACTGATTGGTTTTTGTGATGTCAGCAAACGGAGATTTCACCGGAACTGTGTAGGCCGGAGAGTCGGCGTAGCGGTACATGAAGGCGGCCATGGCATCGCGGTTTACCGGTTGAAGCGGACGGTACGTTTTGGTGCCGTTGCTTTCCAGCCAGCCGGTGGAGATTTCCTCCGCTGCCAGCCAGGAGATCTCCTTGTAGAACTGGTTCCCGGTCGAGACGTCAGCGAAGGGGGATTTCTGCGGCGGCGTGAAGGCAGGGCTGCCGGCGAGCCGATACATAAAGGCAGCCATCGCGTCCCGTTTCACGGATTCCAGCGGACGGTATGTGCTGGTGCCGTTTGTTTCGTTCCAGCCGGTAGAGATACCGGCCTCGGCCATCCACCGCATGTCGTCGTAGAACTGCATTGATTTCGGGACATCGGCGAACGGGGATGCCACGGCGGCCACTGCAGCTGAAATGTTCAACAATTGGGGTCCGCAGTGCGGGGCACAGCTGCCCGGCAGTTCCCGTGCCGTCTGAAGCAGGGTGGATTCCACTTGCTGGGACGTCAGGCCGGGGTCGGCGGACAGCAGGAGGGCTGCTGCACCGGCGACGTGGGGTGCGGCCATGGAGGTTCCCTGATAGTAGGCATAGCCCTCATCCGCGGGAACCGACTTGCCGTTGTTGATCGTCGAAAGGATGCCGCCGCTGGAATCGCCCATGGTGTTCCCGCCCGGGGCCATGAGGTCCACCAGCGGGCCGAAGTTCGAGTACGGCGCCCGTGACCCGTTTCGGTCGGTGGCGCCCACTACTATCACATTGTCGCAGTTGGCAGGCTGGCTCCGGTCAGCGGAAATGCTGTCATTGCCGGCCGCCGCCACAACCACGGCACCCCGCTCCGCAGCGAAGTTCACTGCCTGTTGCATGGCCGCGGAGCAGGTGCTTACGCCACCCAGACTCAGGTTGATGACGCGCGCCGGCGTGCGATTGAGGGGAACGCCGGGCAGCTGGCCGCCGGCAGCCCAAATGATGCCGTCCGAAATGTCGGACATATATCCGCCGCAGGTTCCAAGCGTCCGCACCGGAAGGATTTGGGCGCCGGGCGCCACTCCGCTGATGCCGGTGCCATTGTTGGCGCTGGCCGCGACGACGCCGGAGACGTGCGTACCGTGCCAGGTGGAGGCGCTGCCCACGGTCCTGCCGCAGGAGCCGTTCGGGTACCAGTCACCCTCATCACGGGGATCGGCGTCGCGCCCGTTGCCGTCGCCTGCCACGGCCGGGTCTGAAATCAGGTCATAGCCGGGAAGGACCTGCGCTTGAAGGTCCGTGTGGGCGGTGATGCCGGTATCCACCACGGCCACCACCTGGCCTTTTCCGGTGGATGACGGCCACGCAGGTGCCGCATCAGCCCCGCCTCCCGCGCCCTGAAGGTTCCACTGCCGGGGATAGAGGGGATCATTGGGGGTGACGGCGGACGGGTACAGGAGAACATCCGGTTCCACGCGTTCGACGTCGGGATCGGCGGCTAGGGCACTGACGACGGCGGCGGTTTCTTCGACGGTGAGGTCCGGGTCCACCTCCACCACGGTTCCGCCGCTGCCGGTCAGGTGGAGTTCGGTCACCGCGGCACCGACGGGACTGCCCGCGTCCAGATAGGTCTGCTCACGGGTGATGCTCGAAGCAGCTGCCCGATCGGCGAACGTGACGATGTAACGGCTGGGCGGCGCAGTGTCGCTGTTGCTGTCCGCTGAAGCCGGCGCGGCCACCAGCGGGCCGCTGAGCAGGAGCAGAGCGGCCGCACCCGTCACGGCGCGAAGCAGGAGACGGGAACTGGAAATTTTCACCAAGGGTGTACCTCTTCAAACGGGCCCGCAGAGCAGCACATTAAGCGGCAGGCGCATGGCTGACGCGGGTCAGCCGCGCACCTGAACTCTACCCGCAGGAATTATCGGATGCGCAAAGGGTATGAAGTGCGGAAAATCGAATCCAATCCGTCGTCCATAATTAATAGCGATGACTTCTCTACGCACCAAAGTTCTGGCCCTTGTCGCATTACCTGCAATTCTGCTTGGTTCCTCAGCCTGCACCCCGCTGGCGGACACCGGGACAGGAGCAAATGCAGGGTTCGGAGCCGGGGACAGCAGTTCATCGGTGCAGGAGGCAGCGTCCGGATCGGCGCTGGAACAGCTGGACACCCTTCCGATCAAGGGCCGCGCTCCGAAGACCGGATATGACCGGGACCAGTTTGGTCCATCCTGGGCCGACGTGGACCGCAACGGATGTGACACCAGGAATGACATCCTGGCCCGCGATCTCACCGCCGTCGTCTACAAGGACGGAACCAAGGAATGCGTGGTGGCATCCGGAACCTTCGCAGACCCGTATACGGGTACAACCATTAACTTTGTGCGAGGCAATGAAACAAGCACGGCCGTTCAGATTGACCACATTGTGGCGCTGTCCGATGCCTGGCAGAAGGGCGCCCAGCAGCTGTCCGCCGAAGAACGGCGCCAGCTTGCGAATGACCCGTTGAACCTCATGGCCGCGGACGGTCCGGCTAACGGATCAAAATCTGATTCCGACGCCGCCACCTGGCTGCCGGCCAACAAGGCCTTCCGCTGCGAGTACGTGGCCCGCCAGGTTGCGGTCAAAGCCCGGTATGAGCTGTGGGTGACCCAGGCTGAACACAACGCCATTGCCGGTGTCCTCGAGACGTGCCCGGACCAGCCCGTTCCCGACGGAAGCCGGAGCGCAGCAGCTGCCGTTGCGGGGCCGCCCGCCGCCGAAGCCGGTAAAGCACCCGTCTACGCCAACTGCGCGGCCGTCAAAGCAGCCGGCGCGGCGCCCATCCGCCCCGGCGATGCGGGTTGGGATCCCAAGTTCGACGGCGACGGCGACGGCGAAGGCTGCACTTCCTAGCCTGCACCCCCGGTCGGGTCCGTGCCCCTCAGCCGGGAGTCGTCAGTCCGTGCGGCTGTCGTTGACGGTCAGCGCCGCAGTGATCAGCGCTAGGTGGGAGAGTCCCTGCGGGAAGTTGCCTAGGAAGGCGGAGTCCTCCTCAGCGATCATTTCGGTGTAGAGCCCGACGTCGTTCGCCAGCGGCACCAGCTGGTCCATGAGCTCCACCGCTTCATCCCGCCGGCCAACGTGGGTCAGTGCGGACACCATCCAGAACGCACACGCCACGAAGGTGCCTTCCTCCTTTTCCGCGCCGCTGTACCGGTAGAGCAGAGGACCGCGGCCCAGCTCCTCCCGCAGCGCGTCGAGGGTGGAACTCATGCGCTCGCTGCGGTCGAAGCCGCTGATGGCATGGAGCAGGATGGAGGCGTCCAGCTTGTCGGATCCCGGATACCAGACGTAGCTGCCGCGTTCCTCGGACCAGCAGTTCTCCCGCACCCACGCTTCGATCCGATCTTTCTCGGCCCGCCACCGGTCTGAGGGGCCGGGAATCTGCCCCAGATCGGCCAGATGCGAGGCGCAGCTGAGGGCATGCCAGCAGCCCAGCTTGGACGTGGTGTAGTGCTGCTCGTCGTACAGTTCCCACATCCCGGCATCGCGTTTTTGCCAGGTGTCGCAGGCCAGATCCGCCAGATCAGCCAGCAGCCGCCCGGTACCGGTGTCCAGGACGTGGCCGGCATCCACGTAGAGTTGAACGATATTGAACAGATCCCCAAAGACTCCCATTTGGAGCTGGGATGCCGCATTGTTGCCCCGAACCACCGGTCCAATGCCCCGCCAGCCGGGCAGATCCAGCACCTCGGCGCCGTCCGCCGGTTCTCCGTTCAACGCGGTGAACACCTGCAGATCCTTGCCCTGGCTGCGGATGCTCTTCAGCATCCCGGCGACGGCGGCATGGACCTCCTCACGCAGGCCGAACCGGGTCAGGGCGTTAAGCGTGTAAGCGGTGTCGCGGACCCACGCGTACCGGTAGTCCCAGTTCTTGCCGCCGGCCAGGCTCTCGGGCAGCGACGTTGTAGCGGCGGCCGCCACTGCGCCCGAGGGACTGTGGATCAGCAGTTTCAGCGCCAGTGCGCTGCGCTGCACTGCCTCGGACCACGGTCCGTCGTAGGTGAACTCCTTCATCCAGCTCTGCCAGTTGGCGATGGTACGGTCGACGCCGGCATCCACGGTCTGCGGGTCCGGCAGCGCCAGCGGCTCGTCATGGGTGGAAACAACGGCCACCAAGTGCCGGGAGCCGGGGGAGGTGGAGAAGGAGCCGGAAATGCTGCGGTCAGAGACCTGCTGCCCGCCGTGCTGAAAGCCGCGGACCCCGATGGTGGTTTGCTGGGCGTGGAGCACCGGCCCGTGGGCGCTGTCCTCCACCCAGGGCGAGGCGGTGCCGAAACAATTGCCCGGTGCCACGGACCAGCGCATCCGCACGGTGCCTGCCAGCCCCTCGATCCGGCGTGCCAGCTCGCCCCAGGGCAACCGTCCGGCCACGCCGGTATTGAGGGAATCCGTGACGCGGACGCTTCCGGAAGCAGTGGTGAAGGTGGTCGCCAGGACATTCGTTCCGTCCACGTAGGCCCGTTCCACCCTGAAGTCCTCCTCCGGACGCAACTCGATCCGGCCGCCGTCGTCCGCATCCAGCAACGCTGCAAAGGAAGGAACCGAGTCAAGGTCCGGGGTGGGATACCAGTCCACTGCTCCGTCCCGGGCAACCAGCGCAACGGTGCGTCCGTCCCCAATAGCGGCGTAAGAACGCAGTTCCGCATAACCGTTGATGCGTTCGTTCGGATGGGGTTGCGTGGAGCTTTCGGCAGTCATCGGGGCCTTCCGTTGATCAGCGGATCCATTTGTCCATCCTAAAACCCGGCTACTGGAGCCGGAACGGCCGTAGGATGGGCCTTCAGCGTTCCGGCGCGTGGAAAAGTGCGCTTTTCCCTAAGTGCTGTATTCCATTGGAAACACCCGTTCTCCTTTTCGAAATGTCTGGCTGTAAGGATCGGAATATGACTTCTTCTCTCACTATTGGTTACGCGGCAATGCTGGAACAGTTCCATCCCACTGAAGCGGTGGCGTTGGCGGAATACGCGGAGAGCAAAGGTTTTTCCGGCGTTATGGCGGCCGATCATTTCCAGCCGTGGGTTCCCGCGCAGGGCCAGTCCGCCTTTGTCTGGAATGTTCTCTCCGCCCTGGGCGAGCGCACCAAGGGCGATATTGGGCCGGGCGTCACGGCGCCGACCTTCCGCTGGCATCCGGCGATGGTGGCGCAGGCTTCCGCCACCCTTGCGGCCATGTATCCCGGCAGGCACTGGCTGGGACTGGGGTCCGGTGAGGCGCTGAACGAGCACATTACCGCCCAGTACTGGCCGGAAGCACCGGAGCGCATCAACCGGATGTTCGAAGCCATCGAAATCATCACCAAGCTCTTTACCAACTCCCTGGCCGGCAAGGACGTGCGCCACAAGGGCGAGTTCTACAAAATGGAGTCCACCCGCCTGTGGACCATGCCGGAGACGGCCCCGGAAATCCTGGTGGCCACCGCAGGACCGGTCACGGCAAAGCGTGCCGGCCGGCACGCCGACGGACTGATCACCGTGGGAGCTCCGCTGGAGAAAATCGGGATGCTCTTTGAGAAGTTCGACGCCGGAGCCCGCGAGGCAGGCAAGAACCCGGACACGATGCCCAAGGTCCTGCAGCTGCACATGAGCTGGGCCGAGACGGACGAGGAAGCCCTCACCAACGCCATGGTGGAATGGCCCAACGGCGGCATGAAGTTCCCCAAGGGGGACATTCGGTCTCCGTTCGAGCTGGAGCAGATGGCCAAGCTCGTCCGGCCCGAAGATTTCGAGGGCCGGATGGTCATTTCCAGCGATCCCGATGTCCACCGCGCCTACATCCAGAAATTCGTGGACCTGGGCTTTGACCGCATCTATCTGCATAACGTGGGACGGAACCAGCGCCAGTGGATCGATGTGTTCGGCGCCAGCGTCCTGCCGGCACTGCAACGCTGACCGATGCGCACCATCACGGTCTTTGTCCTCCCCGGTATCAGCGAAATCACGCCCGGCGCCGATCTGGTGTCTGTCATCCTGGACGCCGCAGCATCAACTCCGGACGCGGCACTGCGGCCGGGAGACATCCTGGTGGTCACCTCCAAGATTGTGTCCAAGGCCGAAGGCCGGCAAGTAGCGGCGGAGGACCGGGAACAGTGCATCACCGAGGAAACCGTTCGGGTGGTGGCCAGCAAGGTTCATTCCGGAGGCGTGACCCGGATCGTGGAGAACAAGCTGGGGATCGTGGCCGCCGCAGCGGGTGTGGACAACAGCAACACCCCTGCGGGGACGGTCCTGCTTCTTCCCGTGGATCCGGACGCCTCGGCCCGGGCACTGTGCGCCGGCCTGCGCCGGAAGCTGGGGTTCGACGTCGGGGTTCTCATCACCGACACCCTGGGGCGCGCGTGGCGTGACGGGCAGACCGACGCCGCCATCGGAGCCGCCGGCGTGGACGTTCTGCTGGACCTGCGGGGAACCTCCGATGCCTTTGGCCAGGAGATGAAAGCCACCCTGACGGCGGTTGCGGACGAGATCGCCGGCGCCGCGGACCTGGTCAAAGGCAAAACCAGCCAATGCCCGGTGGCAGTGCTCAGAGGCCTGCCGGATTTGGTGCATCCTGAAGGATATTTCGGCGGCGACCGGGGAGCCCGGGCACTGGTGCGTCCTCCCGCACATGACCTGTTTCGGCTCGGCAGTGCGGAGGCATGGCGCGAGGGCTACGCAGCGGCCTGCCGGGACGCCGGCCTGCCGGAGCCGCTCTGGGACTAGGCGGAGGCCTCGAGCCGAGGGGCCGCCGCGTTGGCCGGCGAGGGCAGGGACAGGGCAATCAGCGGACGCCCCGTGGCGGGGTGGACCAGCACATGCGCCTGGACTCCGTACACCTCGCGGATCAGTTCCGCGGTCAGCACCGTCCGCGGATCACCGGCCGCCACCACGGTGCCGCCGGACAGGACAATCACATGGTCGCAGTGGGCTGCGGCGTGGGTGAGGTCATGAAGGGCGGCGACGACGGCGATGCCGCTTCCGGCCAGCTCCCGCAGCAGCGCCAGGGTGGTCAGCTGGGCGTGCGGATCGAGGTGGTTGGTGGGCTCGTCCAGGAGCAGCAGCTGCGGGCGCTGGGCCAGGGCCCGGGCCAGCTGGACCCGCTGCCGCTGTCCGCCGGAGAGTTCGTTGAACAACCGGTCCGCAAGCTCCGGCACCCCGGCGGTCCGCAGTGCGGCGGTAACTTCGGCGTCGTCGTCACTGGTGCCGAAACCCAGCAGGGACCGGTGCGGCATGGTGCCCAGGGACACGACGTCGCGCACGGTCAGCGGTGCATCGGTGCCGGATTCCTGCTCGGCCAGTGCCGCAATCCGGGCACGATCCCGGCGCGGACGGCGCAGCAGATCCCTGCCCTCCCACAGCACGGTGCCGGTGCGCACGGGCACCACGCCGGCCAGCGCCCGCAGCAGCGTGGACTTTCCGGCGCCGTTGGGGCCCACCAGTGCCGAGAGGGCGCCTGCCGGAACCGTGCAGTCCACCCCGTCCACCACCAGCTTGCCGCCAAGGCGAATCTCAAGGTTCGCGGCATCAAGGGTCTTCACGGGCCGGCCGGCTCCGGGTGCGCCGCTCATGCTCCGCCCTTTCGCCGGGCGAGCACATAGGCGAACACCGGGGCCCCGATGACGGCGGTGACCACTCCCACCGGCAGCTCCCGCGGCTCGAAGGCGGCCCGGGCCGCAGTGTCGGCCCAGACCAGGAACACGGCACCCAGCAGGGCGGACAGCGGCAGCAGGCTGCGGTGGCCGGGGCCCGTGACCAGGCGGACCACATGTGGAAACACCAGTCCGATAAAACCAATCGAACCGCTGACGGACACCATGGCTCCGGTCAGCAGCGCAGTGGCGGCCAGCATGGACCACCGAACGGCCGGAACATTGATGCCCAGGGCGGAGGCGGCGTCGTCCCCGAAGGCGAACCCGTCCAGGAGGCGGGCTGTGCCCAGCAGCGGAAGACCCACCACCAGGAGGGCCCCGGCGGCAATGCCCGCGCTGGACCACTGCGTGCCGGCCAGGGAACCGAGCAGCCAGCCCAAAATGTTGCGGTAGGAATCTCCGGTGGCGGTCCAGAAGATCACCAGGCTGGTGAGGGCGCTGCCCAGGGAGGACACCGCCACTCCGGCCAGGACCGTGCGCGACGGGGTGAGCCCGCCGGCCAGCCGGGCCAGGAGCAGGGTTGCAGCCAGTGCGGCCAGGGCCCCAATGAACGCTGCCAGCGGCAGCAGCAGCTGAGCACCCAGCAGCACCACGCACACGGCCCCCAGCGATGCACCGGAGGACAGGCCCAGCAGATACGGGTCGGCAAGGGCGTTGCGGGTCAGCGCCTGCATGACCGCACCGCTGACGGCCAGCCCGGCGCCCACCGCCGCGGCGGTGAGCACCCGGGGCAGCCGCAGTTCCCAAATGATCCCGTCCTGCAGGGCGGACAGCGGGCTGGCGCCGATGCCCAGACGGGCGAGGATGGAACGGAAGGCGTCCGGCACGCTGATGTCCGCCGGTCCCACGGTCGAGGCGGCGGCGACGGACAGCACCAACGCCGCAGCCAGCACCGCCGTTGCGGTGCCCGTGGGGAAGCGGCGCCGGGGTGCCGGCAATGCCTCACCGAGCCCGGGCAGCGAACCGGCGTCTTCCCGGTGCAGGCGGAGGGCCGTCACGGCAGCCTTGTGAGCTGATCGGCGAGGTCTGCCACGGCGTCGGCATTGCGCACCCCGGCCTCGCCCGCAGCGAAGGGAAGGACCAGATACCGCTCATTGATCACCGCGTCCATGCCGGCGGTGGCAGGGTTGGCGGCCAGCAGCTCCTTCTTTGACTCCGCGGTGTTCCGGTCCGCGTCCACCAGCACAATGACGTCCGGATTGGCATCCACCACGGTCTCCCAGCTCAGGGACGCCCAGGATTCCTGGACATCCGCGGCGATGTTCTCCAGTCCCAGCTGCTCCATCATCATTTGCGGAGCGCCCAGTCCTGCCCCCGCGTAGGGAGTGTCCCGGCCGGAGGAGAACCAGAAGGCCGTCATGCCGTCTCCCGCCGGCGATACGCCGGCCAGGATCTCCCGCTGTTCAGCCACCAGGGCAGCCGCGGCCTCGGGGGCGCCCAACAGGGCGCCGGCTTCCGTGATGTCCTCGAAAACGGATTCAAAGGTCAGCTTGCCGGGAAGTCCCTCTTCCCGGCAGGCCGCCGGAGAGACATAGGTATTAATCCCGAGCGAGGCCAGGACACCGCGCTCGCCGGCTGCATCGGCACTCAGATTGGACTCCCATCCGGCGTAAATGAAGTCCGGTTCACGCTCCAGCACCACTTCCTGCGAGGGCGCGGCATCGGACAGCGACGGCAGGGAATCCGCCTCGTCCGCCAGGGATTCCGGCACCGGTCCGTCCAGGAACGCCGTACCCACTACTTTGCTGCCCAGCCCCAGGGCCAGGACTGTTTCCAGCGAGGTGGATTT
Source organism: Arthrobacter sunyaminii (assembly GCF_018866305.1). Taxonomy (NCBI): domain Bacteria; kingdom Bacillati; phylum Actinomycetota; class Actinomycetes; order Micrococcales; family Micrococcaceae; genus Arthrobacter; species Arthrobacter sunyaminii. Next base: position 663,071 of record NZ_CP076456.1, read on the forward strand.
GATGGCCACGATGCGTTCGGGGGCGGCAGTGAGTGTCACCTCCGTGCCGCAGTTGGAAACGGAGACCGGGTACGACGACGACGGCGGTGCTGACGGTCCGGCGTCCGGCTGGGCGGCCGGCGCTTCAGCCGTGGAACAGCCAACTGTGCCGGCAAGGGCTGCGGCCAGAAGCAGGGAAAGGGCAGACACGCGGGTTCGGTTCATAGGTCCTCTTGGTGCGGCGTAGTGCGGCGGGAAATCGGAGGGGATCTATGGCCCAAGTCCAGACCAGAGTTACCGGCCATACGCGGCCGGTGATCTTCGATGAACGCTAGCACTCCTTTGTTTGCTGAATTCTTTGTTGCGGCCCGTTACGCACCACGGATAACCGCATCACGGCCCGCACCTCTTTGAGAAAAGCAGCACCAAAACCCTTGCGGGTTCCGCAATAAAGGCGAAGGATGAACCCACCCTGCGACAAATGGTGCACCAGCTTTTACGCCGCGGAAATGTTAAGGAAACGTTCGGCACAAAGACTGATAAAGGCCCTGAACCGGCCGATCGACACTGCGGCACAACACGCCGCTACTAGGAGGCACAATGACAATCATCCGCACAGCCCTGACCCAGACAACGTGGACCGGGGATGAAGAGTCCATGGTTGCCAAGCACGAGGAGTTTGTCCGCAAGGCTGCTGCCGAGGGCGCTCAGATCATTTGCTTCCAGGAGCTTTTCCACGGCCCGTACTTCGGAATTGTGCAGGACAACAAGTATTACGACTATGCGCAGAAGGTTCCTGGTCCCCTCACCGAGCGGTTCTCTAAACTCGCGGCCGAGCACAACATGGTGATCATCCTGCCGATCTATGAAGAGGAGCAGCCCGGAGTCCTCTATAACACTGCGGCGGTGATCGACGCCGACGGAACATATTTGGGCAAATACCGCAAAAACCACATTCCCCATGTGGAGAAATTCTGGGAGAAGTTCTACTTCCGGCCGGGAAACATGGGGTGGCCGGTTTTCGACACTGCAGTCGGAACCGTGGGAGTCACCATTTGTTATGACCGGCACTTCCCCGAAGGCTGGCGCGTACTTGGCCTGAACGGCGCCCAAATTGTCTTCAACCCCAACGCTTCCAAACCGGGACTCTCCAACCGGCTTTGGGAACTCGAGCAGCCCACCGCTGCGGCAGCCAACGGGTATTACGTGGTGGTGCCCAACCGGGTGGGCAGCGAGACCAATGAGTTCGGCGACGAAGCAGTCGATTTTTACGGAACGTCCTATGTTGCCGATCCGCAGGGCAACTACGTGGGGGAGCTGGGGGACCGCCACAACGAAGAACTGTTGATCCGTGATCTGGACATGGACCTGGTTCGCACGGCGCGCAACAACTGGCAGTTCTACCGGGACCGCCGGCCGGATGCGTACACGCCCATCACCAACCCGTAACAGCCGGTTCATCGGACGAAAGCACCAGAAGGCAGACAAGGGAGTCGTTTTGAGTACAACACTGATCACCGGAGGAACGGTTGTTACCTCCACCGGCCGCAGCGAAGCGGACGTTCTCATTGACGGGGAGAAGATCGCGGCGGTACTCGCACCCGGTTCCACCCTGCTGGGGCATGACCTGGCCGGTTCCGTAGACACGGTCCTGGATGCCCGCGGCAAATATGTGATTCCCGGCGGCATCGATGCGCACACCCACATGCAGATGCCCTTCGGCGGCACCGAAGCCTCCGACACCTTTGAAACCGGCACCCGCGCCGCGGCCTGGGGAGGTACGACGACGATCGTGGACTTCGCGATCCAGCGGTACGGCGAGCGGGTGATGGACGGTTTGGGCGCGTGGCATGAGAAGGCTGCGGGGGAATGTGCCGTCGACTATGGCTTTCACCAGATTGTGGGGGACGTCAATGATGATTCCCTCAAGGCGATGGCGGGGCTCATCGATGAGGGGGTGTCCAGCTACAAGCTGTTCATGGCCTACCCGGGGGTTTTCTACAGCGACGACGCGCAGATCTACAAGGCTATGCGGGTGGGAGCCGAAACCGGACTGATGACCATGATGCATGCCGAGAACGGTCCGGCCATTGATGCCATGGTCAGTGAACTGCTGGCCCAGGGCAAAACCGATCCCTACTACCACGGGGTGGCGCGGGCCTGGCAGATGGAGGAGGAGGCCACCCACCGGGCCATCATGCTGGCCAACCTCACCGGTGCGCCCCTGTATGTGGTCCATGTGTCCGCGAAGCAGGCGGTGGAGCAGCTGGCCGCAGCCCGGGACAACGGGCAGAACGTCTTCGGCGAAACCTGTCCGCAGTACCTGTACCTGAGCCTGGAAGACCAGCTCGGCGCTGACGGCTTCGAGGGTGCGAAGTGGGTTTGTTCCACGCCCCTGCGTTCCAAGCACGAGCACCATCAGGACCACATGTGGCAGTCGCTGCGCACCAATGACATCCAGATGGTGGCCACGGACCACTGCCCGTTCTGCATGAAGGGGCAAAAGGACCTGGGCCAGGGGGACTTCTCCAAGATCCCCAACGGCATCGGGTCGGTGGAGCACCGTATGGACCTGATGTACCAGGGCGTGGTGGACGGCAAGATCTCGCTCGAGCGCTGGGTGGAAATCACCAGTACGACGCCGGCGCGCATGTTTGGCATGTACGGGGCCAAGGGCGTGATCGCCCCGGGTGCCGATGCCGACGTCGTTATCTACGATCCCAACGGCCACACCTCGATCGGATTGGAGAAAACCCATCATATGAACATGGATTACTCCGCTTGGGAGGGCTACGAGATCAACGGGCACGTGGACACGGTGCTGTCCCGGGGACGGATCCTCATCAATGACAACGAGTACCTCGGGTCCAAGGGCCACGGCCGGTACGTCCGCCGGGGACCCAGCCAGTACCTGATCTAAGCCAGTACCTGATCCAAGTCAGTACCTACAAGGAGCGGAACAGCATGGAATTTGGCGCAGTACTGCAATGCAATCCGCCCGCAGCCCGAACGGTGGCGCTCGCGAAGCGGGCCGAGGAATTCGGGTTCGACTACGTGTGGACGTTTGACTCTCACATCCTGTGGCAGGAACCCTATGTGATTTACAGCCAGATCCTGGCCGAAACACAGAACATCAAGGTGGGGCCCATGGTCACCAACCCGGCCACCCGGGACTGGACCGTCACGGCTTCCACCTATGCCACGCTGAACTCGATGTACGGCAACCGTACGGTGTGCGGCATTGGCCGCGGGGACTCCGCGCTGCGGGTCAGCGGGGGATCGCCCACCACCCTGAAGACGCTGCGCGAATCGATCCATGTGATCCGCGAGCTGGCGAACTCGCGGGCGGTGGAATACAACGGGCGGACCATCCAGTTTCCGTGGAGCACCGGTTCGGAACTGGAAATGTGGGTGGCTGCCTACGGGCCGCTGGCATTGAAACTCACCGGCGAAGTGGGAGACGGGTTCATTCTGCAGCTGGCCGATCTGGACATAGCGGAATGGATGATCGCCACCGTGCGGAGCGCCGCGGCAGCGGCGGGACGCGATCCAATGGCGATCAAATTCTGCGTGGCCGCGCCCATGTACATAGGGGATGACTGGGAGCACATGCGGGACCAGTGCCGTTGGTTTGGCGGGATGGTGGGCAACCATGTGGCGGACATCGTGGCCAAGTACGGGGCCGACGCCGCCGTGCCGCAGGCGCTGACGGACTACATCGCCGGTCGGGAAGGCTACGACTACAACGAGCACGGACGGGCGGGTAACACCCACACCGCCTTTGTACCGGACGAGATCGTGGACCGGTTTTGCCTCATGGGCACCGTGGAGCAGCACATCGAAAAGCTCGAAAAGCTGAAGGCGCTGGGCGTGACCCAGTTCGCCGGCTACCTGCAGCATGACAACAAGGAGGAAACCCTGCGGGTCTACGGCGAGAGCATCATTCCGGCACTGCGTGAGCACGTGAGCGCAACGGCATGAGCAGGGCATGAAAACGACGGCGGGGCCGGCGGCCCGGATTGGATGGGCCGCCGGCGGAGTCCTTGCCCCGGTGCTGCTGTGGGAAGGGTACAAACTTGCCGGTCCGGTCAACGGACTGAATGTCGCGGGGATACCGCTGCTGCCGCGGAACTCCGACCTCGCCATGCCGCACATCTGGACCATGCTCGGGAGGCTGGCCGAGCCGGCCACCTCGGCAGCAGGGGCCTCGCCGCTGTGGATGGCCGTGCTGCAGGCTGCCGCCTTCACCCTCGGGATCGCGGCACTGGGCTGGCTGATCGGGGTCACGGTGGGCGTGGGCCTGGCCATGCTGATGCAGCGCTTCCGGTCCGCGGGCTCCGCACTGCTGCCCTGGATCATCCTCAGCCAGACCGTCCCGCTGATCGCCATTGCGCCGCTGGTGCGGCGGTGGGGTTCCCAGCTGGAGATCGGGTCCTTTAGCTGGGAGAACTGGATGTCCGTGGCGGTCATCGCGTCCTATCTGGCCTTCTTTCCGGTGGCGATCGGTGCCCTGCGCGGATTCTCCGCTCCGGAGAACAATCATGTGGACCTGATGCACACCTACTCCGTGGGCTGGTGGCGCAGCTTCCTGTTCCTGCGGCTTCCGGCCAGCGTTCCCTTCCTGCTGCCGGCCCTGCGCCTGGGCGCCGCCAACGCGGTCATCGGGGCCGTGGTGGCTGAGGTGTCCATCGGCCTGAAGGGCGGGATCGGCCGGATGATCGTGGAGTACGCCGCCGCGGCCGGCGGTGACCCGGGCAAACCCTGGGCTCCCATTTTCGGGGCCGTCCTGCTGGGACTGGCAGCTGTCGCTGCCACCACGGTGTTGGGACTGTTCCTGCACCGCTACCGCAGAGGAGAACAAGCATCATGAGCGGACCAATTGAGCCGGCCGTGCAAACAGCAACGGTGACCGCACCCGAACCCGCAGTCCAGGTCCGCAACGTGCACCGGGTGTTCTCCACCGGGCGCGGAACCGTGACAGCGCTGGAAGACGCAAACCTGACGGTTGCGCCGGGCGAGTTCGTGTCGCTGATCGGGCCGTCGGGCTGCGGCAAGTCCACCCTGCTGCGCCTGATCGCAGACCTGGATGAACCGACCAGCGGAACCATCAGCGTTTTCGGCCGCACCGCCCGGCAGGCCCGCCGTGAACAGGCATACGGCATTGCGTTCCAGCAGGCAGGACTTCTGCCGTGGCGCACCGTGCGGGCAAACATAGAGCTGCCGCTCCAGCTCCACGGAACGGCAGCCGCCGTCCGCCGGAAACGAGCCGACGAGCTCCTGGCCATGGTGGGTCTGACCGAATTTGCCGATTCTTTTCCGGACCAGCTCTCCGGCGGGATGCAGCAGCGAGTGGCGATTGCCCGGTCCCTGGCCGAAAGCCCGCGGCTGCTGCTGATGGATGAGCCGTTTGGCGCCCTGGACGAAATGACCCGCGAACGGATGCAGAACGAGCTGGTGCGGATCTGCGCGGAAACCGGCGCCGCCGTCGTTTTTGTCACGCACTCCATTCCGGAAGCTGTTTTCCTTTCCGACCGGGTGTTCGTGATGTCCGCCCGCCCGGGCCGGATCAAGGAGGTGCTGCAGATGCGGCTGGGTTCGGCGGGGGAGCGCGGGGAGGACCTGCGTGAGGAAACGGCCTTTTACGCCGCCATCACGGCCGTCCGGGAGTCACTGCACGGCACCGAAGTGGAGCAGCTGCGCGGAGTTGAGACACGGTGACGGTGCTGAAGCCGGCGGCGCTGAAGACGGCACCGGCTGCTGCCGCCGCCACCTCGCCCGCACTGTTGGGCCGGGCGGTCGACGGCGGCCGGAAAGCGGCACTGCCGGTGCTGCTGGGAGTAGCCGCGGTGCTGATCTGGCAGGGAGTCGTGAGCCTGTTCGCGGTCCCGGCGTTTGTCCTGCCGGGTCCCTTCGCCATCGCGGCGGCCTTCTTCGGGAACGCAGCAAACATCGCCTCCGCCTCGCTCGTGACGGGAAGCAATGCCCTGGCCGGGCTGGTGATCGGCGGCCTGATTGGAGTGCTGGCCGCCGTCGTGGCCGCCTTCCTGCCAATTTTTGACCGCCTCGCCGGCCCCACCGTCACCGCGCTGTCCGTGGTGCCCATCGTGGCGGTGGCTCCTGTGCTGTACACAATGTTCGGCGCCGGCGAAGAAGCGCCGCGGCAGATCGTGGCCGGAATAGCGGTCTTTGTGCCGGTCTACGTAAATTCGCTGCGCGGGTTTCGGCAGGTGCGCCCGGTGCACCGGGACTTGATGCGCTCCTATGCCGCGGGCCGCTGGCAGGCAACGCGTGCGGTGACCCTGCCCAGTGCAGTGCCCTACATGTTTACCGGGCTCCGGATCGCGTCCTCGCTGGCGGTGATTTCCGCGCTGATTGCCGAGTACTTCGGCGGTCCGGTGGGCGGACTGGGCAAATCCATCACGTCGGCCGCTGCCGGCAGCAACTACACACTGGCGTGGGCCTACGTGCTGGGCGCCGTCGTCGTCGGCCTTCTTTTCTTCTGCGCAACCGCAGTGCTGGAGAAATACAGTTCCCGGCACTGACTCTGCCGGTCCTCATCTGACCATCCCTTCCGTCCGAAGGGGAGGCCACCTCGACCCATTCACACTCACTGGAGGCAATGACATGGCAAGTGGAAAACGCATCCGCACGGCCGCGGCGGCCGGAACCGCCGCAATTCTGTTCCTGGCAGGCTGCGCCTCGGACAGCGGGGCAGAAGCTGACGGCGAATCTGCCGAAGGGCTGACGCCGGTGACGCTGCAGCTGCAGTGGTTCTCGCAGGCCCAGTTCGCCGGCTATTACGCGGCTCTGGACCAGGGCTTCTTTGAAGACGAAGGCCTGGACGTGGAGATTGTTGAAGGCGGCGCGGACATCGTGCCGCAGGACGTGCTTGCCTCGGGAGACGTGGACTACGCGATTTCCTGGGTGCCCAAAGTCCTGGGGTCGATCGAGCAGGGCGCCAACATCACCAACGTGGCGCAGATCTTCGAACGCAGCGCCACCCTGCAGGTGGCCATGGCTGATTCCGGCATCGACGGACCGGAGGACCTGGCCGGAAAGAAGGTGGGGTCCTGGGGTTACGGCAATGAATGGGAGCTCTTCGCCGGAATGCAGGACGCAGGCGTGGAACCCGGGGACATTGAGCTGATCCAGCAGGCGTTCGACATGAACGGGTTCCTGTCCGGGGACATCGACGCAGCGCAGGCCATGACGTACAACGAGTACGCCCAGGTCCTGGAAACCGTCAATCCCGACACGGGGGAGCTGTACCAGCCCGAGGACCTAACCGTCATCGACTGGAATGAAGAGGGCTCGGCCATGCTGCAGGACGCCATCTGGGCTGACGCGGACCGGTTGGCCGATGACTCCGAATACCAGGAGACCACCACGGCGTTCATCAAAGCCGCCATCAAGGGCTGGATCTATGCCAAGGACAATCCGGAGGACGCGGCACGGATCGTGACTGAATCCGGATCCACCCTGGGCCAGAGCCACCAGCTGTGGATGACCAACGAGACCAACAAGCTGATCTTCCCCTCCACCAACGGTGTCGGAATGATCGATGAGAGCGCGTGGCAGAAGACGGTGGACATCGCCATGGGCACGCAGAACGAAACCGGAGCCACCATCCTCACCACCGAGCCGCCGGAAACCGCCTACACCAACGAGTACGTTCAGAAGGCACTGGCTGAATTGGAAGAGGAGGGCGTGGACACCAAGGCTGCGGATTACCAGCCCGTGGAGGTGACCCTGGCCGAGGGCGGAAACTAAGCAACGCACGACGGCGGCCGGCAGCTTTGCTGCCGGCCGTCTGCCATGCGCCTCGCCCCTGGATTGTGCCTGTCGGGGGTCGAGTTGCGCGGACCTGAAACCTTGTGTAGAGTCTTCTAAGTCGCCGCGGCCGGGAGTTGGAAAACATCCCGAGCATGGCGGCCAAACCCCACCAAAAACTTCCTGGTGATCCATCCTGCGCCTTACGGCCCGGGAGCGGAAAGCCGGGGCTTTTGCGCGGGGTCAGCCGGACAAAATGAAGCAGTCTTCGGGAATTACCCCGAATTGCCAAATACGGTCCGGATGAAATAGAATAAAGAAACACTGCAGCGAAGAGAAAAGAAAAACATTCTTTGTTTTTCCGAGTATTTCGGATGCATCTGTTGTTTGAGAACTCAATAGTGTGCCAAGTTTATTGATACCAATTATTTTAATTGGTTGAACTGGTTGTTTCCGCCCACCCCGTGGGTTGGGAGCAGCTTTTTTAGCTGGTTTCGAATTTAGTGCAGGACTGTGCAGCCAATTTTCCTTGGCTCCGGTCTTGTGTCTGTAACACATTTACGGAGAGTTTGATCCTGGCTCAGGATGAACGCTGGCGGCGTGCTTAACACATGCAAGTCGAACGATGACTTTTGTGCTTGCACAAAATGATTAGTGGCGAACGGGTGAGTAACACGTGAGTAACCTGCCCTTAACTTCGGGATAAGCCTGGGAAACCGGGTCTAATACCGGATACGACGGATTCCCGCATGGGGGTCCGTGGAAAGCTTGATGCGGTTTTGGATGGACTCGCGGCCTATCAGCTAGTTGGTTGGGGTAATGGCCCACCAAGGCGACGACGGGTAGCCGGCCTGAGAGGGTGACCGGCCACACTGGGACTGAGACACGGCCCAGACTCCTACGGGAGGCAGCAGTGGGGAATATTGCACAATGGGCGAAAGCCTGATGCAGCGACGCCGCGTGAGGGACGAAGGCCTTCGGGTTGTAAACCTCTTTCAGCAGGGAAGAAGCGAAAGTGACGGTACCTGCAGAAGAAGCGCCGGCTAACTACGTGCCAGCAGCCGCGGTAATACGTAGGGCGCAAGCGTTATCCGGAATTATTGGGCGTAAAGAGCTCGTAGGCGGTTTGTCGCGTCTGCTGTGAAAGCCCGGGGCTCAACCCCGGGTCTGCAGTGGGTACGGGCAGACTAGAGTGCAGTAGGGGAGACTGGAATTCCTGGTGTAGCGGTGAAATGCGCAGATATCAGGAGGAACACCGATGGCGAAGGCAGGTCTCTGGGCTGTAACTGACGCTGAGGAGCGAAAGCATGGGGAGCGAACAGGATTAGATACCCTGGTAGTCCATGCCGTAAACGTTGGGCACTAGGTGTGGGGGACATTCCACGTTTTCCGCGCCGTAGCTAACGCATTAAGTGCCCCGCCTGGGGAGTACGGCCGCAAGGCTAAAACTCAAAGGAATTGACGGGGGCCCGCACAAGCGGCGGAGCATGCGGATTAATTCGATGCAACGCGAAGAACCTTACCAAGGCTTGACATGAACCGGAAAGGCCTGGAAACAGGTCCCCCACTTGTGGCCGGTTTACAGGTGGTGCATGGTTGTCGTCAGCTCGTGTCGTGAGATGTTGGGTTAAGTCCCGCAACGAGCGCAACCCTCGTTCTATGTTGCCAGCGGGTTATGCCGGGGACTCATAGGAGACTGCCGGGGTCAACTCGGAGGAAGGTGGGGACGACGTCAAATCATCATGCCCCTTATGTCTTGGGCTTCACGCATGCTACAATGGCCGGTACAAAGGGTTGCGATACTGTGAGTGGAGCTAATCCCAAAAAGCCGGTCTCAGTTCGGATTGAGGTCTGCAACTCGACCTCATGAAGTTGGAGTCGCTAGTAATCGCAGATCAGCAACGCTGCGGTGAATACGTTCCCGGGCCTTGTACACACCGCCCGTCAAGTCACGAAAGTTGGTAACACCCGAAGCCGGTGGCCTAACCCCTTGTGGGAGGGAGCCGTCGAAGGTGGGACCGGCGATTGGGACTAAGTCGTAACAAGGTAGCCGTACCGGAAGGTGCGGCTGGATCACCTCCTTTCTAAGGAGCACCTCAAAGTTTTCGTGTTCTTCCACAGTGTTGGATGCGGGCTTTGCAGGAGATGCCCATATCGGGAACATATGTTTTCCGGTGGGTGCTCAAGGGTGGAATATCAATAGGCAGGTGCCCGGCGTTGAGCCCGGCAGCACAGTACGTTCTTCCTTCGGGGAGGACTGGAAACGCTGCCGGTGTCTTCAAGTACCGGGTTTTTCCGTTTGGCACACTGTTGGGTCCTGAAATAACAGGACCGAAGAATTTCAAGCCTTCATTGGAGGGGTTGGAAGGGACACGGGTTCGTGTTGTTTCTGATTGTTCCTGCGCAGGCCCAAGACTTCCACGGTGAATACGTGGTGGTGGCGGGGTGTGACGGGGTTGTTGTTTGAGAACTACATAGTGGACGCGAGCATCTTAAAATTATTAAGTGCAATTTCAGATAAACCTGGTGACCGGTTTTACCGGCCTCCATGGTTTTCTCGATAGCGATAATATTTATTGATCTTTGTGGTCAAGTTTTTAAGGGCACACGGTGGATGCCTTGGCATCAGGAGCCGAAGAAGGACGTAGGAATCTGCGATAAGCCTGGGGGAGTTGATAACCGAGCGTTGATCCCAGGATGTCCGAATGGGGAAACCCCGCCCGGCGCGCGAGTGACCGGGTGACCCGCATCTGAACACATAGGGTGCGTGGAGGGAACGTGGGGAAGTGAAACATCTCAGTACCCACAGGAAGAGAAAACAACAGTGATTCCGTTAGTAGTGGCGAGCGAACGCGGAAGAGGCTAAACCAGTGGTGTGTGATAGCCGGCGGGCGTTGCATCACTGGGGTTGCGGGACTTTCCGTACCGATTCTGCCGGATTGGTGAAGTGAGTGCAGATGCATAGGTGAACGGGTTTGAAAGCCCGGCCGTAGAGGGTGTTAGCCCCGTAACCGGAATGTATGCTGCCGCTTGGAGAGGATCCCAAGTAGCACGGGGCCCGAGAAATCCCGTGCGAATCTGCCAGGACCACCTGGTAAGCCTAAATACTCCCTGATGACCGATAGCGGACAAGTACCGTGAGGGAAAGGTGAAAAGTACCCCGGGAGGGGAGTGAAACAGTACCTGAAACCGTGTGCCTACAATCCGTTGGAGCAGGGCGATGCCACTTGTGGTGTTGTGCTTGTGACAGCGTGCCTTTTGAAGAATGAGCCTGCGAGTTAGTGTTACGTCGCGAGGTTAACCCGTGAGGGGAAGCCGTAGCGAAAGCGAGTCTGAACAGGGCGATGCAGTGGCGTGATCTAGACCCGAAGCGGAGTGATCTACCCATGGCCAGGTTGAAGCGCGTGTAAGAGCGCGTGGAGGACCGAACCCACTTCAGTTGAAAATGGAGGGGATGAGCTGTGGGTAGGGGTGAAAGGCCAATCAAACTCCGTGATAGCTGGTTCTCCCCGAAATGCATTTAGGTGCAGCGTTGCGTGTTTCTTACCGGAGGTAGAGCTACTGGATGGCTAATGGGCCCTACAAGGTTACTGACGTCAGCCAAACTCCGAATGCCGGTAAGTGAGAGCGCAGCAGTGAGACTGTGGGGGATAAGCTTCATAGTCGAGAGGGAAACAGCCCAGACCACCAACTAAGGCCCCTAAGCGTGTGCTAAGTGGGAAAGGATGTGGAGTTGCTCAGACAACCAGGAGGTTGGCTTAGAAGCAGCCATCCTTGAAAGAGTGCGTAATAGCTCACTGGTCAAGTGATTCCGCGCCGACAATGTAGCGGGGCTCAAGTACACCGCCGAAGTTGTGGCATTCAAATATTAGCCAAGCGGATGGTTTATCCATTTTCGTTCAAGCGTTTGGATGGGTAGGGGAGCGTCGTGTGGGCAGTGAAGTCGCGGTGTAAACCAGCGGTGGAGCCTACACGAGTGAGAATGCAGGCATGAGTAGCGAAAGACGGGTGAGAAACCCGTCCGCCGAATGATCAAGGGTTCCAGGGTCAAGCTAATCTGCCCTGGGTAAGTCGGGACCTAAGGCGAGGCCGACAGGCGTAGTCGATGGACAACGGGTTGATATTCCCGTACCGGCGAAAAACCGCCAATACTGATCGGGGGATACTAACCGCCCAATACCTGACCGTTAGCCCTTGTGGCGACACGGTTTTTGGTGGAGCGCGGGACCTGATCCCGGGAGGTAAGCGTATTAACAGGTGTGACGCAGGAAGGTAGCCGGGCCGGGCGATGGTTGTCCTGGTCTAAGGATGTAGGGTCAGTGATAGGTAAATCCGTCACTGTGTCTTGGATGACGCACCTGAGATCTGACGGGACCCACTTTGGTGGGAATCCGGTGATCCTATGCTGCCTAGAAAAGCATCGGCGCGAGGTTTTAGCCGCCCGTACCCCAAACCGACACAGGTGATCAGGTAGAGAATACTAAGGCGATCGAGAGAATTATGGTTAAGGAACTCGGCAAAATGCCCCCGTAACTTCGGGAGAAGGGGGGCCCCAACCTTGATGGACACTTGCTGTCCGGAGGGGATCGGGGCCGCAGAGACCAGGGGGAAGCGACTGTTTACTAAAAACACAGGTCCGTGCGAAGTCGCAAGACGATGTATACGGACTGACTCCTGCCCGGTGCTGGAAGGTTAAGAGGACCGGTTAGCCCTTACGGGCGAAGCTGGGAATTTAAGCCCCAGTAAACGGCGGTGGTAACTATAACCATCCTAAGGTAGCGAAATTCCTTGTCGGGTAAGTTCCGACCTGCACGAATGGAGTAACGACTTCCCCGCTGTCTCAACCATAAACTCGGCGAAATTGCAGTACGAGTAAAGATGCTCGTTACGCGCAGCAGGACGGAAAGACCCCGAGACCTTTACTATAGTTTGGTATTGGTGTTCGGTGTGGCTTGTGTAGGATAGGTGGGAGACTGTGAGACCCGGACGCCAGTTCGGGTGGAGTCATCGTTGAAATACCACTCTGGTCATACTGGATATCTAACTTCGGCCCGTAATCCGGGTCAGGGACAGTGCCTGATGGGTAGTTTAACTGGGGCGGTTGCCTCCTAAAGAGTAACGGAGGCGCCCAAAGGTTCCCTCAGCCTGGTTGGCAATCAGGTGGCGAGTGTAAGTGCACAAGGGAGCTTGACTGTGAGAGAGACATCTCGAGCAGGGACGAAAGTCGGGACTAGTGATCCGGCGGTACATTGTGGAATGGCCGTCGCTCAACGGATAAAAGGTACCTCGGGGATAACAGGCTGATCTTGCCCAAGAGTCCATATCGACGGCATGGTTTGGCACCTCGATGTCGGCTCGTCGCATCCTGGGGCTGGAGTAGGTCCCAAGGGTTGGGCTGTTCGCCCATTAAAGCGGTACGCGAGCTGGGTTTAGAACGTCGTGAGACAGTTCGGTCCCTATCCGCTGCGCGCGCAGGAAATTTGAGAAGGGCTGTCCTTAGTACGAGAGGACCGGGACGGACGAACCTCTGGTGTGTCAGTTGTACTGCCAAGTGCACCGCTGATTAGCTACGTTCGGATGGGATAACCGCTGAAAGCATCTAAGCGGGAAGCCCGCTTCGAGATGAGATTTCCATACACCTTGTGTGTGAGAGGCCCCCAGCCAGACCACTGGGTTGATAGGCCGGATGTGGAAGCGGGGACTAAAGACCCGTGAAGCTGACCGGTACTAATAGGCCGATAACTTACACCACACCACAGTCTGGGCAGGAAACGACTTCAAACGTTCCCGCCAAAGAAGGATTGTGTTGATCATGCTGCTTGCGTCCACTATGTGGTTCCCGGATAACAAACCCGTGTGTGGTTTGTCACCGTGGAACCGGTATTCGATCACCTGTGATGGGTGGTGGGATGCCGTAGAATTAAGGAAGTGTTCATTCTTACGCGTGGATACTTTTTCATGACAGGCACTGTTGTTTGAGTGTTTGGTTGTGACCCATTGTTTTCCCCTCCACCAGGAGTATTTTGGCTGGTGGTGTGGGTGGTAGGGTTACGGCGGTCATAGCGTGGGGGAAACGCCCGGTCCCATTCCGAACCCGGAAGCTAAGACCCACTGCGCCGATGGTACTGCATCCGGGAGGGTGTGGGAGAGTAGGTCACCGCCGGACAATATTTGTTGAGAGGTTGAGGCCCGTACCTTTTGGTACGGGCCTCAACTGTTTAAGGCCCCGCCCTGGTTGGCGGGGCCTCACTCGTTTAGCCCTGTTTACGCCTCAGAGATCCATACGCCGCGGCGCAACACTCGGAGCAGGCGCAAATCGGCGTCCAGCAGCAGGATGTCGGCGGCCGCGCCGACGCTGAGGGACCCGATCTGTCCAGCCTTGCCCAGCACCCGGGCGGGAACCTCGGACGCCGAGCGCAGGGCGGATTCCAGGGGGACGCCGGCAGCAACGGAGTTGCGGACCAGGTCCAGCATGCCGGCAGTGCCGCCGGCGATGGAACCGGAATCCAGCCGGGCCACGCCGTTCCGGACCTGTACCTCGGCCGGGCCCAGGCGGTACGATCCATCGGCGAGCCCGGCAGCGGCCATCGCATCCGTCACGAGGACAATGTTCTCGGCACCGAGAAGTTCAAACATCGAGGCCACCACAAACGGATCCAGGTGGGTGTTGTCCGCGATCAGCTCCACAACGGCGGACCCGGCCCGCGCCGCCCGCAGTGCCGCCGTCACCGCACCCGGAGCACGGTGGTGGATGGGGTCCATACCGTTGAACAGATGCGTGACCGTCGGGACACGGCCCGCCTGGGTCGAGAGCCCGGCTGCCGCGCGCGCCAGTGATGCACCGGCGTCGTCCGCGGATGCGGCGGTATGCCCCAGCGACGGGACCACCGAATGCGAGGTCAGCAGGTCCACCAGTTCATCCGCGCCGGGAAGCTCCGGCGCATACGTCATGGTGCGCAGATATCCTTTGCCGGCGGCGATCAACGCGGCGGCAAACTCGCGGTCGGGGGAACGCAGCCAGCGCGGGTCCTGGGCGCCGCAGCGGGCGGCCGCGAGGAACGGCCCTTCCAGATGGATGCCGGCAATATCGCCGGCCGCAGCCAGCCCGGAGAGCATCTCCAGGCCCGACAGCAAATCCGCAGGCGCAGCGGTGACCAGGCTGGCCAACACGGTGGTGGTTCCGGCGGCATGCATCCGGTGCAGCGCGGTGCGGGCGGCGGCGACATCCGCAGACGGGAAGTCGACGCCGTAGCCGCCGTGGCAGTGCAGGTCCACCAGCCCGGGAACGGCCAGCTGGCCCCGGGCAAGCCGGATGTCATTGACGGCGGGCTCAGACGAAAGGTCCGCTGCGGCCAGTGCCGCGTCCAGCCCGTTTTCCGAACCGGCGTAAAGGATCTCGGTCCCGGCCACGGCAACCGCACTGTCCTCCGCCAGGCCGTTTTCCAGCAGCACCCGGCCCCGAATCACCGTGACCGGCCGGGTGTGGCTTACCGGCTTCATCAGCGGAGCCCGGCGGCGGCAGCCTGGTCAAGGATTACCGTGACCCGCGGATGCAGCTGCAAAGCGGATGCCGGGCAATCCGGGGTGACGGGGCCCTGCAGCGCCCGCGCAATAATGTCGGCTTTATCAGCGCCGTGCGCGATCAGGAGCAGCTGCCGGGCATCCAAAATGGTGCCGATTCCCTGGGTCATGCAGCGGGTGGGCACCTGGTCGGGGGAGTCGAAGAAGCGGGCATTCGCACGGCGGGTCCGTTCGGCGAGCTGCTCCACCCGGGTGCGGGAATCCAGGGCGGCACCGGGCTCGTTGAACGCCAGGTGGCCGTTGTGGCCGATACCCAGAATCTGAAGATCCACGCCGCCGGCCTCGCGGATGGCCTGCTCATACTCCCCTGCGGCGGCTTCCAGGTCCGCGGCTGCGACATCGGGTAGGAGCACGGATCCGGGCCGCATGCCCAGCCGCTGCACTACTTCACTGTCGATCACGGCACCGTAGCTGCGGGGATCTCCCGGCGGCAGCCCGATGTACTCGTCCAGGGCAAATCCGCGCACACGGGAGAAGTCCAGACCGAAGTCCGCCAGGGCGTCGTAGAGCGGCAGCGGGGAGGACCCGGTGGCAAACCCCAGCACCGCATCAGGTTTGGCCTGCACGCACTCCCGAACGACGACGGCTCCCGCGGCACCGGCGTCTCCCCGGTTTTCTCTGGTCAAAACCTTCATGGCGTGGTCCTTTGCAGCAGTTCCGGCATACGAGGCGGTCATCGGCTGACCAGTTCGGCAATAGCCTCGCGGATGCCGTCAAAGTGGCTGTTGATCCGTTCGGACGCCAGCGCCTTGTCTCCCACGCGCACCGCTTCGAAGATCTCGCGGTGCATGTGCGCGGTGGCGTGCAGGCTGGCGGCCTTCATTCCCGCTTCGGCATGGATCCGGCTGTAAACATCCCAAAATACCGACATGAGGTGGGTCAGCAACTCGTTGCCCAGCGGCTCAAAGAGCTGCCGGTGAAATTCCGAGTCCACTGCAGCCAGGGCCTGGCCTTGATCAGCCAGGGATTCCATCTCCTCGACGGTGGCCTCGATGGCGGCCAGATGCTCAGGGGTCATGAGTGTCATTGCCTGACCGATCAATCCTGATTCCAGTGTCTGCCGGACGTCCACCAGTTCCAGTGCCTCCTTGCCCTGCTGCCGCAGTGATAACCGCCCCCGGAAGCTCAGCCCGGCGGTCAGGGCATCGAAGTTGGTGGGCGCGACAAACATGCCGTAACCGTGCCTAATCTCCACGACGCCCAGGGCCTGGAGGACTTTCAGGGATTCGCGCAGCGTGTTCCGTCCAACGCCCAGTGCCGAGCAGAGTTCAGCCTCAGTGGGCAGCGGACTTCCGGCCTGCAGCTTGCTGTCCAGAATCAGGTCCATGATGTCGCTCTGCAGGGCAGCAAGCCGCGCCTGGGCGCTGAAGCGCGGCGGCCGGGCCGGCGCGCGGGCCGGGAGCGCCGGCAGGGGAGCGTCTTCGGTGGAAAGCGGCTGCGTGGTGTCATTCACCAAAATCGGCACTCCTTGGCAAGGTCATCGAGCAAATCTTCACAGTTCAGGCAACAGATGGTGCACCTGTTGGAGCAGGCCGGCAGCACACTGTTCCTGGTCACAGTGCTGGCCCGGGTGTGGCGGGCCGGAGCTCCACTTAGTCACAGAGGCAGTGTGCTTGACCGCATCTTGTGATTCAGCTTACAGTCTACTCAACCCGCATGGGATGTCCTACGTCCGATATCCGCATCACACCAGAATGGTGAGGCACCTTCATGAGTACAACTTCCGAGAGCACCGGCTTCCTCCGGAACGCCAGCCGGCGCGACTTTCTGCGCATTGCCGGTGTCCTGGGCACCGCTTCGGCATTTGCCGGCTCCCTGGCTGCATGCAGCCCCGGCGGCGCTCCTGCTGCAACCGGCACCGGCGCCGCTGCAGCAGACTCCATTGAGGCAGGCATTTCCTATTCCCTCTCCACCGGCTTCGACCCGATGACCGCAACCGGCGCCACCCCGGTGGCCGCCAACCTCCACATTTTCGAAGGCTTGACGGAACTGCACCCGGCCACCCGGAAGCCGTACCTGGCCCTGGCCGGAGCCGAACCCGAAAAGGTGGACGACACCACGTACCGCGTCACGCTCCGTGACGGGGCCACCTTCCACAACGGCGAGCCCGTCACCGTCGACGACGTCGTCTACTCCTTTGAGCGCGTGCTCGACCCGGCCAACGCCTCCCTGTTTGCCGGTTTCATCCCCTTTATCGCATCCGTCACCGCCGACGGCGACGCGGTGAAGTTCGCCCTGAAGTACCCCTTCGCCGAATTCGGTCCGCGCATTTCCGTGGTCAAGATCGTTCCCAAAGCCCTGGCCTCGAACCAGGCGGCCTTCGATCTGGCGCCTGTGGGCAGCGGACCGTACAAGTTTGTCTCAGCGGTCAAGGAAGACCGGATTGTCTTCAAGAAGTTCGAGGAATACAACGGTTCCTACCCGGCCAAGGTCACCGATATGACCTGGCTGCTGCTGGCTGACCCTGCGGCACGGGTGGCAGCAGTTCCGTCCCGGACCCAGGCCATTGAGGACATTCCGTACCTGGACGTAGACCAGCTCAAGGCCAAGCTGGATGTGGAGTCCGTGCAGTCCTTCGGCCTGCTGTTCATGATGTTCAACTGCGCCTCGGAGAAGTTTGCAGACAAGCGGGTACGGCAGGCACTGCATTACGCCACGAACACCGAGGACATCATTTCCAAGGCACTGCTGGGCAACGCCGCCGCAGCAACCTCCTACTTCCAGAAGGGCCACCCGTCCTACACGGAGGCCGGCACTGTCTACGGCTATGACCCGGAGAAGGCCAAGGCCCTGCTCAAGGAAGCCGGGATGGAAAACATGACCGTGACGCTGACTTCCACCGACGCCGGCTGGGTTACCAAGGTGACCCCGCTGATCAAGGAAAGCTGGGACGCGATCGGTATCACCACCACGCTGGAACCCCTGCAGTCGGCGGCGGTCTACGCTCCGGAGAAGGTGGGCGGCCAGAACTTTGACGTCCTGGTTGCTCCGGGCGATCCCTCCGTCTTCGGCAACGACGGCGACCTGCTGCTGAGCTGGTTCTACCGCGGCGACACCTGGGCGAAGAACCGCATGGCCTGGTCCGGCACCCCGGAGTACGCGGAGGTCCAGGCAAAGCTGGACGAAGCAGTCCAAATGGACCCGGCCGAAGCGAAAAAGCTGCACGCCGCCGTCGTCGACATTGTTGCCGAAGAGGTTCCGCTGTACCCGCTGTTCCACCGGCAGCTTCCCACCGCGTGGGACAGCAGCACACTCGACGGCTTCGCGCCGCTTCCGACCACCGGTCTCTCCTTCGTCGGCGTCGGACGGAAGTAAGACCCGCCCTGCCGGATGAGGGACATCCCCCAGACGCCCTCCTCCGGCAGGGCGGCCCCGCACCACTTGGAGAAATAAAACATGGCAACACTTTTGCGCCTGCTGGGCCGCAGGCTGGCAGCTCTGCCGTTCATGCTGCTCGGCGTGACCATCATGGTCTTTATCGTTCTGTCCGTGATCCCGGCGGACCGCGCCACGGCCGTCCTGGGCGAAAACGCCAGTGAAGAAGCCAAAGACGCCTTCCGCGAGGACCGCGGCCTGAACGACTCCCTGCTGGTGCAGTTCCTGCGCTATCTGGGCGGCGTGGTGCGGCTGGACTTTGGCTTCACCAACCCGCCCGAGGAATCGGTGGCCTCCAAGATTGCCTCGGCATTCCCGGTCACCCTGCAGCTGACCCTGCTGGGCATCCTGCTGGCCGTGTTCCTGGCCCTGGTGCTGGGCGTGACCAGCGCCCTGTACCGTGACCGCTGGCCCGACCAGGCCATCCGCGTCTTCTCGATTGCGGCCATCGCGACGCCCTCGTTCTGGCTCGCGATCCTGCTCATCCAGTGGTTTGCGCTGCCGGCGGGCTCGATCTTCCCCACCGGCGGACTGGACTGGGCCGATCAGTACGGCTTTGTCGGCTGGATGTACTCCATGGCCCTGCCCGCGCTGGCCCTGGGCCTGCCGGTTTCCGCATCCCTCATCCGGGTGGTGCGGACCTCCATGGTCGAGGAGCTGGACCGCGACTACGTGCGCACGGCCATCGGCAACGGAGTTCCGTACCGGACCGTCGTGGCCCGGAACGTGCTGCGCAACGCCCTGGTGACCCCGGTTACCGTCCTGGGCCTGCGCATCGGATACCTGCTCGGCGGCGCGGTGGTGATCGAGAAAATCTTCAACCTCAACGGCATGGGAGACCTGATTATTGTCGGGCTCAACACCTCCGACACCAACCTCGTCCAAGGTGCGGTGCTGACCATTGCAGTGGCCTTCGTCGTCGTCAACATCCTGGTGGATGTCCTCTACGTACTCATCAATCCCCGGATCCGGACGGTATAACCATGCGCAACGGACTCGCTGAACGGCTCGCCACTTCCGGCGCCCGCTTCACCTCCCTGAAACTCAGCTCCAAGCTCGCCCTGGGGTTCCTGGTCCTGGTGGCGTTCATCGCCGTCACCGGGCCTATGCTTGCCCCCTTCGGCGAGAACGAATCCAGTGCCCCGGTGCTTCCTCCCGGCGGAGAGCACCTGATGGGCACCGACGGAAACAGCTACGACGTGTTTTCCCGGCTGCTGTACGGTGCCCGGGTGTCGGCCGCGATCGGCCTCGGGTCAGTGCTTGTGGCCGTGGTCCTGGGCGCCGTCCTCGGAGCCCTGGCCGCGACCTCCCGGAAAGCGGTCAACGAAGGCATCATGCGGGTCCTGGACATCATGATGGCGTTCCCCGGCATCGCTCTGGCCGCCGCACTGCTCTTCGCGCTCAAGGACTATTCGGTCGCCCTCTTCGGGTCCACCGTTCCGGTGATCATCTTCGCCATCGCCATTGTCTACACGCCGCAGCTGGCCCGGGTGGTCCGTGCCAACGTGCTGGCCCAGTACGGGGAGGACTATGTCCGCGCCGAACGCGTGATCGGCGCCGGCCGCCTGTTCATCCTGACCAGGCACGTGGTGCGCAACACCGCGGCTCCCGTGCTCGTCTTTGCCACGGTGATGGTGGCTGACGCCATCATCCTCGAGGCATCGCTGTCCTTCCTCGGCGCCGGCGTCCAGCCGCCGTCCGCTTCCTGGGGCAACGTGATGGCCGACGGCCGCAACGTGGTCTTCAGCGGCGCCTGGTGGCCGACGACGTTTGGCGGCATCGCCATCCTGCTCACCGTCCTGGCCCTGAACATCCTGGCCGAGGGCCTCACCGACGCCATGGTCAACCCGCGTCCGCGCCGGGCCGCACCGGTGAAGGAAGTCCTGTTGAAGGACAGCACAGCGAAGGACAGCACAGTGAAGGTCGCCACTGCCGCAGCCGCTGTTCCCTCCGCCGTCGTTCCCGCGCCTGCCGCCGCCGTCGTAACCCCGTCCGCGGATACCGAAGGAACCGTGGTGGAGGAAACCACAGCCGGAACCCTCATCAACCAGCCCGGTTCGCTGGCCGCCCTGGCCGAGGAACTGCAGCTGCTCGCCGCCGTGGAGAACCGCCGAACCGACCGGCTGCCCGCCGTCGGCACCGACGCGCCGGTGATCCTCGAGGTGAAGGACCTGTCCATCCGCTTCCCGGGCCGCTACGGCGACACCGCCATTGTGGACCGGGTCAGCTTCACCGTCCGCGAGGGCGAAACCATGGGCCTGGTGGGAGAGTCCGGCTGCGGAAAGTCCATCACGTCCCTGGCCATCATGGGACTGCTGCCGCCCACCGCGGTGCTCAGCGGATCCATTACGTTCAACGGCAAGGAACTGCTGACCAACGACAAGCGCGAACGCGACCAGCGCTACCGCGGCCTGCGCGGCGAGCAGATCGCCATGGTCTACCAGGACGCGCTGAGCTCGCTCAACCCTTCCATGCTGATCAAGGACCAGCTGCTGCAGCTCACCCGCCGCAACGGCCGCAAGTCTCCCCGCGAACTGCTGGAACTGGTGAAACTGGATCCGGAGCGGACGCTCAAGAGCTATCCGCATGAGCTGTCCGGCGGACAGCGCCAGCGCGTGCTCGTGGCCATGGCACTGTCCCGGTCGCCGAAGATCATCGTCGCGGACGAGCCGACCACCGCCCTTGACGTCACCGTCCAGAAACAGGTGGTGGACCTGCTCAACGAACTGCGCGAGGAACTCGGTTTCGCCATGGTCTTCGTCAGCCACGACCTGGCCCTGGTGGCATCCCTGGCACACCGGATCACGGTCATGTACGCCGGCCAGGTGGTGGAATCCGCCGGCGCCTCCGAACTGATGCGCAACCCGCACCACGAGTACACCCGCGGCCTGCTCGGCGCCGTGCTGTCCATCGAATCCGACGCCGACCGGCTGCACCAGATCCAGGGCACGGTTCCCTCGCCGCGCGAATTCGCCGCCGGAGACCGGTTCGCCGAACGCTCCCTGCGTCCGGACGCCGATCCGAACCAGGTCCTGTCCTTTGTCCGCGTGGGCGAGGGCGAGCACTACTGGGCCAGCCACCTGACAGATTGCCACAACGACGACGGCGCCACCCTGGCCGCCGCCGGCACCAGTGCCGAAGGACAAGCATGAGCACCGATTCCATGAGCACCGAGGCGCCCGCCCGGACCACACCGGTCCTGGAACTGCGCGGCCTCAAGGTCCATCACCGCACCCGCACCGGATCCATCTTCCGCCCCAACATCGTCAAGGCCGTGGACGGCGTGGACTTCACCGTACGCCGCGGGGAAACCGTGGGCGTGGTGGGGGAGTCCGGCTGCGGCAAGTCCACCCTGGCCTCGGTCCTGGTGGGGCTGCAGCAGCCCACGGCGGGGGAGGTCCTGTTCCACGGGCAACCGATCAGCATCCGCCGCGCCGCGGAACGGAAGCGCTTCGGCCAGGACGTCGCCGTCGTTTTCCAGGATCCGTCCACCGCGTTGAATCCGCGGATGACCATCCAGGACATCCTCACGGATCCGCTGCAGGTCCACGGCATCGGAGACGCCCGCTCCCGTGCGGCCAAGGTCAAGGACCTGCTAGCGCTGGTGGGCCTGCCCTACACCGCGGCCGAGGTGACCCCGCACCAGGTCTCCGGCGGACAGCGGCAGCGCGTGGCCATCGCCCGGGCCCTGGCCCTGGATCCCGCGGTGATCGTGGCGGATGAGCCCACCTCGGCGCTGGACGTTTCCGTCCGGGCCCAGGTGCTGAACCTGCTGGCTGACCTGAAGCGCGAACTGAACCTGGGCATGGTCTTCATTTCCCATGACATCCAGACCGTCCGCTATGTTTCCGACCGCATCTGCGTCATGTACTACGGCCGGATCGTCGAAGAAGGACCGGCCGAAGGCATCTTCGCCAGCCCGAAGGACGACTACACCCGCAAGCTGCTCGGCGCCGCGCCCAGCCTGCTGCACCCCTGATTTTTACCCTGTTTCACTGCACCACCTTGTTTCACTGCACCACCTTGTTCCACTGCACCAACCCATTACCAGCACCTTGGAGATATCTGTGGCCTCTCAGCCCATCCGCCAGTTCACCGGCGTCATTCCCCCCGTCGTCACCCCGCGTTCCGCGGACGGCAGCATCGACACCCACTCCCTGACCCGGGTCACCAAGCACCTGCTGGAGGGCGGCGTGCACGGCCTGTTCGTCCTCGGCTCCTCCGCCGAGGTGCCGTACATGACCAACGACGAGCGGGAACTGGTGGTCACCACCATTGCCGGAGTCAATGCCGGCCAGGTCCCGCTGATCGTCGGGGCGTGCGAGCAGACCACCAACCGCGTCATCGAGGAGGGCCGGAAAATGGTGGGCCTGGGCGCCGACGCCCTGGTGGTGACGTCCCCGTTCTACGCCATCCCCAACGTGCAGGAAACCGACACCCACTTCCGCAGCATCCACGCCGCCCTGGACGTGCCGCTCTTCGCCTATGACGTGCCGGTCCGCACCCACTTCAAGCTGCCGCTGAACCTGCTGATCCAGCTGGGCCGGGACCAAGTCATCGCCGGCGTCAAGGATTCCTCCGGCGACGATGTGTCCTTCCGCCAGCTTGTCCTCGCCGCCCGCGGCATCGACAACTTCTCCATCTTCACGGGCCACGAAGTGGTGGTGGACGGCGCCCTGCTCGGCGGGGCAGACGGCGTGGTGCCCGGTCTGGGCAACGTGGACCCGGCGGGCTACCGCCGGCTGTTCGACGCCGCCGCGGACGGAGATTTCGTCAAGGCTGCCGCGGAACAGGACCGCCTGGCCGACGTCTTCAACATTGTCTACACGCCCACACCGGGCCGGGTTTCGGGCGGCGCCGCCGGCCTGGGCGCCTTCAAGACCGCGCTCATGCTGATGGGTGTCATCGACACCAACATCATGTCCGCGCCGATGCTGAGCCTCAACGACGCGGAAACAGCAGCCATCCGCACCATCCTTGAGCGCAACGGCCTGATCTAGCCATGCCTTCCGGCACACTGCTTTCCCCGGCCCGGCGCTGCGTCATCGGGGTGGACCTGGGCGGCACCAAGACGGCCGCCGGCGTTGTTGACGAAGACGGCACGGTGCACGCCTCCGGATCCCGGCCCACCCCCGCGACCGCCGGAGCGGCGGCGATCCTGGCCACCGCCGTCGGGCTCGTTGCGGGCATGCTGGAACAGGCCCGCGCTGCGGGGCTGGAGCCGGTGGCGGTGGGCATCGGCTCGGCCGGTGTGATCAACACCTTGGACGGGTCGGTGGTATCAGCCACCGATTCGCTCACCGGCTGGGCGGGCACTCCGCTGGCGGCGCATGTCGCCGAGCAATCCGGGCTGCCGGCCTTCGCAGTCAATGATGTGCATGCCCACAACCTGGGCGAACACTGGGTGGGCGCCTCGGCCGGCGCGGACTCCAGCCTGCTGGTGGCTGTGGGCACCGGCGTGGGCGGCTCCCTGATCCTGGCCGGTGCGCCGCACCTGGGCGCACGTGCCGTGGCCGGGCACGCGGGGCATCTGGCATCGCCCTTGGCGTACGACGACGGCGGCCGTCCGCTGCCATGCAGCTGCGGACGGGCCGGGCATGTGGAGGCCATTGCCTCCGGACCGTCCATCGCCCTGCTCTACCGGCGGCTCGCCGGCGGGGACGGCGCCGCGGATCCCGTTTCTGCCGTGGATGTTGCCGTGCGGGCTGCCGCCGGGGAGCCGCTGGCCCTTCGTGCCCTGACCACGGGAGCAACAGCCGCCGGACAGGCCGTGGGCGGGCTCGCCAACATGCTGGATCCGTCCGTCGTCGTGGTCGGCGGCGGGGTGGCCGGAGCCGGTGACCTGTGGTGGACGCCGTTCCGGGCCGCGCTGCACGCCGAGCTGATGGACCCGCTGGCGGATCTTCCCGTGGTTCCGGCGGCCCTCGGCTCCGGCGCTGCCATCGTGGGAGCCGCAAGGTTCGCCTACAACCGTCTTTCCGCCGAACTCAACGCACCACAGGAGCACCACCATGTTTGACCTTTCCGTTCTGGCCTCCCGGCTGATCGTTTCCTGCCAGGCCTATCCGGGCGAACCCCTGCGCGATCCCCGCACCATGGCGCAGATGGCGCAGGCCGCGGTGATCGGCGGAGCCGCCGCGGTCCGGATCCAGGGCATCTCCGACCTGGAACAGACCCGTGCCGCGGTGGACGTTCCGATGATCGGCCTTTGGAAGGACGGTAAGGACGGCGTGTTCATCACCCCCACGCTGGAGCACGCCCTGGCCTGTGTGGCTGCCGGGTCGGACGTCGTGGCGATTGACGGCACCCGCCGGCCCCGCCCGGACGGCCGTTCCCTGGCTGAAACCATCTCTGCGCTGCATGAGCAGACCGGCGCGCTGGTGATGGCCGACTGCGGTTCCGCCCTGGACGCCAAAGCCGCCGCCGAGGCCGGGGCCGACCTGATCGGCACCACCCTGGCCGGCTACACGGGGGAGCGGCCCAAAACCGACGGCCCGGACCTGGACCTGATCGCCGAGATCGCCGCTCTGGACCTGGGCCGGCCGCTGATCGCCGAGGGCCGCATCCATTCCCCGGCGCAGGCCCGGGCATGCCTGGACGCCGGCGCATTCGCCGTCGTCGTCGGCACCGCCATCACGCACCCCACCACCATTACCGGCTGGTTTGCGGACGCCCTGGCCTAGCCTCACACTCGGCTGAGCTGTCTCGGGCGGGTATTCTTTGACTGTCGTGGCTCGGGAAGGGGATCGGATGGCGTGGAGCACCCGCGAACTGGCTGAGCTGGCGAAGACAACCGTGAACACCATCCGGCACTACCATCGGCTGGGTCTGCTCGAGGAGCCTGACCGGCGGTATAACGGCTACAAGCAGTATGAAGGCCGTCACCTGGTAAGTCTTCTGCGCATCCGGCGTCTTGCGGAGCTCGGCGTGCCGTTGTCGCAGATGCACGAGGTGGGCACCAGATCCGGCAGCACACCGGATGTCCTGCATGACATTGACGCTGAGCTGAAGAAAAGCATCGAACGCCTGCAGGAGGCACGGGCCCATATTGCAGCGATCATCGCGCACCGGGCGCCGGCGGACGTTCCCGCAGGATTTGAAGCCGTTGCCTCCCGTTTGTCGGAAAACGACAACGCGGTGATCCACCTGATGAGCCACCTGTACGACGGGGAGACATTGACCGATGTACTGGAGATGACGGCGGATGAAACCGATGACACCGGCCCTGACATTGACCGGCTGCCGGCCGATGCTGACGAGGAGACCCGGCAGGAGCTGGCCGGAAGGATGGCCGAGGTTCTGGCGCGGAACATGACCGATTACCCGTGGTTGGGCAACCCGGCATCACTGCAATCCGATGACGCCCACTTCACCACAAAGACAGTGGGGGACATCCTGGCCGAGTTGTACAACCCGGCCCAGCTGGATGTGATGATGCGGGCGGGCGTCCTGGCCGCCGAACGGGTGCAGGCTCAGAAGCGCCAGGCAAGTCAGCAGGACCAGGCAAGTCAGAAGGGCCAGGCAAGTCAGAACGGCCAGATCAGCGGCACGTAGAACACGCCGGCCGCGAGGAAAACGAGGGCCAGCGGCAGCCCCAGCCGCCAATAGTCTCCAAAACGGTAGCCGCCCGGCTGCATCACCATGAGGTTCGCCGGCGTGGCGATGGGGGTGAGGAAGGCGGCGGCGCCCACCACAGTCAGCGCCATCATGAACGGCTGCACACTGACCTCCAGCGACTGGGCAAAGGACACCGCCACGGGCGCCATCACCAGCACCGTTGCCACGTTTGAGATGAACTGGCTGAGGATGAGGGTGAGCACGCAGATGACGAGGAGGGCGAAGTGAGGGGATCCTCCGCCCGTGAGCCGGTCGACGAGCGAAGCGATTTCATCCGCCGCACCCGATGAGACGAACGCATTCGAGAGCGGTATGAGCCCCGCAATAAGGATGACGGTGTCCCACGAGACGGCACGGAATCCCTGGGGCACGGAGACCACTCCCAGGACCACGAGGGCACCTGCCGCGAGCAGTCCCGCGATCACCGGAGGAACAACGCCGGTGGCCAGCAGGACGATGGTTCCGACAAGCACGGCGAGGCAGCGGCGCCAGCCGCGGCCGAGCGGAACGCCCCGCTGGAGACTTTGGGACGGCTCGACGGCGATCACATCGGATGACTCGGTATAGCGGTGCAGCGCATCCCAGGGCCCGTGGATCAGCACGCCGTCGCCCGTGTGGAGGGTGAGTTCGCCCGTTGGTGCGGGGGCCTCGGGGCCGGTCGGCGGTGCGCCGCCGCGGTGCAGGGCGATGACCACGAGGTCCCCGTCCCCGATGGTCTCTCCGGGGAAAACCGTGCGTCCGATCAGCCGCGAGTGGGGCGCGACGATAACCTCGGCCACACCCTCACCTCCGGTGAAAAGCCGTCCGGCCTCGAGGTCGGCCGGGTATCTCTCCTGCCAGGACCGCACCCGCTCGCGCGGGTCGGCTGTGTTTGCCGTGAGCCGCTCGGGGGAACGCTGAGGCAGGAGGCGTCCCCCGAAGGCCACCACCACGAGCGCGGTCACCACCACGAGGGGCAGGCCCACCAGCGCAAACTCAAAGTAGCCGAACTCCCGTCCGCCTGATTCGGCAGCCATTTCGGAGACGATGATGTTCACCGGCGTTCCCGTCAGGGTCAGCAGCGATCCCGCGCCGGCGGCAAAGGCCAGTGGAATCAGCATGCGTGAGGGAACGACGCCGGACCGTCCGGCGGCGACGACGGCGACGGGCAGCAGCGCCGCAACGGCACCGTTGATGCTGATCACGGCGGAGAGTGCGGCCGCGGCAGCCATGACCGCCAGGAGCAGCCCGGCGCCGCGGAGCGACGAGCGCCGCTCGAGCTGCTGTCCGATCCACGCAGTGATGCCCGTGGCATCGAGCGCGTCGCTGAGGACAAACAGGAAGGCGATGAACAGGACAACCGGATCGCTGAATCCCTGCAGTGCTTCGGTCAGCGGAAGCACCCCGGTCGTCCACAGCGCCAGCGGGACAAACAGGGCAACGATCACGAGCGGAACCCGGTTGGTCATGAAGCCCAGTACGGCCAGCACGAGCACCACGTACGTCGCCCACATCGGATCCAGGATCACCTGCAGGTTTTCCACGCATCACCTCTGTGCCAGTTGGTCCACGCCTGCGGAAGAAGGTTGTTCGTAGAAACCAGTCAAGTGCGTTAACGCCGAGGTGTCGATGGATCAGCATCCCCCGCGTCTGCACGGGAGGCAGAGTGCCCTCTGCGCCGGGGTTGACCCTGTTCCGGGAACACGGTTTCTACTGATGGAACGTCCGGAGATATCCGGTACGCCAACCAGCAGTCAGGAACCGTCATGAACCCGATAGAGAGTCTCGTCAGCAATTTACACGAGCTGGCAGCCCAGGTGCCCGAGATTATTCAGCCGCTTGTCGTGGCGCTGGCCGGGGCAGTCCCTTTTGTCGAGGGGGAGGGAGGTGCCATTATCGGCGTGGTCGGTGGAATGCACGTGATCATCGCCGCGATCGCCGCCGCGGCCGGTAACTTTCTCAGCGTTCTTGTGGTGGTCCTTCTCGGTTCCCGGGCGCGTCACGCAGTGGTGGAACGCCGAGCCGTGCACGCCGTGGCGGCGGGGGCAGCGGCAGCCGGAGGATCGGTGGAAACGCTCCCGGCCGTTTCCGTGAAGCCTGAGTCCAAGGGCCAGCAGCGGTTCAAGAGGTGGCTTGTGCGGTTCGGTGTCCCGGGGGCCAGCATCCTCGGCCCGCTGGCGATTCCGACCCAGTTCACCTCTGCAATGCTCGTTGCCGCCGGCACTCCGCGCGGTTGGGTCCTGCTCTGGCAGGCAGTAGCCATCATCCTGTGGACAACCGTTGCGGCTGTCTCGGTCTGGGCTGCTCTCACGTTTATTGTTCTCGCGTGACCTCCTTGCGCGGTATCAGCGGATGCTCGGCACGGACCTTCATTTCCTGGACCATCCAGCTGTTGCCGTCCGGGTCGCTGAAACCGAAGAAGGTGCCGCCGTCGCGCTCGTCGAAAACGGTAATCTCGCCCGCTTCCACGCCGCGGCCCAGCAGCTCCTCGCGGGCCGCCCGCGCATCGGAGACCACGAGCTGCATTCCGTGCAACGCCCCGGGCTCCATCTGCTGCTGGGCCGGATTGCCGATCACGATGGAACACCCCGACCCCGGCGGCGTCAGCTGGGCAAAATCCATGTCGCCGGCAGTTGTGCGGTGGTCCAGGGTGAAGCCCATCTGGTCACGGTAGAAGGCAATGGCACGGTCCAGATCGGTGACCGGAACCTGCACTACTTCGAGGGTCCACTCCACGGTTACTCCCTCCCTTCCGGGGCTTCGGTGGGGAGGGACGCGAGAAGGTCATCCAGCTGGTTGTAGCCGGAGGACATGCCCTCTTCCATGCCGTTGCCTAGGAACTCGTCCCGGGATTCAACCGACGGGTACAGGGAGCGGCCGGTCAGCAGTGTCCTGCCGCCGGGCAGCTCGGTGAACGTGCTGTATTCCAACGTCACCACGTCCGGGTAACCCTCGAATTCGAAGGTCTGCAGCACGAAGTCGTCCTGGCGCAGAGCGTGGAAGGCACCCCTGAAGGCGTATTCGTCCTCGCCCCGGCACTGCACAAACCGGTAGGCGCCGCCGGTACGCGGTTCGAAGACATCAATCCGGGTGGTGAGGTCCTGCGGTCCGATCCACCGGGCGAACAACTCCGGGTCGGTATGGGCGCGGAAGACGTCGCTGACCGGGAAATCGAATTCACGGGAGTAATCCATAGAGGGCTCGCCCGCCGGCGCGCTGAGGTTCAGAGGGTTGCTCATCACGCGCCCCGTCCCTGCAGCGTTTCCGGCTGGAGCTGGGCGAGTAGCTCCTCCATCCGGTCAAAGCCCTCGGCGACGCCGGATTCCATGCCGGAAGCCGCCATCCCGTCCCGTGCCTCCATGGAGGGGTAAACGGAATGGGCAGAGATCCGGGTGCGGCCGCCGTCGAGCGCCTCAAGGGTCATGAACTCCAGGCTGGTGACATCGGGGTACCCGGAGAATTCGAAAGTTTGGATGGCGGACTCGTTCTCCCGCACGGTGTGGAAGATGCCTCTGAATTCATAGGGGACCCCCTCCGGCCCGGTGTGGATGTAGCTGTAGGAGCCGCCGGTACGGAAGTCGTAGTGATTGATGTCCATCTTCATGCCGCGCGGACCAAGCCACTGGACCACCAGGTCCGGCTCGGCGTAGGCCCGGAAGACCTGCTCCACGGGATAATCCACCTCGCGGGTGAAATCAATAAACGGAAGCCCGTCCGGGACGTTGAGTTTCAGTGCGTTCGTCATGGCAATTCCTTTGCCTGCTGGCCGCCTTTCACAGCGGTCTCTGTGCTGAGCACGGCATCAAGGCTGCGGAACTGCTCCTCGCGGACCAGCCGGTACTGGCCGATCCAGGCGGTGAGCGCCTCCAACCGCGCGGGATTCAGGTGGACGGGGCGGCGCTGGGCGTCACGGCTGCGCGTGACGAGCTGTGCCTGCTCGAGGACCTGAATATGCTTCGAGACTGCCTGCTTGGAAATCTCGAAGGGTTCCGCAAGTTCGTTGACCGTGGCCGGGCCCCGGGACAACCGGGCGATGATGCGGCGGCGGGCGGGATCGGCCAGGGCCAGAAACGCCCGGTCCAGATCTGCCTCGTCAGTGTTCATGGCGTTGGTCAGCTTCTGTGTAATCAAGGTACTGGTTGTTCAACCTGTTGGTTGATTACGAAGCTACGCCCGCGGTCCGACGACGTCAACGGGTCTGCAAACTTTTGTCGGAGACTTTTCGAGTCCGCCCGTGCCCGCCGGTATTCACAGGCACCGGCCCCCGCCGGACAATGGAGCATGACTAGTTCGGTATCGCGTTCTCATCCCCGCGGCGAGCCCGCTTTCCACTGGGGCAGCTTTGTCTTCGGACTGATCATGCTGCTGCTGGTGATTGCGCAGGGGGTGGCCTCCGGCCTGCCGGGCTACGTGGGCATGGCCGGGCTGATCCTGCTGCTGACCGGCCTGTATGCCTTCTTCACCCACCGGCCCTCCTGGCTGTGGCTGCACCATCGGCGGGACGCGGCCATTGTGGCGGTCATCGGCCTGGCGGCGTTCATCCTGGCACTGGGCATTCATCTCGGCAGGGCCTAGAGGCCCGGCAGGACAGACCCCGGCGAGTCGAATACCCACGGTCCGCGCGGCAGCAAGGCCGGAGAAAACGCATCCAGTGCATTCTCCAGCGTTCCCGGCGGCAGGTTCAGGGACGCCAGGATCAGGTTCCGCACGTCATCCGAATCCATGCCGATGCCGGCCAGCGCCGTCAGGGTGATGGCGCCGTCGCGCTTCGCCAGCCGCTGGCCGGCTCCGTTCAGGACCAGCGGCACATGCGCATACACCACTTCGGGCAGGCCAAGCAGTGAGGCGAGGTAGGCCTGCCGGGGAGCGGAAGTGAGCAAATCGCCGCCGCGGACCACCTGGTCAATGCCCTGGGCGGCGTCGTCGATGACCACGGCCAGGTTGTACGGCGGCACACCGTCGTTGCGCAGCAGCACCATGTCATCCACCGGCCCCGTAAACGTGCCGTGCAGCAAATCCTTCACGGTGTACTGCTCTGCGTCGGCACGCAGGCGGAGAGCGGCGGGCCGGTCCCGGCGTCGTCGTGCCCGTTCCTCTTCCGTGAGGTTCCGGCAGGTTCCGGGGTAGGCACCGGGCGGTGCATGAGGGGCCCGCGGCGCGTCGGCGATTTCGCTGCGGGTGCAGAAGCACTCATAAACCCTTCCGGCTTCGGACAGCCGGTCGATGGCCGCCAGGTAATACCCGGTGCGCTCGGACTGCCGCACCGGAACGGCATCCCAGGAGAGCCCGAGGGCGGTGAGATCCCGCAGCTGCGCAGCTTCCGTCCGCGAACGCTCGGGATCCAGGTCTTCCACTCGCAGCAGGAACCCGCGTCCGGAAGAGCGCGCAAACAGCCAGGCCAGCACGGCGGTGCGGAGGTTGCCGACGTGGAGATCCCCGGAGGGGCTGGGAGCGAAGCGGCCGGCTCCTGCTGTCATGGCGGCGGCGGGGGAGGCGGTCACTTGTCCACCTTACAAAACTGGTTGTAAATCCAGTGCCATCGGCGCCTTACGCCAGTTCCTCGAAGAGCGTCAGTTGAAGCCCCTCCGGTGCGTTGAGCCGGGAGTTCAGCGACCGCCACGGGGTTTCCCGCGGTTCGGCCACCAGCTGGGCACCGCCGTCGACCGCCGCCGCGGTGGCGCTCCGTGCGTCGTCGACCTCGAAGGCCACCCGCAGCTTCAGGCTTGGCTTGCCGTTGGCTTCCACCCGGTCGATCATGCGGACCTGGGAGGCGTTGGCGATCTCCAGGGTGGCCCGTCCCGCGTCGAGGATGGTGACCTCGGCGCCGTCACCGCCCGAGTAGGCCTCCTGCTGCGGCATGCCCAGCGTGTCACGGTAAAAGGCCAGGGCCGCTGCATAGTCCTCAGCGGCGATCACGAGGCGCAGCTGGCGGACGGGAGGAGCCGGAGACGACGGAGCGGGGTCTGTTGAGGTCATGCCGGCACAACCGTCTGCGGGGCGTTTGAATTCCCGGAGGAAAGGTAAAGTAGAGGGCCGCCGCTCGCGGTTTCGATGCCCCGGCTGAGTTCGGCCGGAAACCCCAAGGACCTCCACACAACATGACACTGAACTTCACCGCGATCGACTTTGAAACAGCCAACGGATCGCGGGCCTCGGCCTGTGCCCTGGGCATGGTGAAGGTTCGCAGCGGACAGATTGTGGAGCGGGGGCATTGGCTCCTGAGGCCCACCGACGGCGGAGGATTCCAGCAGCGCAATATCGACGTCCACGGCATTACTGAAGCCATGGTGGCCGGTGCACCCACCTGGGCCCAGGTCCATTCCGAGATTGCCGCGTTCATCGCCGACGACGCAGTGATCGCCCACAACGCAGCCTTTGACCTTGACGTTTTCCGCAAAACCAGCGAGACGGCCGGAATCGTATCAACACCGTATCGCTCCGGCTGCTCGGTGAAACTGGCGCAGAGCCTGCTGGCACTGGAGAATCACAAGCTGCCCACCGTTCATGCGGCACTGGGTTTCGGAGCTTTCCAGCACCACGACGGGCTGGCCGATGCCGAGGCCTGCGCCAATATCACCATCGCCCTGGCAGGCAGGGAAGAACTGGCGGACATCGATGCCGTGCTGGCGCTGTGCGGGTCCAGGACCCCGGCGGGATCCAGAGGGGCCTCAGCCGGTTCAAACCAGGCTGCCGCCGCAACTTCGGGGGCAGGCCGGGCACAGCGGTTCGCGCCGCGCACCGCTCTGGCCCTCGCCGAACCGGTGACCGAGCTCTCCGCCAAAATGAACGGACACATGGTGTCCTTCACCGGTGACTTTTCCGTGGAACGCCCGGTCCTGCAGCAGCTGGTCCTGGCACACGGCGGGGCGCTGAACAACCATGCCCCAACGCGCACCACCACGCTGCTGGTGGTGGGGAACTGGGACGCAGAGATGCTGCGGCCCGGCGCCGTCGTCAGCCGCTCCGTTCAAAAAGCCCAGGACCTGCGCGCCAAGGGCCAAGCCCTGGAGATCATCGGTGAAGCGGCGTTCTGGCAGCTGCTGGACGCTGATCCGGCGGCTGCGGCGGAGGCTGCCGCAGCCGCCGCGCTGCTGCCCTCCGCCTACGAGCCGCTGTCCCTGGCCGATGCCCCGCCGGCGCTGCCCAAGCGCCGCGATGTAAAGGGCATGGGTGCAGTCCTGGCCCGGATGGGGCCGGCCGAGCTCGCCGCTGCCACTTTCAAGAGTGAGCATTACGGGGTATTCCGGGTCTCCGGCACCGCCTTCAAATCCCCGGTGCTCGGAGTGCGGATGCTCGGCCACCGCAGCATCGAAAACAACGGCAAACCCGAGCGGGACATCCATTCCCTGACGGTTCTGCAGGACGAGGATGCTGCCTTTGTTGCCGTCCTCACCGCAGGCCTTTCCGAGGACGGGGCCGCTGACCTGCTGCTGGGCCGCGTCCGGCACGGGGACGTGGTGACCGCAGTGTTTGACGCCCTGGGCGGCCCGTTCGTGGTTCAGGGAGTGGCGGTTTACGCTCCCGTTGCCGACATGTTCATGCTCGGCTCGATGATTCTGGCACGCCACGGACGGCCCGGAACGAAGCTCAGCTCGCTGCAGTCGGTCATCCCGCGCGCCGAGCATACGCTGGCGGTGCCCGAGACGATCAGCGCCTGGGACTTCTACGAATCCTCGGCCGACTAGGAGCTAAGCTGTTGCAGCCCGCCGGAAGCCGGGCTATACCTCTATACAGGAGGTGTCGGCATGCACGGTGGACAGAGACGCCCGGGGTATTCACTGAGCGAACCCGCCCCTGACGTCTTTTTTGTGGAGGGACCGGCGTCCAACTGGGTCATCCTGCGCCGCGGGCCGGAGTTCACCCTGATCGACGGCGGCTATCCCGGCGACCTGCCGCTGGTGCTGGCTTCGATTTCTGAGGCCGGCCTGGACCCGGCCGATGCATCCGCCGTCCTCATCACGCACGCGCACATCGACCACGCGGGCACTGCCGGCCACTTCGCCGCGGCATTCGGCATTCCCGTTCTGTGCAGCGTGCCCGAGCTCCCGTATCTGCTGGGGGAGGACCGGGATCAGGTCTCGGTGCGGCGTATTCTCAGCCGGGCCTGGCAGCCCTCGGTGCTGCACTGGTCCTGGCACGTCCTGGCGTCCGGCGGCGCCTCCCGGGTGGCGGTGCTGACGGCAGCGGCGTGGGCCGACGACGGCGAACTGGCAGCGCTGCCGGGATCCCCCGCAGCAGTCCCCACCCCGGGCCACACACCCGGACACACGGCTTTTTACCTGCCGGCGGCGCATGCTGCCGTCACGGGTGATGCTCTGATCACCGGCCACGCCATCAGCCGGCGCCGGGGCCCGCAGATGCTTGATCCGATGTTCCATTCCGACGAAACCGGTGCGCGCCGCTCGCTGTCACAGTTGGGGAAGCTGGATGCTTCGCTGCTGCTGCCCGGTCATGGACCCGCCGTCCGGACGGCGATGAGCCGGGCCGTGGGAACCGTACGGTCCCGCGCCGCAGTGCCGAAACGGAAGTTTGTGGTGCCGGGGCCGGTAGGCGGGTTTGCTGAACCCACCTACGGGCGGAGTGCTGCAGGCTCAGAACGGTAAGCGGCAGGGTCCGGCAGCACTTGCACATCCTTTTGGGCTGGGAACCGCTGTACCGCTGGTGTCGAAAGGATCTCCATGAACTCTGAATTCGGGCCGAGGCACCTGCTTTCCGACGCCGTCGCTACCGCAACAATGTCGCCGATCGAAGCACGCATGCTCTTTCGCAGCGGCATGGTCACGCCAACGGCAGGCTGGGCCGCCGGCTATGCGCAGGCGAACCTGATCATTGTGCCCAAGACCCAGGCCTTCGATATGTTGCTTTTTGCCCAGCGGAACCCGAAACCCTGTCCCATTTTGGGAGTGTTCGACGCCGGCCAGACTTCCGGGCCGCTGCTGGCCGAGGGGGACATCCGGACGGACCTGCCCCGGTACACGGTGTATGTGGACGGTGAAGTGGTCGCAGAGCCGACGGATATCTCCGGGTACTGGCGCACTGACCTGGTGACCTTCATTGTGGGCTGCAGCTTTACCTTTGAAGCAGCGCTGCAGGAGGGCGGCATCCGCATCGCACACATCGACCAGGGCACCAACGCGCCCATGTACCGGACCTCCATCCGGTGCCGGCCGGCCGGGAGCATCAGCGGTCCCCTGGTGGTGTCAATGCGGCCGATTCCCGCCTCGCAGGTGGCCGACGCCGTTCGGATCACCTCCCGCTATCCCGCTGTGCACGGGGCTCCGGTGCATGTGGGAAGCCCTGCGGAGCTGGGCATCGCTGATCTGGACCATCCGGACTTCGGTGATCCGGTGGAGATTGCGGCAGGAGAGGTACCCGTGTTCTGGGCCTGCGGGGTAACCCCGCAGGCCGCTGTCATGGAATCAAAGCCGTGGCTGGCCATCGGACAGGCTCCCGGGCACATGCTTATTACAGACGCACGGGACAGTTCGTACCTGGTGTGAGCCGCGCCAGGGGGAATCAATAAGCCGTAGTTCGGCGTCCGGTTAGGGCGCCAGATGTCCCAGCATCCGCCTCGGCGGCGTCGAGGTAGCCGCGCAGCGCCTCGGCTGCCTCCGCCCGCCGGCCGGCCCGGAGCAGTACGACCAGCGACGCGTTTTCCTCGACATAGCGGGTGTGGAAATCGGGTTCACTATTGCACCAGCAGGCCGGCAAGACCATCGAGAATGATGCGAAGCCCCACTCCGAACTCCGCACCGAAGCTGTAGTCCGGCTGCATGGCGCGGTCCATCGCCATCTCCGCCAGGTAGGGCAACTTGTCGGCCGGAATGGCGCGGGCCATGGCCTTCACGATCTGCGGATCTGCGTCGGGGACGCCGACCGGCAGGCCGGCCTCCTGCAGTGCGAAACCGTAGATGTAGCTGTCCAGCAGGGCATAGGCGTGACCGGCCGCGTCCAGCGAGAAACCCGCCCGGCGCAGCACGCCCAGTGTGGCATCGTGGTGGCGCAGGTTGGCGGCGCCCGGCTTCGTGCGCGTCTCCATCAGGCCCACCGCCCACGGGTGGCGGGACAGTGCGGTCCGCATGCCGTGGGCGCGGGCCTCCATGGCCGCACGCCATCCGCCGGGCGTTTCGGAGGGCACCTGCACCTCGTCAAAAACCAAGTCGATCAGCCCGTCCAGGATGTCTTCCTTGTTGGCCACGTGATGGTAGAGCGACATCGGCTGCACCGACAGTTCCGTGGCCAGGGAGCGCATGGTCAGCGAGCCTAGTCCGCCGTCGTCGGCAATACGGGCGGCCGTCTGCAGAACCCGTTCGCGGGTCAGGGGCTGACGGGGGTGGGCGGAAGCGTTTGTGGAAGTCATTGCGGGCAGTCTACCGCTGCCTTACTTTGTAAGGTACGGTCCATCTTACAAAGTAAGGCTGATGTGTTTCAGAAGTTCCGCGAAAGGAACCGCCATGTCCCGCACGTCACGCACCACCCCTAACGCCGCTCCGTCCGCTCCGTCCGTTTCATCGTCGGCCGTTTCGCCAGCAGTTCCGCCGCTCGCCGGCCTGCCGGTTGCAGCACCCGCCGTGCTGCAGACAGGTTACGGCGGCCCGGAGGTCCTGCGCCTGTCCGAGCACCCGCTTCCTCACTTGGAGGACACAGAGGTGTTGGTGCAGGTGCGTGCCGCCGGACTGGCTCGTGGAACCTGGCACATGATGACTGGCAAACCGTATCTGCTCCGCGCGGCCGTCGGGTTGCGCCGGCCGCGGCAGCCGGTGATGGGCCACAATCTCGCCGGCACGGTGGCCGCCGTCGGTGCCGCCGTCACTCGTTTCCGTGTCGGGGATGAGGCGTATGGAATCGGGCGGGGCTCCTTTGCCGGCTTCTCCGCTGCACCAGAGGGCAAGGTGGCGCTCAAGCCCGTTGGCCTGGACTTCGAGCAGGCGGCAGTGGTTCCGGTGGCAGGACTGACTGCATTGCAGGCACTGGACGCCGCCGGGGTGGCCGCGGGGATGAAGGTCCTGGTGTTGGGAGCGGCCGGCGGGGTCGGCAGTTTTGCAGTGCAGATGGCCCGGGCAGCCGGGGCGGAGGTGGTCGGGGCGTGCAGTGCCGGCAAGGCGGAGTTTGTCCGGTCGCTTGGTGCCGCGGGGATTATTGACTATGCACGGGAGGATTTTGCAGCCGCCGGGCCCCGGTTCGACGCGATTATCGACCTCGGCGGCAATCCGTCCCCGGTCCGCCTGCGCCGCGCGCTGGCGCCCGGCGGCACGGCAGTGCTTGCCGGCGGGGAGGGAGGCAGCCGGCTGACCGGGTCCATCTTCGAGCGGCAGGCCGCCGGTGCGGTCCTGTCGCTTTTCGGCAACCGCCGGCTGACGGGGCTGATGTGCCGGGAGAACCA
Organism: Arthrobacter sunyaminii; assembly: GCF_018866305.1. Classification (NCBI taxonomy): domain Bacteria; kingdom Bacillati; phylum Actinomycetota; class Actinomycetes; order Micrococcales; family Micrococcaceae; genus Arthrobacter; species Arthrobacter sunyaminii. The sequence goes on from NZ_CP076456.1 coordinate 700,755, forward strand.
TAAAGATCTTGAGCGTATTTCCGCCCTGATCGAGGCGGGCGAGGTCGTGCCGCGCATCGACAGCCGGTATCGGCTGGCCGACGTCGCCGAGGCGATGCGGCGGCTGGAGTCCGGCGGGGTGTGCGGAAGCGTCGTATTGGTCCCGTGAGCTTCCTGCGGCTGGGGCCGGGTGAGCCCCTCCGTTTTGGATAAATTCGACCGTTTTGGGTTCTTGCTGCCACTGCGCATCGGCAGCAGAAACACAAAACGGCAGCGGAAACCCAAAACGGCAGCCGAATGACGACGACGGCGGAGCCCACGTGGGGTCCGCCGTCGTTATTTCCGTGGGTAAAGAGCTAGTCCATCCGCTCCAGGACGAACACCGGGATTTCACGGTCCGTTTTCGCCTGGTAATCCGCATACGGGGGATAGGCCGCCACGGCCCGTTCCCACCACAGCGCCTTTTCCTCTCCCGTAATTTCTCGGGCCCGCATGTCCCACTTCTGCGGGCCGTCCTGCAGTTCCACATGCGGATTGGCCAGGAGGTTGAAGTACCAGACGGGATGTTTGGGTGCGCCGCCCTGGGAAGCGACGACGGCGTAGTCGCCGTCGTGCTCCACCCGCATCAGCGGCGTTTTCCGCAGCTTCCCCGACTTGGCGCCGACGGTGGTCAGGAGAACCACTGGCCGGCCGCCGAGGGTGGTGCCCTCGGTTCCGCCGGAACTTTCGATCAGCTCCGCCTGTTCGCGGGCTCGCTTGCTGGCACTGGGGGCATATTCACCGGTAAGAGGCATGGGAAACAGTCAACCCGTTAGTCGGGCCCAGGTCCAGTTCAGTCCAGTCCTCCGCGAAGCCCCCGTGGGTTGACCGATCCGGTTCGTCGACCCAGACTTTGGAATGGACACGGCCGCGAGAAATTCAGGAGGCGTGGGCGGTGATGACAACACCACTAAATGCCCTTCCCCAGGTCGGGGCCCCTGCAACCAGGGCGCTGGATGCTGCAGGATATTCATCGCTCCGGAGCCTGGCCGGGGTTCCGCGCAAGGAGTTGGCGGCTCTGCATGGTCTGGGGCCAAAGGCGCTGGACCTTATTGAGCGGGCCCTTGCCGAGCACGGACTCGAACTCGGCTGAGCTGTTGGCCGCTGCACCCACGGTGTCCCTTATGCCATGATGACCTTGTCCGGCGTGGCCAGTTCCGGTGCGACGGCGTACAACACATCACTCGGGGGGAAACAATGCGGCTACACCATGTGCAGATCTCGATACCCAAGGGCGGGGAAGAGCAGGCGCGCAGCTTCTACGGAGACGCGCTTGGTATGACCGAGGTGCCCAAGCCTGCTTCCCTGGCCGGACGCGGCGGGTGCTGGTTCCGCGCCTTCGAAGGCGAGACCGTGGTCGCCGAAATCCATCTGGGCGTCGATACGCCGTTTGTTCCCGCCAAGAAAGCTCACCCGGCACTGGTTATGGCGTCACCCGGGGAACTTGAAGTCCTCGGTGCCCGGATTGAGTCGGCGGGGTTCGATGTGTCCTGGGAAGAACGGCACACTTTCGAGGGCTACGAGCGGTTCCACTGCCTGGATCCGTTCAACAACCGGGTGGAAGTGCTTTCGCCGCTGGTGGGCTGAATGCGACGACAGCGCCAATACAGCTGAAGTCCGGGACGTTGGTCCCGGGCTTCAGCTGCAAGGCATTGTTTCCGATTTAACGCGGCGTTTCTGGTTAGCAGGGACGCCAGGACTTGCCGCCGGGTGCGTAGCAACGCGGACCGGTGTATCCGGGCGGATTATTGCTCTGCGCAGGAGGTGGGTTGTAGGTCTGCACGGGAGGCGGGTCATAAGTCGGCGCGGGAGGAACAGCTGCTGCCCGCCGGTCCGCTTCGGCCTGGGCAGCGGCCGCGCGGCTGGCTTCGGCCTCCGCTGCGATCCGGTCCGTTTCGGCCTGGGCGGCAGCAACACGCTCAGCCTCCGCTTGGGCGGCCACCCGCTCGGCTTCTGCCTTCGCCTCGGCAGCTTTGCGGATCACTTCGTCCTCGGCTGCCTGACGTTCCGACTGCAGGGTTGTCAGTTCGCCGTGGCGTTCGTACACCGTGCTCCGTGCGGCGGAGACCCGTGCCTGCAATTCGGTCCGCTGTGCTGATGAGAGCGCGGTCCAGATGATCGATTTTCCGGCCTTGGCGCCGGACTCGAAGGCATCGAAACCCTCGTCAACGGTTTTGACCAGTGCGTACACGGCGGCGGCAGCAGCGGCAGCGGATGCCGCCGTCGAACCCGCTCCCTCCTCGGCGGCCTGAGCCGCGGTGCCTTCAAGAGCCGCGACCATTGCCGGAATGGTGCACTCAACATCCTCGGCGAAGAGCCCGGCCTGCTGCTCCTGCGCTTCCTGATACGCCTCGTCCACCGGCGGACGGAACTTGGCATTCGGCTCGTACGTCACCGGTACGCCCAGCCCGCGGCGGGCAACTTCGGCGTTGATGAGGAGACCCTCGCCGTCGTACACGGCGGCCAGGGTGCGACCGTAACGGTCTTCGCGCTCGACGTCGAATGCGAGTGTCACCGTGCTGCCTTGCGGCAGAGCCTCGGTCAGGAAATCGGTCGCCTCGGGACCCAGGCATTCCACCGGCTTGTTGGGGTCTTTAGTTTCCGGGGTGTCCACGTTCAGCAGACGGACGGTCAGTTCCTGATCGTCGAAGTCCACTACGAGGGTGTCCCCGTCGATAACCCGGATGACAGTGCCTTCGTCGGCATTGCCCGTGGACGCGACGGCGATGGTGGTACCGGCGACCAGCACGGCTGCGGCGCCTGCGAGAACCTTCGTACGGCCGATCATCGAAGGTGCTTTTCGAGAGAAGGGAAACGGTCCCAAACGGACGGTTTCCTGGCTGCCGGAAGACCCGGACTTGGAAACGCGGAGGAGTGGTCTCCGCGGATGGCGTGTTGCAAGGTTTTCCCCAACTATTGAATTGTCTCTTTGAGATTACTGGTCAGCGGTGACAATGGCGAAACAGCACATTCTGGCTGCTTTGCGCAGGGGTGCAGACCGTGGCTGCGGACCTGAAAGAATGGAGAATCCGGCAGGCGGCGTGCTAGCCGGGCATCAGGTACCAACACAGTCTCACGCCCTGGAATGGAGCTTCACCACATGTCATCCGATTCAACTACCGCCCAGATCTTCGGTGTTTCACCGGAGAGCCGTGTCACGGTCTACGGCGCGCAGGACCGTCCGGAGGTCGCCCCGTTCCTGCCCGCCCAGGCGTACTTGGCCGAATCCGGTTCGCGGAACCCTGCCGACGTCGTCGTGCTGTTTGCGGGCACCGCAGCTGATCTGGCGCATGACCTGTCCGGTGCCGCGGCTGCCGTGGAACCCGGCGGGGTGCTGTGGGTCTGCTATCCCTCGGCCGCGGCGGAAAATGGGGAGCGCGACCTCAACCGGGACACCGTAGCTTCCCTGCTGGCGGACAACGGCTGGGAACCGCTGGCTGATGCCGCAGTGGGCGAGCAGTGGTCTGCCGTGCGAGGGCAGCCCACGGCGAAGTAGGTGTCCCAGAACGGGGACTAAATCACGCCCTTTCCGGGGAAGCGTGCCCTGAGGCTCGCTTCCCCGGAATTCGGGTTACGGACGCCGGCTAAGCGAAATTGATTCCGCCGTCGAATCAGTACTCCGGTCATATGATCCGAATCAGGGCCGGAAAGGAACGACACCAGCTTGGCAACGTCCTCCGGGACGGAAGCCCGCCCGGCAAGGATGCTGTCCACCTGGCGCTCCAGTGCGCTGCCGCGGGGAGTGCCCTCGAGCGTGGTGAGGCGCTCGTCGATGAGGTCCCACATTCTGCAGGGAGCAACCGCCGAAAAGTATGTGCTGCACCGGGCTTCGACGAGCATGACCGGACACGTCGTCGTGTGGCTGCGGTCTGTTACTCCAGCCGCGGCAAGCAGGATGTTGCGTTCGCATAAACATTCCAAAATCCCTTGTCCAGATGCGGTCGGAGTGGAATTGTTGGCTCAGCCCGCAAACAGGTGACGGTTGCTTTGGTCACGGGGCGCTACAGCGTTGTATCCGTCCGATCCAGTCCTGCGGCACATGAGGGGGCCTTCCGCCGCTGCCCGCGGCGCCATGCCAACCCCGCGGCGCCATGCCAACCCCGCGGGGCCGGATCCTTTTTCAAAGGCTCAACAATGACTCGAATGAAGCACCTTTCGACCCTCTTTCTAGCCATCGGACTAGCAGCCGGCATGTCTGCCTGCGCTCCTGCCGGGTCCAACAATGCCTCGGAAGACGGGGATGCCACCGAATGCAACGTGGGGATCTCCATGCCCACGCGCAGCCTGGAACGCTGGATCAACGACGGCGAGGGGCTGGAGGAAAAACTCAAAGCCAGGGGCTGCACCGTTGACCTGCAGTACGCAGAAGACAAGACCGATCAGCAGATCAGCCAGATCCAGAACCAGGTGGCCGGCGGTGCCAAGATCCTCGTGGTGGCGGCCATCGACGGCAAAACCCTTGGCCCGACCCTGGAAAGCGCCAAGGACCAGGACGTCACCGTCATCGCCTATGACCGCCTGATCAACGGCACCGACGCCGTGGACTACTACGCCACCTTCGACAATTACCAGGTGGGCCAGCTGCAGGGGGAGTTCATCGAGGAAGAACTGGGCCTGGCCAACGGCGAGGGCCCGTACAACCTGGAGCCCTTCGCCGGCAGCCCGGATGACAACAACGCCTCCTTCTTCTTCTCCGGCGCCTGGGACGTGCTGCTGCCCTACGTGGAAAGCGGCCAGCTGGTGGTGCCCTCGGGCAAGTCGCCGGCGGACAACGCCGGCTGGACCTCCATCGGCATTCTGGGCTGGAAGTCAGCGGATGCCCAGTCGGAAATGGACAACCGCCTGCAGTCCTTCTACACCGGCGGTGACAAGGTCGACGTCGTGCTCTCGCCTAATGACAGCCTGGCGCTGGGCATTGAATCCTCGCTCCTGGCCGCCGGCTACACGCCCGGCACCGACTGGCCGCTGATCACCGGACAGGACGCCGACGCCGCCAACATCAAGGCGCTGCTCAACGACCAGCAGGCCATGACCGTCTGGAAGGACACCCGTGAACTGGGCGCCCAGGTGGACGCCATGATCGCCTCCCTCGTGGCCGGAGAGGATCCGGAAGTGAACGACACCGAGACCTACGACAACGAGGTGAAGGTGGTTCCCACCTACATCCTGGAGCCGCAGGTAGTGGTCAAGGATGACGTGCAGGGAACGCTGGTGGACTCCGGCTTTGTCTCTGCGGATGAGGTTGGGCTCTAAACAGCCCCGGACATTGACCGGGAGCGGGGCGCGGCCGGTCCGCGTCCCGCTCCCGGTTCTCCACTTCTGCAGCGAAATGAGAACGGCATGAATGACGTCATCCTCTCCATGGACGGCATTGTGAAGGAGTTCAACGGCATCAAAGCGCTCGACGGCGTTTCGGTGGATATTGAGCGCGGCGGGGTGCACGCCATCTGCGGCGAAAACGGAGCCGGCAAGTCCACCCTCATGAAGGTGCTCAGCGGCGTGTATCCGCACGGCAGTTTCGAGGGCACCATCACGCTGGAGGACTCGCCGGTGTCCTATTCAACGATCAATGACAGCGAGCGGGACGGGATCGTGATCATTCACCAGGAGCTGGCGCTCAGCCCATTCCTGTCCATTGCGGAAAACATCTTCCTGGGCAACGAAGTCTCCCGCGGCGGCGTGATCGACTGGAACCAAACCAACCTGCGGGCCGCGGCTCTGCTGGAGCGCGTGGGGCTGGACGAAAGCCCGGCCACCAAAATTCTCGAGCTCGGCGTGGGCAAGCAGCAGCTGGTGGAAATCGCCAAGGCCCTGTCCAAGGAAGTAAAAATCCTGATCCTGGATGAGCCGACGGCGGCACTGAACGACGGCGACTCCGCGCACCTGCTGGGGCTGATTAACCAGCTCCGCGAACAGGGCATCACCTCGATCATCATTTCCCACAAGCTCAACGAGATCCGGGCCATTGCGGACATCGTCACGGTCATCCGCGACGGACAAACCATCGACACGTTTCCGGTCGAGGACACCGACGAGATTGAAACCCGCATCATCCGGGCCATGGTGGGCCGTCCGCTGGACAGCCAGTTTCCGGACCGGGAGCCGGACATCGGCGCGGAGAAATTCCGGGTCGAGGACTGGACGGTGCACCACCCCGTGGACACGGACCGCGTCGTCGTCGAATCCGCCTCCTTCAACGTCCACGCCGGAGAAATTGTGGGTTTTGCCGGGCTGATGGGGGCCGGCCGCACCGAACTGGCGATGAGCATTTTCGGCCGTTCCTGGGGTTCCGGAATTTCCGGCCGCGTGTATAAGGACGGAACCGAAATACAGACCCGCACGGTGGGGGAGGCCATCCGCAACGGCCTGGCGTACGTCAGCGAGGACCGCAAACGGTACGGGCTGAACCTCATTGGCAGCGTCACCGTCAACGTGTCCGCCGCGGCGCTGCGCAAGCTGGCAAAGCTGGGGATCATCGACCGTAACCGCGAGTACGGGGTGGCCGATGACTACCGCCAGCGGATGAACATCAAGACACCGAATGTTTCCTCCCTGGTGGGGAACCTGTCCGGCGGCAACCAGCAGAAAGTCGTGCTCAGCAAGTGGATCTATTCCGGTCCCGACGTCCTGATCCTCGACGAGCCGACACGTGGGATCGACGTCGGCGCCAAGTTTGAAATCTACGGAATCATCAACGAGATGGCGGCACAGGGCAAAGCCGTCATTGTGATTTCCAGCGAGCTGCCCGAGCTGATCGGGCTTGCCGACCGCATCTACACGATCGCCGAAGGCAGGCTCACGGCCGAGGTGCCCCGCGCCGAAGCCACCCAGGAAGAACTGATGCGCCATATGACCGCCGCCCGGAACCAAGGAGCACAAGCCTCGTGACCACCACTACTCCAGAACAGGCGAAGGCCCCGCTCCCGCCGAACCCCAAGACCTCGAAGCGGCGGATCCGGGTGGACCTGCGGCAGTACGGGATCCTCGCCGCGCTCGTCGTCATCATTGTGCTGTTCCAGATCCTCACCGAGGGACGCCTGCTCTATCCCGGCAACGTGTCCAACCTGATCCAGCAGAACGCGTATGTGCTGATCCTGGCCATCGGCATGGTCATGGTGATCATTGCCGGGCATATCGATCTTTCCGTCGGATCCGTGGTGGCCGTGGTTGGCGGCGTGGCGGCGCTGTCCATGAACGACTGGGGCCTGCCCTGGTGGGGCGCGGTTGTCCTGGCCCTCGCCGTCGGCGCCCTGATCGGAGCCTGGCAGGGTTTCTGGGTGGCGTTTGTGGGGATACCGGCGTTTATTGTGACCCTGGCCGGGATGTTGATCTTCCGCGGCGTGGCCCTGGTGCTGCTGTCCGGCGGAACCGTCAGCGGCCTGCCGCGCCCGTATATCGCGATCGGCTCCGGCACCCTTCCCACCACCGGAACCCCGGACCTGATCACGCTGGGCATCGGCGCGGTGGCGTCCATTGCGGTGATTGCGCAGCAGCTCAAGAGCCGCCGGGATCTGCAGCGGCTCGGACTGCCCCGCGAGCAGGCCCCGTCCTTCTGGTTCAAGATCGGCGTGGCCGTGGTGGCCATCATGTACCTGTGCTATCTGCTGGCCTACAACCGCGGCACACCTATCATCCTGATCATCCTGGCCGTGCTGGTGCTGGCGTACTCCTTCCTGCTGACCCGCACCGTGTTTGGCCGTCACATCTACGCGATGGGCGGGAACCTGAATGCGGCCATGATGTCCGGCGTGAAGACACAGTGGGTGAACTTCTTCATTTTCGTGAACATGGGTTTCCTGGCCGGGCTGGCCGGCGTGGTGAGCACCGCGCGGGCCGGGGGAGCGGTGGCCTCGGCCGGCGGCGGCTACGAGCTGGATGCCATTGCCGCCGTGTTCATCGGCGGTGCGTCGGTGCAGGGCGGTGTGGGCACCGTGATCGGCGCGGTGATCGGCGGCCTGGTGATGGGCGTGCTGAACCAGGGCCTGTCCATCCTGTCCGTGGACGCCGCCTGGCAGCAGATCATCAAGGGCCTGGTGCTGCTGCTGGCCGTGGCGTTCGGGTTCAGCCGGCGGAAGAGTGCGCGCTAGGCGCCGCAGCTTCAGGACGACGGCGGCGGTCTCCTTCGGGAGACGGTCGCCGTTTTGTCCTGCCGTGGCCGTTTCGGAAAGGACGAAGCTCTTTCGGCGGCGGCACACTGCGCCTACTCTGGCTGGACATCCATCCACACCGTTCCACACGGAGTTTTGAAGGAGATCACCATGTCCACCCTCATGAATCCCTACCTCAGCTTCCGGGACAACGCCCGGGAGGCGATGGCGTTCTATCAGAGCGTGTTCGGCGGAACCCTGGAAAGCAACACCTACGGTGACATGAACATGGCCGAAGACCCCGCCGAGGCCAACAAGATCATGCACTCGTCCCTGAAGACAGACGACGGGCTTGTCCTGATGGCCTCGGACACCCCGGCCAGCATGGCCCTGGACGAAGGAAGCAGCTATTCCATCTCCTTGAGCGGCAGCGACGGTGAGCGGCTGCGCGGATACTGGGACAAGCTGCTCGACGGCGGCCAAATGACACTGCCGCTGGAAAAGGCACCCTGGGGCGACATGTTCGGCATGCTAAATGACAAATTCGGCACCAGCTGGATGATCAGCATCGAGGGCCAGGACTCCTAGGAGTTTTCCCCGGAGCCCTCCGGGGCGTCCTCACCGGAGCCGGAAGCCGACATGCCCTGCCCGGCGGCCCACTCGGCAACCCGGGCGGCGCTTTCCTCGTCGGACAGGTCCTCCACTCGGGACATGACGGACCAGCGGACCCCGAACGGGTCACGGATACTGGCGAAACGGTCGCCGGAGACGAAAGTGGTCAGCGGTTCGCGGATGCTGGCCCCGGCTGCTTCTGCCCGGGCCACGGTCTCGTCGACGTTTTCGCAGTACAGACCCATCGAATAGCAGTCGGCGTCACCCTCCGGGGCGGAGACGAGCCCGTAGTCCGGGTTGGGTTCGCCCAGCTGCAGCCGGCCGGTGCCGAAGTCCAGATCGGCGTGGACCACGATGCCGCCCATCTCGGTGGCATCGATCAGCCGGGCGCCAAAGACATCGCGATAGAAGTTGATGGCTTCGCGGGCATCCGGTACAGCGAGGAACGGGGTCAGCGTGGTGACGCCGTGCGGGACGCCGCAGGTGGTGTGCTGGCCGGTGACACCTGAGGTGCCCGGCGCTGAGGCGGTGGGATTGGTGTTGGGTGTAGTAGTCATGCTTCGACGGTAGGAGTGCGGACCCGGCTCCGGCTTGAAGATTCGCGACAGCCTGGGGAAGACATAGGGGAGACATGGCAGCGGCCGGTGAGGGAGAGGATCAATGGCGCGGGACGCTGTATCCCGCCCGGCTGCCTTCCTTCCACCGGATCCCGGCACCGGCAGCGCTCGCGGACCGGGTGCGCTGGTTCTGGATTCCGGAATGGAACCTGGCGCCCGGCCGGGTGTCGCGGCAGGAGCTGCTGCCCTTTCCGGCATTGAACCTGGTGGTCCAGGCCGAAGGCGTCACGCTGTCCGGTCCGGCGACCCGGCGCTCCTTTCGGGATCTGTCCGGACGCGGCTGGGCATTGGGACTGCTGCTGCGGCCGGCCGCGGTGCCGGCGTTCGTTCAGGATCCGGGAAGCCTGCGCGACGTCGAAATCCCCTTCCCGGCTCCGCAGCTGCTGGCAGCGGTTACGGCTGCCATGGCGGACGACGACGACGCGTCCCGCCGCACGGCCGCCGCGGCGGCGGCAGTCCACTGGCTCGAAGCTCAGGTCCCCGCCCCCAGTGCTGATGCCCTGCTGGCCAACCGGCTGGAGGACCTGATCCAGTCGGATCCGTTCCTCATCCGCGTGGCTCAAGCCGCCGAACAGCTCGGCGTCTCCGTCCGGACGGTGCAAAGACTGGCGCGGCGGCATGTGGGGCTGCCTCCGCTGGCCATGATCCGCCGGTACCGGCTGCAGGAGGCGGCCGAACGGGTGCGGCTGGATTCCACAACCCCTATTGCGGACATTGCGGCGGAACTGGGCTACGCGGACCAGGCGCATCTGGCCGCCGCGTTCCGTGAGGTTCTCGGCTTTACGGCCAGCAGTTACCGGCGGTCCGCGGGCGGGTCATAGTCCGCACTGCGAGTTCCCGCCGGAACGGCGCTGGCCTGCCGCATGCACTAAGGTGGCTTGGCACCTGAATATCGACGAAAGACCCTCATGATCACCACTGCCATCGCCCCCGCGCTCGTTCACGGAGCCGCGGAACTCGAAACCACTGCCCGGGGACTGCGGCCGCACCGCCTGCCCGCCGCTGTGCGAACCAGGTTCCCTGACCCGCAGCTGCTCATGGCCGAGGCCCAGCCCTCCGGGGTCCGGCTGGTTTTCTCGACGACGGCGGAGCGGCTGGAACTGGTCACGCACCCCACCCGGGTGGTTTACCTGGGCGCGGACCGGCCGCGCGGCTCTGTGGATCTGCTGGTCGACGGCGAGCTGATGCAGAGCGACAGCCTCACCGGAGGTTCGTACACCGAGGTCATTATGTCCACCGGTGCCAGCCGGCAGGTCGAGGGACCCTCGCACACCAGCATCTTTTCCCCGCTGCCTGCCGGTTCCAAGGTGGTGGAGATCTGGCTGCCGCACAACGAAACGGTGGAGCTGGTGGAATTGCGCAGTGACGCCCCGCTGGAACCGCACCGCTACGGCATGCCGGTCTGGTTGCACCACGGCAGCTCGATCAGCCACGGTTCCAACGCTGCCACGCCGTCGGGCATCTGGCCCGCTGTGGCCGCGCGGATCGGCGGCGTCGACCTGCGCAACCTGGGGCTGGGCGGCAGCGCCCTGGTGGATCCGTTCACCGCGCAGGTCATGCGGGACACCCCGGCGGACCTGATCAGCGTGAAGCTGGGCATCAACGTGGTGAACATGGACTCGATGCGGCTGCGTGCTTTTGTCCCCGCCGTCCATGGCTTCCTGGACACCATCCGCGACGGGCACCCGGACACCCCGCTGGTGCTTATTTCACCGATATTCTGCGGCATCCACGAGGACACTCCGGGGCCCGGCGCCTTTGACCCGGCATCCTTCGGCACGGATCAGGTGAAGTTCATCGCCGCCGGCTCGCCGGAGGGCGTGGCTGCCGGCCAGCTGACCCTGCGCGTGATCCGTGACGCGTTGCAGTCCCTGATGGAACGCCGGTCTGAGGACGGGAATCTTTATTATCTGGACGGGACCGCCCTGTACGGTGCCGAGGATGCTGAGGATCATCCGCTGCCGGACGCACTGCATCCGGATACCGCTACGCACCGGTTGATCGGGGAGCGGTTTGCGCAGTACGCGTTTGCGGGCGAGGGCCCGTTTGGACAGGACGCTAAGGGGGCCGTTGCCTAGGGTGACCCGTTAAAGGCATGGGGGGTGCCGGCTGAGATCAGCCGGCACCCCCCCCACAGCGGAAGTATCGAGGCGGTTATGCCTGGTATCCGCCGAACTTCTTGGCCTGCCGGTAGTCCTTCTTGCGGGTGAAGTACTCGCTGGAGGGCTTCATGAACAGCAGCACGACGGCGGCGATGGTGGCCACCAGGGACACCAGCGTCAGGACACCGGAGACAGTCCCCGTGGTAAACAGTCCGAGCAGGCCCACGAGGGAGAGCACGGCGAGGATCGTGAGGACGATTCGTGCCCAGTTGAACCCGGCACGGACCAGCAGGGCAAGTCCAACCGTCACGGCTGCCCCGAAGATGCCGCCGAACACCGTGGACATCGTGCTGCTCGCCACGCCGGCGGAGAGCGATTGTGAATCAACCTCCAGGCCCAGATCCCGCGTGATGGTCTCCAAGTACTCGAGGTACTCCGGAGAGTTCATGTAGGAAATAGAGAAGGGCAGCGAGATCAACCCGGCGACGGCGCTCGCGATCAGGAGCCAGAAGGCCCGGTTGACCTGCTTGGGGCGGGGCGGCTCTTCGGCCGGTGACATCTGGCCGTAGGGACTGCCCGGGTACGCGTAACTGCCCTGTGCCGAGGAGTCGCCCGAAGCCGGATAGTTGTAGTTTCCCTGAGCGCCGGGATAGGCCTGTCCGCCCTGATAGGGTCCCTGCTGTCCGGGCGGCTGCTGACCCGGTGCGGGCTGGCCCGGCTGGCCGGAATTCCACGGTCCGGGGTTGTTTCCGGACTGGTCGTTTAGCTGCGTCGGTTCACTCACGCGTTATTCCCCCTGAAGATACTGTGCCGTGACGGCAATAGCGGTTGTCCGCCCGAAACCGGGCGGTGAATTACTTCACGGCCAGCCTAGCGGGGAAGAATGCCGGAAAGAGGGATTCACCGGGTTGGGTGCCCTGTTTTATTGCGGGGTTTATTGCGGACCTGCTTCTTACTTCAGGCTTCCCAGCGACAATCCGCCCTGCCAGTACTTCTGCAGCATGAGGAAGGCGATGATGAGCGGAATGACGGAAACCAGCGAGCCGCTCGTGACCAGGTTCCAGATCAGGCCGTTGGCGGTGGCGGAGTTGGACTGCACCTGCCAGGCGTTCAGGCCCACCGTGACGGGCAGCAGTGTCTGGTCCGAAATCATGGCCAGCGGCAGGAAGTAGTTGTTCCAGCCGCCCACCACGGAGAGCAGCAGCACGGTGACGACGGCCGGCCGCATCAGCGGCAGGGCGATGGTGAAGAATGTCCGGATTTCCCCGGAACCGTCCACCCGCGCCGCGTCCAGCAGCTCGTCCGGGATGGCATCCTGCACATACACACGCATGAGGTACACGCCGAAGGGGCTCAGCAGCGAGGGAAGGATCACCGCCCAGACCGTGTTGGTCAGCCCGAGGTTGTTGAACAGCACGTAGGTGGGAATGACGAGCGCCGTCGCCGGCACCATCACCGACGCCAGCAGGATCATGAAGCTGACGGACCGTCCCCGGAAGCGGTACTTGGCGAACGCGTAGCCGGCCAGCACCGCGAGAACCGTGGCCCCCACCCCGCCTGCCGTCGCGTACAGGAAGGAGTTGCCGAGCCAGCGCAGGTAGATGCCGTTGTTGTAGGTGGCCAGCTGCTGGAGGTTGTCGAACAGGGCGAAGTTCGAGTCAAACCAGAGCGGACCTCCGGTGCCGGTAAACAGTCCCTGGGTGCTCTTGCTTCCCGCGACCACGAGCCACCACAGCGGCAGCAGGAAATACAGGGACGCGACGGCGAGGAGGATGTGCAGGCCGACGGCGCGTTCCCGCGGGGGCTTGTTGGCGCGGCGTTTCCCGCGCGGTCCCGAGGCTGTGACGGCGTCGTCGAGCAGTGGTGCCGGTGTTGTAGTCATCAGTTGAGTCCGCTCTTCTTGCGGGTGGCGATCAGGAAAATGATGGAGGCAAGGAACACCATGAGCCCGAGTGCAAAGGAAATGGCCGACGCGTAGTTGAACTGCTGGTAGGAGAACGCCAGGTTGTAGGCGTAGAGGTTGGGGGTGTACGCGGCGTCGATGGCGTTGCCGGCCAGCGGGGCCAGCACCTGGGGTTCAGTGAAGAACTGCAGGGTGCCGATCAGGGAGAACACCCCGGTCAGCACCAGCGACGAGGTGATGATGGGGACCTTGACCTGCAGTGCCGTCTGCAGTTTGGTGGCACCGTCAATTCGGGCAGCCTCATAGATGGACGGGTCAATCGACTGCAGCGACGCATAGATGATGATCATGTAATAGCCGGTCCACTGCCAGGTCACAATGTTGGTCAGTGACCAGAAGATGGAGCTTCGGCTGAGCAGGTCCGGCGCCTGCATGTTCAGGAGATCGAAGAAACCCACCAGCGGCCCGAAGGAAGGGCTGTAGAGGAAGCCCCACATCAGGGCGCCAATTACGCCGGGGATGGCGTACGGCGCGAAAATCATCAGCCGGGTGAAGCGCGAGAGGCGGGTCCGAACGTCGTCGAGGATGAGCGCGAAGACGAGCGCCAGTCCAATCTGGAGCGGCACAAAAACCAGGGCGAAGCCCGCCACCCGGGTCATGCCGGACAGGAACCGCTGGTCGGTGAAGGCCTTGCTGTAGTTCGCCAGCCCGGCGAACTGTTCACCGCCGGCGAGGGTGTTGGTGTGCAGGCTCATCCAGAACGCGTAACCAAGCGGCAGGACGAGGAACACCAGGAACACCACGGCAAAGGGGGCAAGGAATACCCATCCGAACCGCGCGGTTTTGCGCTCCAGACTGGTTCCCCGTTTCAGCACGGCCGGGGGCCGGGCCGGCGTTTCTAGCTCTGAGGTGGCTGACATGTGTCTCTTCCTTGGGACGCATAGGGGGGACCTCCGTGCGGGCAGGGGGGTGCCCTGCCCGCACGGGGCTGGTTATTTCAGTTCGAAACCCTGCTCACCGGCGTAGGTTTCCAGTGACTCCTGCAGCTGGTCCGCTGCGTCCGAAGCTGAAATGTTGCCTTCAATCGCTTCGGAGAGCAGCCGCTGGGATTCGTCGTAGTAGAACTGCGTGAACGGGGAGAACGTCACGCCCTCATAGTCGAGGGCGGCCTGACCGAAGATTTCCTTGTTCAGCTGCTGTCCGCCGTAGAACTCATAGGGGCGGTTCTGGAAGTACTCGGATTCGATCATCTCGGGGTAGGCCAGGAAGAGTCCGCCCACCTCGACGCCGAGTTCCTTGGTTTCCTGGGACTCGTAGAGTTCCGCGGCCACCTTGGTGGCGAGGGCGGCGTCGTCGGCCTGAACCGTCACGGCCAGCGTGCTGCCGCCCCAGTTCACCTGCTTGGGGCTGGAAGCATCCCACTGCGGGATCGGAGCTGCCCGCCACACGGCGTCCGCGTCGGCGCCTTCCAGCGCGGGAATGTGGACGTTGTACCAAACCGGATAGATGGCTGTGGCGTACTTGCCGGTGCCCAGCGCGGTGCTGAATTCGGGTGTCCAGGCCTGGTCGGTGCCCACCAGGTCCTGGTCCACCAGATCGATCCAGTAGTCAAAGACTTTCTTGCTGGCCTCGTCATTGTGGTTGATGCTGATCTCGGTGGGATTGCTGTTGTCGAAGTCGAAGGGCTTGGCGCCGGCCTGGTCCAGGAAGGCATAGTGCTGGCCCTGGCCGTTCGGCGCGAAGTTGCCGATCAGTGTCTCTCCGCCGGTGGCGTCGCTGAGCTGCTTGGCCGCAGCGGCATACTCGTCCCAGGTGGTGGGAACAGGAATTCCGTGCTTGTCGAAGATGTCCTGCCGGTACCACATACCCACGGGTCCGAGGTCGACCGGCACCGCGTAGACACTGTCGCCGCTGGAGACGTCGCGCCAGGCGCCGGCGGTGAAGTTGTCCTTGTATTCGTTGATCCCGTGTTCGGTCATGTCCACGAGCCCGCCCTGCATGAGGAAGCTGTTCAGCCAGTCGTACTCGATCTGGGCGATGTCTGGTGCGCCGGACTTGGACTGCAGCGAGGTGGAGAGCTTGGTGTAGGCGTCGGCGCCCTGCCCGGCGTTGGTCCAGCAGATCTGTACGTCATCGTGGGTTTCGTTGAACTTGTCGACGGTCTGCGCCGTGTCTTCGAACCAGCCCCAGTAGGTGACCACGGGAACATCATTGACCTTGATCTCGTTGGCGCAGTTCGTTTTGCTCGCGCCGGCCCCGGTGCCGCCGCCCCCGCCGTCGTCGTCGTTGCTGCCGCAGGACACCAGCGTCATGGCCAGCGCCGTTGTCATGCCGGCGGCGAGCAGGGTTTTTCTTTGGATTCTTGTGTTTCGGATCTTTGTGTTTCGCACTGCGTACTCCCTTGTATGAGTGATGGTGAAACAGAAGGGTTTTGGTGCTTACTGCAGCTCGAGGGCGGTCCACGAGACCGGGGGAAGGGTCACGGTGACCGTGCCGTTTTCGATGCGCGCGCTTTTGTTGGGTTCGGGGACCACCCGGTCCTGGTCCTGAAGGGTGTTGCCGGCGGAGTAATCGTCGTCATGCAGGGTCTGCGCGCTGCGGACGCTTTCGACGCCGAGCGGGCCGGCATCGATGCTGACGGTCACGGTGTCGGTGAGGCTGCGGTTGACCAGGAACACCGCGGCGGTTCCAGCGGCGTCGTCGTGGGTGGCGACGGCGTCGACCATGGGGACGTCGCCGTAGGCGTCGGTAACCATGGCGGGGGAGTCGATCTTCGGATCCAGGACCGTGCCGCGGGCCAGCCGCGAAGTGATCGCGAACGGGTAGAAGGTGGTCTGCCGCCACGCCGGTCCCTGCGGTTCGGTGGTGATTGGCGCGATCACGTTCACCAGTTGGGCCAGGCTGGCGGCGGTCACCCGGTCCGCGTGCCGGAGCAGACTGATCAGGAGACTCCCGACGACGACGGCGTCCATCGCCGAGTAGGCGTTCTCCAGCAGGCGCGGCGCCTGCGGCCACTCGGAGGCATCGGTGATCTTCTCGACGTCGTTGTAGACGCTTTGGTACCAGACGTTCCATTCGTCGAAGGAAAGGTACATCGTCTTATCGCTGCGGCGGACGGCCTTCACATGGTCGGCGCTCGCGACCACCGAATCGATGAAGCGGTCCATGCTGACTGCCGAGGCCAGGAAGCTGGCCATGTCGCCGTCGTGCGGCTCGTAGTAGGCGTGGCAGGAAATGAAGTCGACGTCGTCGTAGGTCTCTTCCAGGACCGTGCGCTCCCAGTCGCCGAAGGTTGGCATGCCGGCGCCGGAGCTGCCGCAGACCACGAGTTCCAGCGTTGGGTCCAGCTGGCGCATGGCCCGCGCGGTTTTGGCTGCGAGACGCGCGTATTCTTCGGCGGTGCCGTGGCCGAGCTGCCAGGGGCCGTCCATCTCGTTGCCCAGGCACCACATGCGGATGGCGTGCGGCTCGGGGCTGCCGTTGGCGATGCGCTGGTCCGAGAGTGCGGTGCCGGAGGGGATGTTGGCGTACTCGAGGACGTCCAGGGCTTCCTGCACGCCGCGGGTGCCGAGGTTCACCGCGTACATGAGTTCGCCGTCGACCTCTTTGATCCAGCGGGCGAACTCATCAAGGCCTACTTCGTTGGTCTCTGTGGAGTGCCAGGCGAGGTCCAGCCGGCGGGGCCGGGACTCGCGGGGGCCCACGCCGTCCTCCCAGCGGTAGCCGGAGACGAAGTTTCCGCCCGGATAGCGGATGGTGGAGACTCCCAGTTCGCGGACCAGCTCGATGACGTCGCGGCGGAAGCCGTCCTCGTTGGCGGTGCGGTGCCCGGGTTCGTAGATGCCGTCATAAACGGCGCGGCCGAGGTGTTCCACAAAGGAGCCGAAGACTCGTCGGCTGACTGGGGCCACCGTGAAATGCGGGTCAAGGGTGAGGCGGGCTTGGGGCATTGGGACTCCGTTGTCGAAATGTTCCAGTGCCGGAGTGGTTCCGGCGTTGCAGAGAAGGCTTTTTTCTTGGGTGCTGGTGGTGCAACCTTGGTGAGGTACAACGTTGTACCCGGAACGCTAAACCGCGCATGGTTGAGGCGTCAAGAGTCCTGGGCATTGTTTTTGTGCGGCTAGGATTTGAAGACGTTTTGGCCGGAAAAGCTGCAGGGCAGGAAAGGGCGCCTTCGAAACATGAATCCAACGCTTCACGATGTTGCCCGTGCCGCCGGCGTTTCCATCAAGACGGTCTCCAATGTCCTCAATGACAATCCCAAAGTGGGGCCGGAAACGCGCTCGCGGGTGAGCCGGATTATTGACGAGCTGGGGTATCGCCCCAACCTGTCCGCGCGCGGATTGCGGTCCGGTAAAACGGGAGTGATTGGGCTGGCCGTTCCCTCCATTCGGGAAAATTACTTTGCCGAGCTGGCGGATTCCGTTATCCGTGCTGCGGCGACAAAGGGCCTGCGGGTTTTGATTGAGCAGACCAACGGTGAGCGGAAGCTGGAGCTGGAGGCCCTCTCCGGCGGACGGCTGCGCTTTGTGGACGGCATGCTGTTCAGTCCCGCCGCGCTGGGGCAGGACGACGCCGGCGCCCTCACCGTGGATGAGCCCCTGGTGCTGCTGGGCGAGCGGATCTTCGGCGGACCCACCGACCACGTCACCATGCACAACACGTCCTCGGCGCGGGCCGCCGTCGAACACCTGCTGGGCCTTGGCCGGTCACGGATTGCTCTGGTGGGTGCGCCGGAGATCTCGGAGGACGCCGCCAGCTCGGCCAGCCTGCGCGAGCGCGGCTACCGCGAGGCCCTTGCCGCCGCGGGCATTGCCTTCGACCCGGATCTAGTGGCCCGCGGCGGCAGCTGGGGACGGGACACCGGAGCTGAGGCCATCCGCGGGCTGTGCCGCCGGGGCGTCGGCTTTGACGCAGTCTTTGCGCTGAACGATTCCCTGGCACTGGGTGCCCTGCGCCAGCTGGCGGTGGAAGGTCTGCGCGTGCCAGAGGACGTGGCCGTGATCGGCTTCGACAACATCGACGAGGGCCGCTTCTCGCTGCCCTCGCTGACCACGGTGGATCCCGGTCGGGACGAGATCGCCAAAACCGCGGTGCAGCTTTTGGTGGAGCGGATCGGGGAGAAGGGGGAGCCTTTGGCGCCCCGGTCGGTGAAGGCCGGGTTCCGGATTGTCCGGCGGGAGTCCACCGGGTTTAGGGACGACAACGGCGGGGGTGGTGTGGGTGACGGGGATAGCTGATATGCGGCAGCATCCCCTGACGCTTCTATGCATGTCGATCTGGAGGATAGTTTCCACGCCGGAGTGCGGGGAGCAGGACGGGAATTGGCAAACCCCGGCGGGGAGATGCACGGCGAGGTGGACCTTGTTTTGTTGAGGATTAAAGCGTCATATACTTTAACCGCCGTTGAGGCAGTACCTCAATAGGATTTTGGGGACACCACAGCGACACCTGAGTTTTCCTTGACGCCTGCCGTGCGTCGGAACCGTTTGGGATCCGAAGCTTCCCCTTGTTCTAGAGCATCAATAGAATCAGGGAGACAAAATGGCGATCAAGCCAGAACAGAATAACGGGGATGCTTACACGGAGGGCTCCGGCGCCCCGAACGAGCCTCACTCTGACGCCATTTATTCGGGTGAATCCGTTCCTGCGGACCAGAAGAATGAGCCCGCAAATGAAGCAGTGGGTGACACGTCATGGACAAAAATATGCCCTAAATGCAGCGTTGCGAACGAAGGTCTCGGGGAATACTGTCCTCACTGCGGCGCCTCCTATGCTCGGGGCCGGAAGCTGAAATTCAGCAGGAAGGCCATCATCATCACCTTGGCGGTTCTGCTTGCTCTGGGTGCGGTCACTGGGATCACCTTGGGGGTGCAGCATTCTCAGCAGGTTGAGGCTGAAGAAGCAGCCGATCGGGCTGCCCAGGCAGCGGCAGCTGCTGCTGAAAAGGAACAGGAACGCCAAGCGGAGGCTAAGGCCGAAAGTGAGAACGGCCAGCGGGCGCTTCGAGCTCTCATTGTCGAGGGGCTGCAGGAAGCCGTGCAGAAGGACGCTGTAAAACGCGTAGATGAAGGAAGTCTTGACGGTCCGATCATGCGTACCGAATGTACCCCTCTGGGCGGAGGATCCATAGATGATTTGACGGCCATCACGGGGACCTTCGAGTGCATTGCAGTCAACGAAAAGCGTGATGACGGAACTGAATCGGGATACATCTTTTCTGCGACAGTGAACTGGGACGCGGCCAGCTACTCTTGGCGCTTGGGCAGGTAGGTCACTGCAGCTCGCTGCCTCTGGTCACGAAAACGTGTAAGGCGACAGGCAGCGACGGCAGATTCCCGCGCCGAGGGCTGATGGCCCCGGCCCGGGAATCCTCTGCTGCTAGCGGCCGGCCTTGGCGAACAGGCCTGCCATTTCCTCAGCCGTCAGTTCGGTGCCCGCGCCGTTGTAGATCGCGTTGGTAACCACGGTCCAGGAAGCGCGCGGCCAAGTGCGGAAGGTGATGTGCCCGCCGGCAATCGTCACGTCCCCCTCACCGACGTCGAACGAGGCAATGTTCGTTGCTCCGTTGAGCGCTTCGGCACCCAGGGCGTATCCGCTGACCAGCGGGTTGCCCTCGGCGGGGTACTGCGAAACCGAGGTTCCCTCCCCGGTCAGGCGGAAGGCGGCGTCGTTGTTGAACCAGGTGGGCCAAGACGCCGGCATGCCCCAGGCTGTGGGCTGGGCCGTGTCATAGTTCTGGGCCAGCAGGGCGCCGGGAACATTGAAGGCGGCACGGTCCGCCGGGGTGATGTTCTCCACCGGCAGACTCATTGCAGAGGCCGCGGTGAGAGACGAAGACCCCAGGGCCAGGACGCTGCCGCCCTGCTCGGCGAACTCCGCGAGCTTCTGCGGTGCATCCGGCACACCGGCAGCCCAGGCGAACTCCTCCGGATACTTGGTGGTGTCCAGGCCGGTAGTCAGCCGGTCCGTGGAGATGCCCGGCGCGAGGACGATCGAGTCGAACTGCCCGGCCAGATCCGCATAGTCCTCAGCTTCAACCACCTCATAGTTGGTGCCGAACTGGTCCATCATCCACATCAGCCAGCCGCCGGGCATGTTGTTGGCCCCGCGGACCAGGCCGATCCGGGTGTTGTCCGCGAGTTTGATCGCCCCGGTTTCCGGCATCTGCGCCGTGGCGTAGACCGGCAGGCTGGTTTCGCGGATGGCACGGGTTAGGGCGCCGCGGGCACCACGTTCGCCGGCGGGAACCATCAGCGCACCGGGAGCAAACTCCTGCCCGTTCACGGTGATCGGACCGGCAGCTCGGTAGGTATCCACCCCGGCGTCCTGCAGATCGTCAATGATCCGGCCCAGGCCGTAGGACTCGGCACTGAGAATGTAGGCGCCGTTGTTTCCCGGCGGCCGGGGCATCTGAACCCGATCCTGCCGGATTTCGCGCACCTGCCGGGTAGCAGTCTCGAACGGCTCCTGAACCGCGGCAACATCCACGCCCATGAACAGGGCGATGTTGTCGGTGGTTTCGCTGTACGGCATGATCAGCGGGCAGTCGGCGCACTTGCGGGCGTTGTCCGGATACTCGTCGATGCGCAGCAGCTGATCCACCCAGCGTCCCAGCGGCTGCTGGGTGCGCAGGATGTAAGAGCCGGCGGCGAATTCCCGGCCTTCAGCAGTGAAGGCTGCCGTGGCCTGCTCAATTTCCACCTCGCCGAAGTCGAAGATCCGCATCATGTCATACACGGCGTAGGGGTCGCGCTGGCCGCTGGGCACCACATAGGCGTACGGGCCGCCCTCCCAGTCAACACTGTTCATATTCACCCGGTAGAGGTTGTTCAGCAGCCACGACTGGGGATCCGACGCCACTGTGTTCATGCCTGAGAAAGCCGCTGACGTGGCGTACTGGACAATCTGCTTCAGCGTCCAGGTGTCGGAATCGTAGGGCAGGGGTGAGCGCATCGTTTTGTCGACCGGTTCCAGCACGCCGTCTCCGGTGTAGGGGTAGGCCAGGTCGCGGACGGAGGCAATCTCGGTCAGGAAGGTGGAGGTGCCCAGGAAGGTGCCGTATCCGGCGACGTCGGCGTTCCAGAGGATGCCGTACGCGTCGTCGGACTTCACGCCCTTCAGGCCTTCGGCCACGAGGTCACGCTGGGTGAACTGGCCGAGCGCATTCGAGGAGGAGATGGCGATGGGATCCACGGCCGTGGAGAGCGGCTCGTCATACGGCGGGGTCCAAATCCGGGGACTGTTGGTTCCGGCCTGGTGCATGTAGTGCTGAACCACCGGACGGTATTTCTGTTCCAGCATCACCCGGGTCCGGGATTCCTTTTGCGTGAACATGAACCAGTCGCGGTTGTTATCGTGCCCCACATAGGAGTGGTAGAGGTCCGGATACACGCGGTTGTACTCTGTGCCCGCGGTTTCGTTGAAGTAGTCCACCACCATCTGCTGCCCGTCCGGGTTGGCGGAAGGAACGATCAGCACCACCATCTTGTCCAGAATTTTGTTCATTGCGTCGGAATCTTCGGTGGCGAGGCGGTGGACGACGTCGACCAGCGCCTGCGTGTTTCCCACTTCCGTTGCGTGGATGGAGGCCTCAATGTAGTAGACCGGGACGGTTCCTGCGGCGACCTCCCGGGCGTAGTCCTCTTCCTCCATCCCGGCCGCGGCCGCCTCGGCAACCATGGCCTCAGGATCGGACAGCCGCTCGTTGGTGGCGAGGATTTCATCCAACCGGTTCAGATTCTCCTCACTGCTCATCCGGAGGATTGGATATTCGTTGTTGTCGGTGGTGCGGTCCACCACTTCGTAGTCCACTTCCGGGGACTGCGCGGCGATCGTCTCGAAGTAGTCGCTGATGTCCGCGAAGGACGCGAGTTTCCCTTCGTCCCCCATTTCGAAGCCAAAGTATTCGGCGGGGGCGGGAAGATCCGGCAGTTTACTGCCGGGCGGTGCATCGCCGCGATAGCCGGTGGCCGGCGATATGGCCAGTCCCAGCAGGGCGAGCGAGGCAAGAAGGGCTGTGGCGGATTTATGCCTTATCTGCATGGAGGAATCCCTCATACGGGCCGCGGCCAACTCCGGCCACGGCAGGGTGCTGCTCGTATACAGCGCATCGGAAACATGCGGTGTTGCAGCTGATGGTGCCCGGCCGTCGTCGCACCGGGCACCATCAGCCGTGTCTGTGCCGCACCCAGTGGTGATGCGGCGGCGCGAGTGTAGGAGGGAGGCTAAGGGGCTGGTTGGCAAGGATCAACCGTTGTGGACGGATTTTGGTCGGGTCGGCGGAACTGCTGTTGTTTCTTCTCCGGAAGTGTGGCTAGGGGTGCAGTGCCAACGCGTCGAGACCCTAAGACGAAAGACGAACGTCCCCTGATCGGTACCTCCAACCTGCAGGTACCGGGTTGGTAAAATGGCGATTGTCGGCATCATCGGTCTCAGCATTCCCCCCATAGGGGAAACCGCCCAGACCCGCGGCTAGGAGCTTCCCGGCGTTCGCAGCCCGTGGGCCTGCCGAAGCGGGAGTATGTAAAGGGAAACCGAGGCGCGGAGGGATCCATCTCTCGATCGACGCCACATCCATTTCTTGCGAAATATCCAAAATGATCAGGCCGTTTATGGATTCACTTGAAAAATGGAGACTAAATGACCATGAGATTCAATCCACCTCCCAATTGGCCGCCAGCACCTGACGGGTGGACTCCGCCCCCGGGGTGGAGACCGGACCCATCCTGGGGGCCCGCGCCGCAGGGGTGGCAGTTCTGGGTGGAAGATGTGCCTCGGGTAAACCCTGGATTTGGTGGACCCGTGCGGCAGGTGGGCGGCACTGGGCAAACGAACTCGAATTGGTTTGCCAAGCACAAGGTCCTAACTGCTATCGGTGCTGTGATCGTATTGTCCGTTTTTGGGAGTGCTTTATCCAATGGGAATTACGGAGAGCCCGTACCGGCTGCCGTGCAGAGCGAAACAGCGACCGCAGAGCCTTCGCCTAACGAAGCATCAACGGAGTCATCACCGCCCGTGAAGAAGCCGTCCACGGCGTACGGGACCTATCCAGCAGACGAGCAAGCCTTCATAGAGGCTTTTGTCCAGGGGAAGAGCCAGTACAACAAAGCTTCAACCGAACTTCAGCAGTCAGTTGCCCTGAGGGAAAGAGATGCACAAATGTGCGCTGTCTCTGACAACGGAAGAATGACCAATTGGTCCGGCAGGATCGTCGAAATCGGCGCGAACAGCGATGGGCTCGCTCACGTAGAGATCGAAATCGCTGGCGGCGTTAAAGTCAAGACATGGAACAATGCTTTTTCAGATCTGATGGATAACACACTTATCCCCACAAATGCGCCTTTTTTCGAAACGCTTACATCCCTGAGCGAAGGTGACCTCGTGACTTTCTCCGCGGAAACTGTCCCCGATGGGGAATCTTGCTTGACAAAGGGCAACCTCACAACTGCGTTCTACGCCATCGATCCGGAATTTATTGTGAAGGTGACCGATGTGCGACCGCAGTAGCGAAAGTGATTGGAATCTGATGCCAGTTCGGTGGGGTATAGCGGGTGTCCTGACACCCGCTATACCCCACCGCACCAGGTGGTGGTGCGCGACGCGAGTGTAGGAGAGAGGCTAAGGGGCTGGTTGGCAATGATCAACCGTTGTGGACGGATCTTGGTAGGGTCGGCGATTTCAGGACTTTTGGAACAGGTGATGCCGGATGCCACCGAGCTTTCAGGCGTCCTTGAGATCGATGCCTTTGGTTTCCGGCATGAGCCACACTGCCACCGCAGTGCACAAGCACAAGAACATGATGTACACGCTCGACAGCCAGCCCACACCCCACTCAATCAACAGCGCATTCAGGTACGGGGCAGTACCACCAAACACTGCCACCGAAATGGAGTAGGCAAAGCCGATGCTTTGCGTCCGCACTTTTGTTGGAAAGTTCTCCGACAATGTGGCGGCAAGCAACGCTCCCGGAACTGCGACAACCAACAAGGCGAGGGAAGAAGCGACCAGCAGGGTCCAAGGCTCAGAGGAAATCAGGCTCATCAGAGGCAATTGGACCAAGATCATCACTGCGGCGAAACCGATCATCATCGGGCGGCGCCCCACCTTGTCCGAAAGCCTCCCCCAGAAGGGCAGGGAGACAAGGGCTATCAACTGTGCGATGACGGAGGACCAATAAGCGGAGGAAGCGGACATCCCCTGCTGTGTGATGGCGTAGGTGGACGCGTAGGAGGTCCAGGTGTAATGGGCGGCGGTGATACCGGAAGTCATAGCGATCATCAGCAGGATGGCACGGACTACCTGCTTACGGGCCAGCGGCGTCGGCCGACTGTCGGCGGCAGCCTTGTCCTCATCGTGGAAAACGTCGCTCTCGTCCATCCCCTTCCGCAGGTACAGGGCGGCCAGAGCAAGGAAGGCACCCAACAGGAAAGGGATCCGCCAGCCCCAAGCAGCAACTTCACTTTCCTCGAGCACGGCCGTCACCGTTCCGCCTACGGTGTAGGCAAGCACCGATCCGGCGAAAATCGCGACAAAAACAATGCTGCCCCACATGCCCCGGCGATGCGCGGGGGCAATCTCAGCCACGTAAGTATTGGCGGTGGCGGATTCACCACCGTGTGCGAAGCCCTGGCTGACACGGGCCAGCAGAAGGATGATGGAGGCCCACACGCCCACAGTGGCGTAGGTAGGCATGAGCCCGATGACAAGGGAGCCGCCAGCCATCATCAGCATGGTGGTGATGAGGACGAACTTTCTTCCCTTCTTGTCTGCGATCCGCCCAAACACGATGCCGCCGAGAGGACGCATCAGGAAACCGACGGCGAAGACAGCCAAGGTGGAAAGCAGCGCTGATACCGGGTCGTCCGGGTTGAACATTGCCGCAGCAATGAAGGGAGCGAAAACAGCGTAGGCACTCCACTCATACCACTCCAGAATGTTGCCGACGGTGCTTGCCGCCAGCGAACGCTTTTTGGACCTGCCCGCCGGGGCAATGGCCGCACCCGATGCTGGAATTGAGGAATATTGTGCTGACATGCTGGGGCTCCTTTGCCGTTCAGACTGTGACGGGACTTACGGGCTTACGGGACTGCTGGAAATTACGGATAAAACTGTGGACGGAATTACAGGTCGTGCATGCGCCGCGTTGCCTGCTGCAGCAGGTGAGGGACTCCGGCTTCCAGCGAGGGTCCGAAGACTTCGTCGCCGGGACGCTCGCCCTGGAGCCAGCGGGTATAGATTGCTTCGCAGAAGATCGCAGACTTCCAAAGGGCCAGCACTTGGTACCAGGGAAGAGGGCCCATCTCGAAGCCGGTCCGTTCCGCGTAGCGGTCCACCAGCTGTGTTCTGTTCCAGTACCCGGGTTCACGGGTGACCGGAGTGAGCTCCATGACGGTTGGTGCGCTCGCCGGGTCCGAATACGTGGCGGTCAGATACCCCAGATCCGCCAGGGGATCACCCAGCGTTGCCATCTCCCAGTCGAGGATCCCCGCTACCGAGGCAGGGGCGGAGCCGGAGAACAAAAGGTTGCCCATGCGGTAGTCGCCGTGGACGACCGACATGCCCTGCGAGTCAGGCCGGTTTTTCTCCAGCCAATCCGCGAGGTCATGGACCTCCGGAAGGTGACGGGTGGTATTGGTTTCCCAGAGGCCGGAAAAGCGCTTCACCTGGCGCTCAAGGTATCCTTCGGGCCGACCCAAGCCCGAGAGATCCGGCTTGGTCACATCCACTCTGTGCAGCTGGGCGAGGGCATCGACGACGGCGCGGCTGGTGGCTTCCCGCTGGCCGCGTGATTCAAGGGCTGGCGGGACGGTATCGGTGATTACCACCCCCTCTACGAAGGACATGACGTAGAAGGGCACCCCCAGCACGGATTTATCGGTGCAGACAGCGAGGATCCGGGGCACGAGCACTCCCTCGGCGTGCAGCAGCTGCTGGATTCGGGCTTCCCGGACCATGTCATGGGTGGAGGGCGGTAGGGGTGGCCGGGGCCCGCGGCGCAGTACATACGTCTGGTCGCTGCGTTGAATCCGGTACGTGATGTTGGACTGTCCGTCTCCGATCCGTTCCCAGGCCAGCGGGCCGGTGCCGAACCCCTGTTCGTCGAAGAATGCTGTTACCGAATCCAGGATGAGCAGTGGAGGGCTGGGCAGTGCACGGGCTTCCGCCGTCGTCGTCACTACTTCCACGCCGTCCGGCGTCATCCGTGTTTGGATGCTCATCGGGTTCCTGGCTCGCGCAGCGCCTTGCGGCGAATCTTGCCGGTCTGCGTCTTGGGCAGATCCTCGATGAGGTGGACGATTCGGGGGTACTTGTAGGCGGCGAGGCGCTGCTTGGTGAACTCGATGACTTCCTCCTCGGTAAGAGTATGTCCGGCCTTCACCGAGACGTACGCGACCACTGTTTCTCCGCGGTACGGGTCGGGCTGGCCGACAACGGCGGCTTCAAAGACCGCGGGATGTTCGTAGAGCACGTCCTCAACCTCGCGGGGCCAGACCTTGAAGCCGGACACATTGATCTGGTCTTTGAGCCGGTCCACGATGTATACCCAGCCGTTCTCATCAACGATGGCTACGTCCCCCGTGCGAAGCCGGCCGCCTGGCATGGTCCGCTCGGTCGCTTCGGCATTGTTCCAATAGCCGGGAACAATCTGCGGTCCCGCCAGCTCCAGTTCTCCCTGTTCGCCCACGGGCAGCGGATTACCGTCGGCGTCGATGATCCGCACGGTGACGTTGGGCAGCGGGAGGCCGATGGACAGGCTTCCGCTCAGCGGGTCGACGGGAGCCTTGACGCCCGGCGGCACGGCTATGACGCCCGACGTCGTTTCCGTCATGCCGTAAATGTTGTGGATGTATTTCCCGAACCGCTTCTGGAAACCCTCCACCGTGGCTGGCGGAATGGGTGCGCCGCCGGAATACAGGGTGCGGATTGAGGTGAAATGCTCCGGGGTTGCACCGGGGTCCTGGTAAATGGCGTTGAAGACGGTAATTGATCCCGTGGTGCAGGTGATGTGGTGTTCGGCTACGGCGTCCACGACGACGGCGGGTTGGGTGCGGTTGATGAAGACCAGCGTGGTGTCGTGGAGGAGGGGTGCCATGGCGCCGAGCACGGCGCCGGTGATGTGGAACAGCGGAGCGACGGCCAGTACGCTGTCGCCGGATTGCAGTCCCATCCACGCAGCCGAAGTCATGGCAACGTTGAGGACGTTGCGGTGCGTGTTCATCGCGCCTTTGGGCGGACCCGTGGTCCCCGAGGTATAGGTCAGCAGCGCCACATCGTCGGACATGAGGGCAGCGTCGCCGGGGGAGCGCCCGGCAAACTCGGAGATCAGGTCCGCCATGTCCCCGTCGGGAGAGGCTTCGACCGGCGTGGTGTTCGAAAAGACCCGGGGATCATTGCGGTTCTGGTATTCAAGCCCCGACGTCGTCACGATCCATTCCACTGAACTGCCGGCAACGGTGTCGGCAGTTGCGGCGTACAGGGTGTCTTCGGCAATGATTCCCCGGACCCGGGAATCATCAACGAGATGACGCAGTTCCCTGCCCCTGTACATGGGGTTAAGAAGCACTGCTGTTGCGCCCAGCTTCCACAGGGCAAGGAAGGAAATGGCATATTGCGGGATATTCTGCAGCTGGATGCCAATCCGGTCGCCGGGCCCCACGCCGCGGCTTTCCAGAGCTGCGGCGAACGCGTCGGACACTTCGTCCAGCTGGGCAGCGGACAGGGCGCCGTCAAAATAAGCGATTGCGGTTCCCTGGGGATTCGCCTGAACCCGGAGCCGCCAGGCCTCCACCAATGACGTGGTCTGAATGTTAAAGGGGGAGGGCAAGCCGGAAGGGTAAAAGCTGGTCGATGGAGGAGTCACACTGGCATCCACTGGGTGCTCACTTCCTTGTCGAGCTTGGGGCTCTGGGACGGGTGGCTACCGAGCGATCGCTCGGTAGCCTTAGTGTGAAGTGGGACTCACGGGGTGTCAAGACTCAATGCGGGTAGTTCGGGAGGACAAAATGTCATACACAGTGCGAAGCGGAGATCCGGCTTTGTCCATTTCCGGGAGTGGGACCGGGTGGCGGACCTACGCGCAGAATGATCTGTCCCCGATACTTACCTGTGCCCTGCAGTGCTTTATGGAACACGGTTATCACGGCACGACTATTCGACGGGTCGCGGCCCGCTGCGGGTTGTCCGTTCCCGGTCTTTATCACCACTATCCGTCCAAACATTCGCTTCTGGTGGCAATCACTTCGCACGCAATGGCGGATCTCTGGACCCGCAGCGAGCAGGCGCTGACTGAAGCCGGGCCGTCCCTCTCGGATCAGTTTGATTTCCTGGTGGAATGTGTGGTGCTCTTCCACTCCCGGCGGACGGGACTGGCGTTTATCGCGTTCAGCGAGATTCGGAGTCTCGACACCTCAGCCCGGGCACAGCACATTGCTGCCCGCGATCGCCAGCAGGCTCTCATGTACGCCGTGGTTGAACAGGGCGCGAAGTCCGGGGTCTTCGCCACTCCTTTTCCGCGCGAGGCCAGCTTGGCGGTCATCACGATGTGCACCGGAGTTGCTCAATGGTTCCGGCCCGACGGGGCACTGACGCCGGAGCAGCTGGTGGAGCGAATCCGTGAAATCACCAGGATGGCTGTCGGCAAGTGAGGCGGCAGACCTCCGTTCGGAGCTACTTCTTTTCCAGCTCCTGGTCCTTGAGCAGCACCTCTGCTGGGATGTGGGGGCCGTTCAGTGCACGCTTTTCCGAGTTTTTGCCGGCTTTGAGTCCGTAAATATCCCAGCTGGTTCAGGCACTGGTAGCTCTCGCCGGTCATGTGGACCCTCTGGGGATCGAATCCTGCGGCAATGGCATCGATGCCGAGGATGCCCGCGAACAGGTCTTTTGCTGACTGGCTGGCGGACTGCCCCGACGAGGGGTTTACCTCGAGGCGTTCAAACAGGGCGGCTGCGGCCGCCTCCGAACCGGCCACCAAGGCGCTATCGCCGGAAAGAACAATTTCAATTTCGCTTTGCACTTCGTCAGTGGGTTAATTCACACGTTCATTGTGGCATATTGGCGGCTCGTCATCCGCCCAATATTTAGTACCGAAAAGGACTGCACGTAATTCCTGTGTAAGAGTGGCTCTATGAAGAAAATTATTGCACCAGTTGTTCTTGCCGCGGCTCTAGCTCTGACGGGGTGTGGAGGCGAAGAGGCACCCGCCGCCGGCGGTGTCGAAAATAAGGTTGCAGAAACTCCGCAGATCCCAGACCTTGACGGCGATTGGAAGCAGAGTAACGCCACCAATAAGGAGTCCTATCAGCAAGCAACTATTGCCGGGGACACCATCACAATCGAATGGGTCAGCGACGGGGGAGATACAACCTCCATCTATTGGGTTGGCTCGTACGAAGCCCCAACGGACGGGAATGAACCGCACACATGGGCGTCCCAGCGGGATACCGAGGCGACAGACTTTGCCCTCTTGGCGTCCAGTGACGAAACTAAAGAGTTCACATACGAAGAAAAGACCATCAGTTACAAGGTCAGTTTGATGGGGACCACTACAACTGTAGAGCTGGAAAAATAAGACAAAACCAGATTCGCTACGATCGGCCGAGTCGGCTTTTCCAGGGATGAAGCTGGTCGTAGGTCTCAGGCACCGGCATCCAGCCGCTAACATCCTGCAACCCCGGGGGCAGGGTCAGTTTTCGGCACCCAGTTCGCCGAGCATTTCCTGCAGGCGCCTGCCGCCGCTGCTTTCTTTCTCCTCGTCCGTAAATTGATCGCTCAGGTCCTGCAGTCTTTTGCGCAACAACCGTTCTGCGTCAGTCAGAGCCTGTTCGTACCCGTCGGCCAGAAGGTAGGAATGGCTGTCGGTGGCCATTGCCACCAAATAATCCAGGAAGATTTCGAGAGCGCGAGCGGTTCGTCCATTCGTGTCTGGGCCCATTGACACGAGACTCAATTGGTTGGACCACATGCGCTCACCCAACGGATCTTTGGACAGCATCAGTGCTGTCGCGATCCCGTTCTTTTCATGCATTGCCTCGGGCAAGGCCCGGCGCACGTCATGGAGGATTTCGTGGAAATGGTCGTCCTCCAGCCCAAATCCCACGAACAACAGATGCTGCGTCATGAGTGTGGCTTTGACGAGCGCAGAAAGCGCGTTGCGCGAGACATTGAAACCTAGGTAATCGTCGCGGGTCAGGACAATGCTCTCCGGATCCGTCACGGAACCGTGAAGTTTCAGCAGCCAGGCGTTCTTTTCCTGGACTCCACCGGGGATTACGGTGCGGGGGAATCCGGCGTCGGCGGAGGCCGCCTCAAACAGCGTGTCGTAGTTCAAAGTAATAGCTTCACGCGAACCCAGGCTCGCCAGGAGCGCCGGCGCCAATCCGTAGCGTTTCAGGTCCACATGACTTGCTATGGCTTGGTTGAAGGACGTTTCGCCCCGGTTCACACGCTCGTTGAAGATGGACCGCAGGATGCCGGCCTGATCCAGGTTGCTGCGGTTCTTGAGGGACTCCTTCTCTCGATCGGAAAGGTGCGCATCCGAAGCCAGTCCGTCCAATAACTGTCCCCAACTGGGCGCCCCCGCGCTCATACTGACTCCGGCGCCCATAAACGGAACAAGCTTGCCGCTGCGGGCATGGGCGGCCAACGGTTCAGCTTGGTTTCGCAGGTCTTGATTCAGAGCTGGCCACCAGTCCGTGCCCTCGCGCTTCCGTAGCTCTTGTGCGAAGGCAAAGTCTTTCTCATCCCTAAGCACCAGGGCAACATCAACCTGCGCTTCGGCCGCAGCTCTCCGCGCCTCTCCGAGAAGGCGCTTGATAACGTCCCCGACGACAAACCCCGCTCCGCCTCCGCCTGTTCCAAACAGCGGGATCCCGAGCAGTGGAACCGGCCGGGCCGTATCTGCTCGGCTCGGCGCCCACCGTGCTCTGGCCCTCTCGGCCGCCACACGAACAAACTCGCGCACCGGCGGGAGGAGATCCTCCACTGAGGAAATCCCCTCATAGGGCACCGCCGTGAGGACCGGCAGCGGTTTCCCGGCGGACCAGGAATCCAGGGGCTGGGTCAGCTTGGATCCGCTCGCGAAGTCTTCGTCCAGGTTTTCCTTCACCGCAGCTTCAAGTCCGCACACCGCATCAAGCCAATGCTTCTTGATGCTGTACGCCCGGTCGGTGGGCAGCAGCCATGCATCACATGCGAAGTTGGTCAGACTGCCTTTGGTCACGAAAACGTGCGATTCTCCCATGGGCGATTTCTACCACGAGCTACGGCCTGCGCTGGGACCTGCCCGGTTTGCGGGGGAGTCGCCGCGGTTCCCTTTCAGTTGCCGGGTTCTGTTGCCTGAGCAACGGCCACGGCCAGGACCTCTCGGAAGGCGGGGTTCGGATGAGCGTTGGGCAGGACCCGGCGCACATGCTCCAGAGATTCCAACGGAGTCACTCCGGCGGCACGCGCACCGTAGAGTGCTGCAACGGTCGGGGTTCGGGATTCGGCCCGGACACAGTGCAGCAACACGGTTTTGCCTTCAGTTCGGAAGCGTTCGACGGCGGCGGCAGCCTCCTGCAGGACATAGCCGGCGTAGGCGTTGGAGTCCGGGGAGGCGGAATCCACCAGCCAGAACGTCGACTGGTTCTCCGGCGCGATGCCGGTAACGTCATCCGTTCCCAACCGGCACAGACTGACCACTGCATCAATACCCATCTCCGCCGTCCTGCCGAGCGCACCTACCCCGCCAAGCCAGACGCCGTCGTCGTCGGGATGCTGAACCAGGACGTCGGTTCTGGACCACGAGCTGTAATCAAAATGCGGGGTACGAGGCCACGTGTCCGCCCGGTGCCCGTTGCCGGCGGCGAGTTCGACGCCGAGGGTCATCAGGTCACGCGTCCGCAGGCCCGGCCAGCCGTGCAGGTTCCGGCGCCATTCGAAGGGCACGGCGGAGAAACCATAGGCGGCTCCCACCAGTGACCCGGCGATGGCGGCCACCGTATCGGTGTCGTTGCCGCCGCGGACGGCTTCTTCCAGTGCGGCCCGCAGATGGGCGGGACCGTTGCATCCGGCGCGCGTGCTGGTGATGGCGCTCCACGCACCCTGCAGCGCTTGCACCACCCAGCCGTTCTGAGTGAAGTCCCGCGGACGGGATGATTCGGCCGTCTCGATCCGCTCCAGCCACAGGCCTGCGCGGTCCTCCGCCAGCAGGGGCAGCCCCGCGCGGATATTCAATCGCCCGGTGAGAACAGCCTCTCGGATGGCGACGCACCACAGCCCGCAGGCTTCCTGTGCGTCGGCTTCCACATGGGTAAGCGCGCTGAGCACCCCGGCCTGTGCCATGAGTTCCGCCGGTTCCCGGTCCAGGTAGGCCAGGGCCAGAGGAGCGGTGCGCATCAGCGATCCGTTGCCGCCGCTGCGGCCGGTGCGTTCGTGGAAGGCTTCTGCGGTGCGGGCAAAGTCGTCAGCGGTGACCTCGGACCGGTGGTCCGCTGCCGCGGTCCGGCGGGCGGCGTCGATGACGTTCCGGGTCTGCGAGCCTACGTCCTTGGCTTCGGCGGCCCACGCGCTCCAGGCCCGGGCGACGGCGTCCAGCGCGGCGGGGGCGGGGCCGGCGTCGAGGAGTGCTTCCGCGATGGGGATGGCCATGGAGGTGTCATCGGTCCATTCGGCCGGCTCGAACCCGAACGGTCCGCCGCCTTTCATGGTGACCTCGGCGCCGTCGGGCAGGGGAGCGTCGAATTCGTAGCCGGCGCCGAGTGCGTCTCCGGCGGCGAAGGCCACGAGGACGCCGGCGGCGCGGTCATTCTGTAGGGAGTTCAGGTTCATGAGGTCTCCATCAGGAAGTGGTTGGTGTTCCAGTAGCTCACATGGACAATCTCGGGAGCCCGGTCGGGGAGCACGACGGCGATGCCCGAGGCGCGCACGGGGCCGCGGGTTCCGTTGATGTGCCGGCTGCGCATGGTGTCGTGGCGTCGGACATCGCCGCTGCCGTAGAACTCGCCGAAGTCCATGGGGCCGGCGATAGCAGCCAGGTCCCGGGCTGCCTGCCCCGGCATCGGTGCGGCGTTCCGCGCAGAAGCGGGCAGCAGCTCGGCGTCCAGGAGTACGGCTTCGATCAGCTGGCGATAGTGCCGGCGGAACAGGGTGGCGGTGCCGAAGACTTCCAGCAACAGCGGCTGCCCGGCAACTCCGATCATCACACCGCGCTGACCCTCGAGGGGTTTCGGAATAGGCGGAACGGACTGAGGCCGGGTGTCCCCGCCGAAGCGGTCCAGATGCTCCGGGAGGGAGGTGGTGGCAGAGGGTCCGCGGGCGGCATCAAAGCGCCGGACCCGTTCCCAAATCTGTGCCTGGCTGTCGCGTCCCGGTGCTGCGCCGGCATAAGCCAGCTCGGCGCGGACAGCCACGGGTGCCCGCCGTGCCAGGCGGCGGTGGATGCTCTGGCCCGCCTCCCAGCGTCCGGCCTCAACGCAAAAGGTCTCAATGTCCATGGACTCACCGGGGCCGACGAGCACGTCGCGGGCACAGGTGCGGTGCTGCTGGCCACCCTCCAGCAGCTCGCCTTCGAGCAGCAGGGCATTGGTCTTTCCTTTATTCAGGATGGTCAGATTGCCCACCCTGGCGCCGGACGTCAGTTCTGAAACTGCGATGTCGGCGTTTAGGCCAGTGCTGATGCCTAGCCGTCCGGCACCGGCCGTCCAGACGGGAAAGGTGGTGAGTGGGCCGGCGGCGGTGCCGGCACCTACGTGGAGCTGTGGAATCTTCATGGTGAACCCCTTCCTTTAGCGCATATCTGCGCTAAGTGATTCCAGTATGCACCGGTTGCATCTTTTGCGCAAGATTGAGATAAATAGGGGTATGAGTGAGTCCAGCAAACCCTTGCCCCTCCTGGAATATCCCCGGCCGTCTGTCGCCGTGGACACCGCAGCGTTGACGGTTGATGCCGGCCAGCTCAAAGTCCTGCTCGTACGCCGGCGGGAGGAACACCGCACGGGGGAGTGGGCGCTGCCCGGCACCTTCCTGCGGGAGCGCGAAACCTTGGCGGCCGCCGTCCTGCGTTCCCTCCGGGACAAAGCCGGAATCGAGGGGCGGGTCCCGCAGCAGCTCCACGTCTTCGACGATCCGGACCGGGACGACCGGGGGTGGACGCTCTCAGTGGCGCATGTGGACGCGGTTCCGTACGTGGAATTGGAGAAGCCGCTGCAGTCTGACTACGTCCGGCTGGCCTCGGTTACGGCGGATGCGGAGTTGATAGCCGGGCTGCCCTACGGGCACGCGGAGATGGTGCTTCTGGCTGCTAACCGGCTGCGGCAGGACTACGTGCAGACTCCCGACCCGGCGGGCCTGCTGCCCAAGCCCTTCACCCTGAAGGAGCTTCGGGACTTACACGAGGCGGTCGCCGGACGGCCTCTGATGCGCGACACCTTCCGGCGGCTTATGGAACCGCAACTTGTCGGTACCGGGCAGATGTCCGACGGTACGCGCGGCCGGCCGTCGCGGTTGTGGAGGCGCGGACATTAGGGACGCTGATTCGAGCAGGAGTCCATTGGGGCTGCTCGGTTTGCCGGTAGAACTTTGTCACCATTCGTGACTGCAGTCGGGCGAGGCACAGCGCCACGAGCACACGAATTTGCCTGGGGGAATGACGCATCCCTCGTAGTATGTCTTGGGCCAGGGATCGCCAAGCGCGGGGTCAGGCATACCATAGACAACTGGCCATGCCTCGTGGCCACAGACCGGACAGGGGCGGGTTCGTTTTCCGGTTTCTGGGTCCAACCCTGGTGGTACAACGTCCGGCGGATGCGGGTCAGGGAAAAGTTCATTCCAGACAGGGTCCATGATGGGGTCCTTGGAAAACAGGCATGAATTATTGTGGGGCCATTTCCATAGTAAATCGGTGCTGAGACACCTTATAAGGGTGGGACCCGCAGATCACGCTCGTGTGCCCAGATGGCGTGGTCCAGTTCCGTTGGTGTTGCCTCAAGCTCGGCGGCAGCTTCAAACAATAAGGCCTTGGCTTCGGTTGCCGTCACATCGCGGCCGAGAGCCCGGCCTGCGAAGCGGACAATCCATCGGTCCGCCTTGATACCCGGCTTACCGAGCAACATGCCGAAGTACTCCCATGTCACCCAGCCGAGTCCATGCACAGCGGTGTACGCCTTCTTTTGTTCCGCGTTATGAGGATCCAGATCGGCTGCAGACTTCACTCCTACCGCCAGCAGATTCTTCGCGGCCTCCACGATTGCCGATGCCTTGGTGCGCCCGCTGACCTTCTGATCGTTCAGCACAGTTTGCAGCTGTTCAGGGTCCTGGTTCGACAGCCGCGCGAGGTCATTAGGCCGGTCCGAGTCCACCTCTGCTCGGTAGCGGGCGACTGCACCCCGAACACCGTTGGTCTCGGAACCGTACTTCGCGCTGATGCTCAGGACCGCATCAATGAGAGCGGCCTCGATCTGATCGGGCCAGCCGCCGGGCCACGGCGTCCACGAATCGCGGGGGAGCTCAGCGGTGATGAAATCAACCAATTGTCGGACGTCAGTTTGAGAAGTCATTATCTTCCTTCTGGAAGTTTGTTGATGTGGAACAGGCGAATCGTGCGCAGTTGAATGGTGCGCGGGGTGCTACCGACGCAGGTTGGCGAAGGGCAGCTGCCCATAAAACTGAAAGAACTCTTCAAACAGCGCATCTTCGACTTCCTTCGTTGGCCGGTCGGTCACGGGAAGCCACGCGATCCGCAGATCCGAAGAATCGGAGAGCTGCCAGATATACCGCCCGCCCCAGTGCCCAACGGCCTGACCGCTGCCGAACCGGGAAAACTCCGTGATCCGCTTCCGCAGGCCGCGGGTGCCCCGAGCACCGGCGTCTGCCTTGCCGATGTAGAGGGTTTCGGAATGACATCCCAGAAGGGACTTCAGCTTTTCAGGATCGGCGGAGGGATCTTTGCCCTTGAACCAGCCGCCTACGCTGGCAGTCAAGACCTCATGGTTGCTGTAGAAATCCCGCAAAACGGCATAAACGCCCGGCTCGCGGGGAACCTGGGACAGGTCAAGGTCATCGAACCGCTTGAAACCCCCGAAGCCCCGGTCCCTAAGATCGGCTTCACTGAACGGAACCACATGATCAGCCACGGGTCCTCCTCAGCACCTCGGCGCCGCCGGCGCGGCAGAAAATCAGCACCAGTTCGCCGACATGTTCGCCGGTAATGCGCTCCATCATCCGGGCGTAGGTGCCCAGTTGCCGCCAGTATGCCGCCAGTTGCTCAGTACCAACGCTGACGTCGGTTTTGAAATCGGCGATGACCAGGCTTCCGTCATCTTCGCGGTACATCAGATCGATGATGCCCTCCACCGTGCGGTCCTGCTCGGGAACCATGATCGGCAGTTCCAGCCAGCGCTCCCGGCCCGCGGCACGGCGGACGGGAGCCGACTCGAGAGCGGAGCGGGCATACGCCTCCAGATCTGAGACAACGTGCAGCCCCGCAGCAGCAGCGACGCCGGCGGCCAACTCCGGCAGCGACGGTGCCAGCTCCAGATCCGTCAGCTCCAGAAGCCGGTGCAGGGCAGTGCCGAATACCGCTCCGTGTTCCACGGGAATGCCGGCAAACCCCGGGAGCGCCTCCTCCGCGTCCGTTACCGCGTGGAAGGCCACCGACGTTCCGTATTCCGTGGCCACACCGGTTCCCGCAGTCGCGGAAGTTCCCTTTGCAAGGGCCGTGACGGAAGTTCGGGATGACAGGGCAGACTGCTTGATCCAGCTAGACGCCTGCACTTCCCACGCCGCAAACTCAGGGACCGGAGCCGGGGCAACCCGCTCTTTAGACAGGGGAACGAGCTCGTCCGGGATCTCCAGGTCCGGAGCCAGCTCGACGTCGTCGTTCACTGACGCGAGCAATCCGCTCAAACTCTTGTCGGAGCTGTTGTAATGCGAGACCACCAGATGGCTTTCTGCGCGGGTGCAGGCGACATACAACAGCCGGCGGCGCTCCGCTTCGGTGAATTCCTTTTCAGCGGCGGCGGCCTCGGAATAGCCGCGGCTTTCAATGCCCTTCACAAAATGCACCAGCGCATTGCCGCTGCCGTCCCACAGCGCGGGATCCGTGGAAGTCCGGGGTGCGGACCCTGCTCCAGCCAGGATCACCATCGGAAATTCAAGTCCCTTGGACGCGTGGATGGTCATAATACGAACAGCTTGCATGTCGGTTTCCGGCACCATGGACTCTTTGACCTTGGCATTCTCGTCCTGCTGGGAAGCGGCCCAAGACAGGTAATCGCGCAACCCGCCGTGGGTGGCTTCGGACCATGCCCGCGCCTGGTCAACGACGAACCGGACCCGGCGCCAGACATCCCGGTAGCGCGGGGTGTCCGTTGCGGCTTCCAGAATCCGTCGGTCCGCGGCGATGCGTTCCAGCAGCTCCGCCGGCGAAAGCACCGCGAGTTCGCGATGCACGACGGCAAGATATGCCAGTGCGGCGCCCACTGCCGACGTCTCCTGCCCCTCCGGGACCGGTGCATACAGGTTCCAAGATCCGCCGGCCTGTTTCCAGCGGAAGAGGTCATCGTCGCCGCAGACGAAGAGGGCAGAGCGCAGTGTGAGCACCAGCGCCGCCTGGTCGGCGGTGTTGGCCAGTGTCCGCAGCGTCAGCAGCAGGTCAGTGACCTCCTGCGTGGCATAAACCAGTGATGACGCCTCGGCCCGGTACTCGACGCCAGCGGCGTCCAGCGCGTCCTCGATGAAGGGCAGCGCAGTACGCGTGGGCAGCAGGATGCAGATGTCCTTGAGCTCCACATTCCGGTGCAGGAAGTCCGCTGCCTTGCCGCCCTGATGCTGCCAGGCCGGCTGGCCGGCGCTGCCTGTGGCAACACGGATGGCGGCCGCGACGTCGTCTGCTTCCTGTCGGTTGCGGTCCGCTGCAGTAACCTTTCCGTTTTCGCCGGGGACGGCACCGTTGCGCCCGATGACGGCGACAGCGGGACCCGCCTCGTTTCCGATCCACTCGGGGCGGCGGGGAGCCGGAACCAGAGCGGCATAGGGCGGTTGGACAGTGCCGTTAGCTTGGATGAGCGCAGCAAATACTGAGTTGATCCACTCCAGCAGTCCGGTCGTGGAGCGGAAGTTTGTCTGCAGAGTCGCGATCTCGGACCCGGGATCGGCGACTGCACGTCCGCGGGCGGCCAGGAACGTGGCGATGTCCGCGCGCCGGAACCGGTAGATGGACTGCTTGGGATCTCCCACCATAAACAGCCGCCCGGCTGGAACCGGCAGGTCCTCCCAACCCTCCGGCCCGCAGCCGGCCCCGGCGGCCAGCCGCACAGCGATCTCGGCCTGGACAGGGTCGGTGTCCTGGAATTCGTCGAGCATGAGGTGGGTGTAGCGCTGCTGCAGGTGAAGCCGGGCGGGAGCCTCGTCGTCGGTTTCCCCGACCAACAGGTCGCGGGCGTGGACGAGCAAATCGTGGTATTCCAGTTCACCGCTGCGCTGCCGCGTCCGGGCGGAATCCAGCAGGACCGTGGACAGGATGGCACTGACGGTCTCGACGGCGGGGGAGACCAAATGCACCAGGGTCTGGTCACGCTCTTCGACCAGCGCCACAA
The DNA here is from genome assembly GCF_018866305.1 of Arthrobacter sunyaminii. Lineage (NCBI taxonomy): Bacteria > Bacillati > Actinomycetota > Actinomycetes > Micrococcales > Micrococcaceae > Arthrobacter > Arthrobacter sunyaminii. The sequence continues at coordinate 739,668 of NZ_CP076456.1, forward strand.
ACTGCTGCTGGACGCTTTTTACATCACCGCCCCAGTTGCCCTGTTTCCCAATGGAGTAACCCTTGGAAGGCAGGCTGCTCAGCACATCGATGATGCGGCCAAGATCACCGGACCCGCGCACTTCCTGCAGCCGGGTCCGCCACTCTTCCACGACCGGAAAACGAGCCATGAGCTTGTCCTCGGGGTCCGTGCAGAGGGACTTGTTTTCCAGGACCAGTTCGGCAGCGCGCAACAGCGGACCGACCTCCAGCGTCGGCACAGTCTTGCTCACCGGCGGGTGGTCCCGAAGCCGGTCCCAGTTGGCATCCAGTGCCTTGGCCACATTGCGCAGCTGGTCGAGCGTGACGCCGACGGCGAGCAGCACCCGCAGCGCGCTGTCGGCATCCGGATCGGTAAACAATGCCTGCTGGGCCTGTTCCCAGCGCCGTTCAAAAGCGAGCTGGGCACGGAGCTCATCCACCACCGTGATCAGCGGAGGAACGCCGGCTTCAATCGGATATTCGCTGATCAGCCGGGCAGCGAAGGAGTGGATGGTGCCGATGGGGGCTGCATCCAAGCGGTCGAGGGCAGTGCTCCGCAGCGCTGTCCGGTTGGCGTCCAGCCCGGCACGGTCCTCGAGTGTTTTACGGAGCCGTTCGCGGAGCTCTCCGGCAGCCTTCTCGGTGAAGGTGATGGCGGCAATGCTGCCAATGTCGACGCCGCTGTCCACCAGGGCGGCGATCCGGCCGACCATGGCGTGGGTCTTGCCGCTGCCGGCTCCGGCCTCCACGAACACCGTGGTGTCCAGTTCGGCAGCGATCAGGGTGCGGTCGTCCTGGTCTGCCAGGGCAGTGCCGATGGTGCTCATTTCTCCTCCTGGAAGAACCGTGAGTAATCGCTGAGGGCCGGGTCGGTTTTGAGCCGTTCCCAGGTGTGCCGCACGCCGGGGGCACCCATCATCGTGGTGTGGTTGGCATAGCGGTCCGACTCCGGGCGGGGCGGAAAGATGCCGGCGCGGAGCGCAGCCATGATCAGCCCGACGTCGTCGCGCAGGGTGGCAACGACGTCGGGACCCACCGTGTAGCCCACGCTGGCGTAGTTGCCGGCAGCGGTGAGGAAGCGGTACTCGGCTCGGACCTCCGCGGCGGGGTCCTGCTGGAACCGGCGGGCGAAGAGCCCGTAGACAGGCAGCTGGAAGCGGGTGCCTCCGGCGGTGGGATTCTCCGCGGTCAGTTTCTTGTACTTCTCGGACTTGCCGGTTTTGTAATCGATGACCAGAACCTGGCCGGTGCTGTGCCGGTCCACCCGGTCCACCTTGCCGCGGAACCGGACGGTGGAGCCGTCAGGCAGATCAAGTTCCACGGGAGGCTCACTGGTGGCGCCGCCGAATTCGGCTTCCACATCGACGTGCTGCCAGCCGGTCCCGCGGGCGTGGTCGTCGATCTCGTGCGTCTTCTGGAGGTCAGCCCGGATTCGGGATTGGTCGCGGTCCCAGGTGTGGCTCAGCCATGCAGGGTTGGCGGTGTCCCGAAACGCATCCTCAGCGATCTCCAACAGCCGCTCCGCAGACACCGGGTGGGCGCCCTCCGTCAGGCCCCGCACATAGTCCTCCAGCACCTGATGCATCAGGTTTCCCCGCTGCATGTTGCTGATCTGGACTTCCAAGGTGACGTCGTCGAACAGCTCCGCCCGGAGGATCCGGCGCAGGAAGTAGGCGAGCGGGCTGATGACCCAGTCCTCCAGATGGGTGGGGGAGATGGGGTTGTCCGCGTCAACAACCGATTCGGCCACGCCGGAGAGGTTGCCGTTGTAACGGGAGAACGTTCCGTTGCGGCGATCGGCCCGGACTTCCAGGGCGGATTCCAAAACAGGGTCTGGTGCTGTGCCTCCGGCGAGGACCCGGCGCACCCGCCATTCCTGAGCGGTGGCTGCCTGCTGGGTGGGTGCACCCTGCGTCAGCCCGTGGGCAAAGGACGGCAAAGGCTGAATGGCGGCGCCGTCCAGCCAGCGGGAGGGAGAGAGGCTTCCGCCGGCGCGCAGGTTTCCGCGGGGGTACAGGATGGTGCGTTCGACGCCGGTGGCGAGCAGGCGTTGAAACTGTTCCTTCCGGGCGGCGGCGCGTTCATGGACGGTCGGCAGCCGGGCGTCGAGCATGGGACCGGCGCTGTCGGGCAGCAGCGGGTTTTCCCGGATGCGTGCCGGGGCCAGTCCGTCGGCCGCGCCGGCAATGAAGATGACATCGAGATCCCGGCCCACGCCGTCGTCGTAGGAGCCCAGAACTATGCCGGTTCCGCTGGTGCCGGTCCCGAAAGGGCGCGAGTCGATGCCCTGCCGGACCGCGGAGCGGACCGAGGCTGCTGTAGGGGCCGGGGCGATGCCGTGCAGCAGTTCTAGTTCTCCGATCACTTCGGAAAGGTACTTGCGCGCCTTGGCCTGCTCCGGACGTTCGGTGGCGGAGCGCGGAGCGAAAAACCCGGAGACAAAACCGGTCAGGGCTTCGGACACTTCGCTCCAGCCACCGGCAGAAAAGACTTCCCTCAGGCTTTCCCCAAGTGCGGCCACGAACTCGGTGAAGCGGGCATAGTCCAGCTGCCGTTTCTGCTCGTGTTCGGGCAGCTCAGCGGTTTCGAGCTCGCCGGAGTCCTCCGCATCGGCCGGGGGATGGGCGTGCAGGCGCTCGCAGGCGGCACTGCTGGGCAGGGTTCCGCCCTGCCAGTTCAGGCTGCCCTGCGACAAGACGTCCAAAATAACCCGGAGATCGGGTGCTGTCGGATCCAGGCTCAGCAGGCTTGCGAGTCCGCGGGCGAGGGCGGCATCAGCCAGACCGTGTGCGCCGGTGCCGACAAACTCGATGCCGGCTTCGGCCAGGCGCTGCGCCAGCAGGGCACGGTAGGGTTCCGCGGCCGAATAGAACACGCCGATGCGGTGGCCGGGAACGCCGGAGGCCAGCCGATCAATGACCAAGCGGACGACGGCGCGGGCTTCGTCGTCAGCGTCGGAGGCACTAAGGATCGTCTCACCGGGGGAGAAAGGCGCCGCGGCCGTGAGGAGGCTGATTCCGGAGTGTTGTTCCAGCGCGCGGCGGAAAGCGGCGGCGGACGGGTCCTGCTCCGGGGCGAGCTGGAAGCCAATGACGCTGCCCAACCGCTTGACGGCCTGCGGCGTGCCCAGGACGGCAGTGGCTGCGGCATAGAGTTCGTGGCCGGTATACCAGCGGGCGGTCAGAGCGGCTGCGGCAGCCCGGTGGACGCGGGCAACCTCCCGGACCAGCCGCGGCAGGCGCTCGAGGTCCTCGGGGCAGGCCGCATCCAGCGACGAGGAGGTGTTGGCGATGGCGCGGGCGGTGGCCGGCTGGTCTGCGACCGCGGCGAACAGCCCCGGTGCCTGGGCCAGCGCGGCGGTGATGGCACCTTCGCGGACCATGGCCGGCAGGGGAGCGCGGCCGGAGAGCTGTCCGGCTGCAGCGGCGAGTTCCTCGGCAAGGTCGGGAAGCGTGACGGTGCGGACGGCGGCGCTGCCGCGCCCGTCGTTGCCGACCCGTCCCAGGAAATGCGCGATGTCCAGGGCTGAGGCGTGGGACGGCGCGATCACGGTGACGGGCTGCAGCGGTCCGTCCTGCTGGGCCGCGTCGACGGCGGCGGCCAGCGCGTGGAACGCGTCCGGCGCGCTGGCGAAACTCCGGGTGGGCGAACCCAGAACCGGATCAGTAGCTGTACTCAACAAACTCCCCCTTGTTATTAAGTGCCTTCAACCTAGCAGTCGGTGCTGACGATGCTGGACCGGCTGACGTGCGGGTATATCCTTCCGTGGAAGCCGGTTGCTCAAAACTCCCAGCCGCAGTCCGGCGCCATGCAGTGCCAGTCGGGCATGTCCTCAGTCACCACGCAGCCCGCAGGCCAGATCTTGGCATCCTCGGCGGGTTCAGGTTGAAGTCCCCGGACTATCGGCCACGCTTCGTGGGTGCAGATTTCGCAGCGGACAGTGCCTTCGCCAGGACTTGCAGGCGCGCCGACAATCGGTTCAGCAGCCGTCTGCTCCTTATCGGCAATGAGTTCCTTCGATGAAAGTTCGGAGACCGCCTCCTGACCAGCGGCTCGGAGCGCTGCCGACCAACTACCGAAGTAATTGCGCAAACTCGAGGACGACGGGTACTCGTGCCCCGCAAGATTCATGTCGGCTGACCAATCCGCATACCTTTGATGGCTGGGGTGCGAGCCCTGAGTATGCATTTCCGCCACGAAGTCCCGGATGGCCTTTTCATAGAGCCTGTCGGTGAACTTCACCAGCCCCGGCGGGCGTCCCTTTTTCGCCGCCGCCATCCCCACAGACTCCAGCGCACTATTCCAATAGGTGTAGCGGCCCATCAGCGTCTGGCGAGTCGGTGGCCAAGGAGTTGACCCGCGGCGGGACTCCCAGCCCAACGCCGGCACGAGCTCGTCACGCAGATCGTCATAACGTGAACCGGTGATTGTGGTTTCGGGGTGCTCAGCGATGTGGCGTTTCGCGGCACCGATAATTCCGAGAATGGTGGCAATATCTTCCGCGGTGGCTGTTCCCTGCTCCAGGACGCCCGCCAGCTCGGCCATAAGATCGAAGTCCAGGTGAGCTGCGGCGAACTGCGGGTCCGGGGCCAGCCGGAGCTCGGAACCCGCCAGAAAATAAAGGCCGGCTTCAAGCACGGCTTTAGAAAAGGTCTCATGAGACCGCTTATCAAAGCTGATATCCGACTCGCGCAGCGTTGCTTCCGCCAACTCCGGATCGAGTTCCGGGTAGATCAGCCCCAGCCTGGCGATCGTTTCGGCACGGGTGGCACCGTTGGCAGCGGCAGCCCGAGCAATGTCTCCGTATGCGGCCATGAACTCTTCTGCCATCGCTTTGGCCTCAGACTGCCGCATTTCCAGGCGCTTCTGCCGGGATTCAGCCGCAAGGTTGCCGCCAACCTTGCTCACAATCTGACGGACCCGTTCCCGGGTGACGCCGTAATCCTGCCCGATGGCATCCAGGGTTTCGCCATGAATATAGCGGGAGACCATAAGTGCATTACGTTCTTCCGGTGTCAGCTTGGGAACCGCGGCGGAAGCTGTCTGGGTCATTTCTTCTCCTCATAGGTGTTCAAAGACCGGGCAAAAGAGCTGGGCTGCCTGCTCACGCCGCCAACGCCATGGATGAACGGCGGATGTCGGCGGCAGCATCCTCACGCACCTGCTGCGTGAGACGCAGTACCTCCTCAGGGGTTAGCAGCGCCTCGCGGGTGCGACGGGCGAGAACCGCCAGCCGGTCCGCGGCTGTGTTGTGCGGGTCGCCATCGTGCCCGCGCACCCAACTGAAGGTGACGGCAGTGAACCGGGTGTAGTGGAGGATGCGGGAAACTTCCTCGCGGCAGAAGCGGTTGGACGACGGTGGTTCAAACCCCGGCTCGGTCAACATTCGCAGGGCCAGCTGGCTGTCCGAACGGATCGTAACGTCGGAGCTTCCCTGCAGTGAGGCCGCATAGGCGCCCCGGGCGGCCTGCAATCCATAGCGGATGGAGCGCAGTTCGCCTTCGAGGATGTTTGTTCCCTCGGAGGCCTTCTGCCCCAGGACCAATCGGGAGTCGGAGCCAAAATCGATTACCCAGCCATGCCCGAGCCAAGCGGAGTGTTTGCCGCGGGAAGAATCCGTGGTGATGGTGCACCGGGCGTGGAAGGACTGGATAGACAGCCGGATCGCCTCATCCAGGGCGACAATGGCCGCCGCGGGAGGAAAGCTGCAACTGGCGGTGACGCCGGTTGTCCGCAGGCCCTCGGCTGCGCTCTCGTCATCGCAGTACACGAGCTCTTCGGAACTGTCCTGGTGACGCACGACGGCGGCGCGAACGTCAGCGAAGAGGTTGCCTTTGCCCGGCCCGGCCGCAGCCGGCTCCATTGAACCGGATTCCGCGGCCAGCAGCCGCGAGCCCTCAGTCTTCGTTACGGCCCAGAAAAAGCGGCCGTGTTTCGGGCTGACCCGCACTGAGACTCCGCTGCGCAGCGTCAGCAGCTGCTTAGCTGACGCCAAACGGCGGGCGGGTGGTGCCGGTACGGGAAAGGACAAGGCCGCCTCCTGGCGTCGTGGTGGACCATGGAACCTCGTGTGCATCGAGACACATGGGGGTGATGGAAACGACACTAGGGTGCGGCACTGACATTCCCGCAATCAGAGCAACTATGCATTTTTTGTAACTCTTAAACATTTTTGCAACTGCTAAGAATTTTTTGTAACTCGACAAAAAGGCGGAATTGTGCATCGCGAACATGTCCATGCCAAAGCATGATTCACCCGCGGGTGGGCAGTATAGTCGGTTAGGCGCGCCGGGGGAGGCGCCGAAGACACACTGAGGAAGTGCAATGGCGTTATCCAACCGGGAGTTCATCGGACGAACCCTGGAAATCCTGTCCAAGGCTCTGGAACCCTATATCGATCGGGCGATGGCGGAACTATCGCCGGGGATCGACTGGCCGATGCTGCTGGCCCGCAAGGATGAACTGGCGGGCAGGGGACTCAAGACCTACAAGGCCAGCGACGTGCAGACGCAGCTGCGCGTCCTGACCGAACGGCTGGGCAACCTCGGCTACCCGTTTGCTCTTCCGCCCGAAGCCGGCGCCTATGCCAGCGAACTGCGCCAGGTCCGCAACCTCTGGGCGCACAATGAACCCTTCACCGACGACGATGTCGTCCGCGCCATTGACACGGCGGTCCGGCTTCTGCGCTGGATGCGGCTCGACAAGCAGGTAGCCGAGGCCACCGAGCTGCTGCAGGGCTTCCGCTCCAGGCCGCCCGCGGGAACACGTCCGCAGGAAAAACCGGCCACAGCCACGACCGATGCTCCGGAGCCACAGCAGGAAGCAGCCGAGGTACCCCTGCCAACTCCGGTCCCTCAACCGGCGATCCCCGCTCCGAACCCGGCACCTGAGGAACCTAAGGAACCCGAGGAATCCTTCGAGGCCTCCGCCGAGGTCGCCATCACGCTCGAGACCGCCTCCGAGCTCAGCTACGCCATGTCCTACAACGGCAGCCAGGTCATCGACCGGCTCGTCGTCACCAACCCCGGGGCTGAACTGCGCGGCGCGGTGCTCACCCTCCGCGTCAGCGCGGAAGCCGGCGTCGTCTCCCGGACCAGCGAGCATTTCCTTGACATTCCCGCCGGTGCCTCCGTCACGCTGTCCAACCCCAACCTCCAAGTCGACCCGGCGACCATGCTCCAGGTTGAAGACCGGCAGCAGGGAACGGTCCTGGCCGAGCTGCGGGTGGAAAACGACGTCGTGGCGTCCGCCAGCCAGGACATCGAACTGCTGGGCGCCCAGCATTGGAAACTGCGCCGCGGACTGCTGGCCATGGAATCACTGGCCGCTTTCGTGCAGCCCAATCACCCGGAAATAGCCACGCTCTGTGCGGAGGCCTCGGACCTGCTCAAACAGGACACCGGCAACGGCGCCCTCAACGGCTACCAGTCCGGACCCGAACGCGCCGACGCCATCGCCTGGGCGATCTTCCGGGCCGTGCAGAAACGGCAAATCCGCTACAGCGAACCCGCCCCCGCCTGGGGCCAGCACGCCCAGCGGATCCGCACTCCCGAGCAGGTGCTCAACGGCAAGTTCGGCACCTGCATGGACACCACCGTCATCCTCGCGGCCGCCCTGGAGTTCGCCGGCCTGCAGGCCAACCTGTGGCTGATGAGCGGGCACATTTTCCTCGGCTACTGGCGCGATGAACGCAACTTCCAAACCCCGGCTTTGGAGGAAGCGTCCCTGCTGGTCAACGCCGTGGACATGGGCGACATCCGGCTCCTCGAATCCACCCTCGCCACCGATTCCGCAACGCATACAGCTCAGGAGGTGCACGACGCCGCCTACGTCAAGTACCTGACCGGAGAGATGGAGGACGTTTGCGGCGTCGTCGACATTTACGGAGCCCGCAGTGCCGGAATCCGTCCCATTCCCGCACGGATCAAGACCGCCGACGGAAAGATCGAGGTGCACGAATACACCCCGGCTGCCCGCACCGCCCCCGTCGCCGCCCCGGCAACCGGCCGACGCTCCGCTGAACGCACCGCTACCAAGGGCGTGCCGCCGCGGATCAGCCAGTGGAAAAACTCCCTGCTGGATTTGAGCCTGCGCAACCGCCTGATCAACTTCACCACCACCGCCCGGTTCCCGCTTGCGGTTCCGGAGGGCCGGCTCGGCGAGTTTGAAGACATGATCAGCGCCGGCACCCGGATCAGGCTGACAGCGTCCGACGCCGTCGCCGCCATGCAGCGCGAACGCGGCATCCGTTACGGCCGCGACCTGCCGCAGGAACAGCTCGCCGAACTCCTGGTCAAGCACCGCGCCGTGTTCGCCGACGTCACCGAAGCCGGCTACCAGAGCCGGATGCGGAACCTCGCCTACAAGGCACGCACGCTTGTGGAGGAAACCGGCGCCAACAACCTCTACCTCGCCCTCGGATCTCTGGTCTGGAGCTTGGACGGCAAGGAGCTCCGCTCACCGCTGGTCCTGGTTCCGGTCCTTCTGTCGCCGACGTCGAAACAGGGGCCCTACGAACTGGTCCTGGATGAGGCCGGCGGCTCCACCCCGAACTACTGCCTGCTGGAGAAGTTGCGTATGGAGCACGGGCTGGACATACCCGAGCTTGCCGAACCGGAGGAAGACGACTCCGGCATCGACCTGGACGCAGCCCTCGGTGCCGTCCGCGCAGCCATCCAGAAGAAGGGACTGCCCTTCCGGGTGGAACCGACGGTTGACCTCTCCATCCTCCAGTTCGCCAAGTTCCGGCTCTGGAAAGACCTGGACGAGCACTGGGAAGAACTCTCGCAGAACCCGCTGGTCAAACACCTGATCCACACCCCCACCGAGCCCTTCCCGGAATCGGTCACCGCGGACACGGAGCAGAACCTCGACGAACTCGCCGCCCGGGTTCCCATCCCGGCGGACTCGTCCCAGCTGCACGCCATCGCGGAAGCCGTCGCCGGCAAAACCTTCGTCCTCGAAGGACCTCCTGGCACCGGAAAATCTCAGACCATCACCAACCTGCTGACCCGCGCCGTCGCCGACGGAAAGCGCGTGCTGTTCGTCGCCGAGAAGCGTGCTGCCCTGGAAGTCGTGCAGAAGCGGCTCAATGACGTCGGCATGGGCGTCTTCGCTCTGGACCTGCATGACAAGGGCAGCAAACCGGTGGCAGTGCGCGAGCAAATCAAGCGCGCCTTGGACCACACGGCAGATCCCGACCGGCAGGGCCTGGAGGCAGCGGTCAGTGAGCTGACCAAGGCACGGCGGGGATTGGTCCGCTACGCCTCGCGGCTGCACGAGGAAAACGACGCCGAGCTCTCCTTCTACACGGCGCGGACCAAGGAGCTTGCCGTCGGCGCGGAAAGTCAGCCGCTGGCCATCCCCGCCTCCTTCGTGGAAAAGACCAGCCTGGACCAGCTCCAGCAGCTGCGCAGTGTGCTGGCCGAGCTCCCTGACGTTGCAGATCCTGCTGCGCCGGGCAAAAACACGCCGTGGGGTTTCATCAATGAGGCACTGGACCCCACAAGAGTCCAGAAGGTCATGCAGTCTGCCCGCGCGTTCCAAAGCGCACTGGACTGCTGCGCTCCCGATGCCGAGCTCATGAAGGTGCTGATGGCAGCACGCACCCCGGAGGACCTGGCCAAGGTGCATGGGATCCTGCAGGCAGGAAACTTGGACCTGGAACTGCTGGACGAGGTCGGTACGAAACACTGGAGGTCCGCTGTAGGAGGGTTGGACGGACAGGTCACCGCGTTCCTCAGCGCGGCCCATCCCGGCCTGGACAAGGTGGCGCCGGAGGCCATCGACCTGCCCCTGGCCGACATCCATGCTCAGGCCGTGGCAGCCGCAGAATCGGGATTCTTCGGACGGAAGAAACGCCTCACCGCCGTCCTCAACCAGCTCACGGACGTCATCCGTCCGGACACAGTGGTCAAACCAAAGGAAGTCCCGGCACTGACCGAGGCGTTGCTGCAGGTTCAGACCGCTGCCCGCGGGCTGGCCGAGGAAGCGGGCTCGGTGCCCGGTGTCGATCTGCCGGACTCTTGGAACCCGCTGACGGAAGCCGGCCAGCAGATGCTGAAGAACTCCGTGCAATGGTTGGCCTGGGCGGCGTCCCTCGTTTCCGTTCCAAAAGCGGCGAAGAAGAAGACCTTTGTGGCTGCCCTCCGGGAGTATGTCGAGAGCCGCCCGTCCGCTACGTCCGCGGTGCGGACTGCCGTGGGTGAGCTGGCCTTGGCCGCTCCGGAACTGCTGAAGACCGCCGGCGTCAGTGCGGCACAGCTGGAACAGTGGTTGGACGGGCAAACCCTGCTGGAGCGTTGGAACCAGACCGGCGGCCGGCGGGACCTTGGACGCGACGGGCTGCCCTCGCTGCGCCGCTGGATCGACTTCCTCGGGGCGCTGGAACCCCTCGCTGCCGCTGGCCTGTCTGCGGCACGCAAGGAGCTCAAATCCGGAACAATCGCGGCCGACGACGCCGTCACCGCGTTCGAGCGCGGCCTCGCCCTCGCGGCCCAGAAGGAGCGCTCCGCGGCCACCGGCCTGGAGACTTTCGAGCCGCGCAGCCACGAAAAAATGATCGACCGCTTCATCACCCGCTCCGCGGCTATCCGCGAACAGCTCAAGGTAGCGGTACCGGCCGAGGTACTCGCGCAGCGCAGCTTCAACCCGCGGTCCGAATCCGGGCAAATGGGCAAGCTCCAGCGCCAGTTGAGCTCCAAACGGGGGATGAAGGTCCGCCCGCTGATGGAAAACTTCGGCGAGCTGATTACCCGGATAACGCCGTGTGTGCTGGTCAGCCCGGACTCCGTTGCCAGGTTCTTCCCGGCCCGCAGTGACCTCTTTGACCTGGTGGTCTTTGACGAAGCGTCACAGATTCGGGTGGCCGACGCCGTGGGTGCCATGGGCCGCGGACGCTCCGTCGTCGTCGTCGGCGACAGCAAGCAGATGCCGCCCACCTCCTTTGCCGAAGCCAGCCTGGACAAAGACGACGACGAGGACGTCACCGGAGACGCGGTGGCTGACGAGGAGTCGATCCTCTCCGAATGCGTGGTGGCCCGGGTGCCGCGGCAGTGGCTGACCTGGCACTACCGCAGCCAGGACGAATCGCTAATCGCGTTCAGCAACCAGCAGTACTACGACAGCAAGCTCTCCTCTTTCCCCGCACCGGTGCACGGGGATGCCAGCGCGGAGGCCGACGGCTACGGAGTGAACTTCATCCGGGTGGACGGACATTTCAACCGCTCCGGCAAGGGCAAGCTGCTGCGCACCAATCCGGTGGAGGCCGAGGCCGTGGTGGCGGAAATCCGCAGCCGGTTCCGTGCCTCGCCCAAGGTGTATCCGTCCGTGGGTGTGGTGACCTTCAACCTGCAACAGCGCGCGTACATCGAAGCGCTGCTGCGTGATTCCGACGATCCGCGGATTGCCGAGGCACTGGACGCTCCGGACGGGCTCTTCGTGAAGAACCTCGAAAACGTCCAGGGTGACGAGCGGGACAGCATCCTGTTCTCCACCGGTTTCTCCAAGAATGAGAAGGGCTACCTGCCGCTGAACTTCGGGCCGCTGAACCGCAGCGGCGGTGAACGCCGGCTGAACGTGGCCGTGACCCGTGCCCGCCGGCAGGTGGTGGTGTTCTCCAGCTTCGATCCGTCCGACCTGCGCGCCGAGGAGACCTCGTCGCTTGGAATCAAGCATCTGCGCAGCTATCTGGATCTGGCCGCGCAGGGCACCGGGGCGCTGCCGTCCGACGGGCGGCGCAAGCCGGCCGTGGACCGGCACCGCGAACAGATTGCCGACGCGCTGCGGGAACGGGGGCTGGTGGTCGCCACCGATGTCGGGCTCTCGGACTTCAAGGTGGACCTGAGCATTGCACTGCCGGAGGATCCGCAGCGGCCGCTGATGGCGGTGCTGCTCGATACTCCGGTGTGGGCGTCACGCGGGACCGTGGGGGACCGGGACGGACTGCCCACCGACGTGCTGTCACGGATGCTGCGCTGGCCGTCGGTGCAGCGGGTGTGGCTGCCGGAATGGCTGACGGATTCAGCCGCGGTGGGGGACCGGTTGGAGAAGGAAATCCGGCGGGAGGATTTGCTGGCGGAGCTAGAGGTCGTGGAGCCTGAGCCGGTGGCGGTTTTCAAGACGGCTGCTTCGAAGCAGGGTCGGGGGAGTGGCTCGGACGGTGGCAGCTCGCAGCCGGCTGAGCCGGCTCAGGTGCGTCGAGCGCCGGCGGTATCGCCGGTCCCGGCGCCGGTTGCAGTGCCGTCGAACGCGTTGCCCTACATTCCATGGTCGGTCCGGTGGACGGGCGGGATCGAATACCTGGACAAGTTGGCGTCCTCTTCCCGGGTTCGTGACACGGTCCGGCAGGTCTTGGACAAGATCGTGGAGGCGGAAGGTCCAATCCACACGGCCCGGCTGGCGAAGCTGGTCTGCGCCGAGTTCGACCTGAACAAGGTCAGCGGCTCGCGGGCGGCCTCGGTGGTGAAACTGGTTGACCGCAAGAAGTTTCACGTCGATCGTGACGGGTTCGTCTGGCCGACCTCGCTCGATCCCGCAACCTGGCTGGGCTACCGGGAGAACGACGAGTCGGAGGTCCGCAAGATTGAACACGTCAGTCTTGTGGAGATTGGCAATGCCATGGTCGATCTGTGCCGCGATGCCGCCGGTCTGGAGCCGGAGGAACTGAAGAAGCAGACCATCCGGGTGTTCGGCGGCAAGCGGGTCACCGCCGGTATTGGCCAGCGGCTTGAGGCTGCCCTGAGCACGGCGCTGGATGCTGGGAAGCTAGGTTTGGGCGGGAACGGTCTGGTTCTTACAAATGGTACTGAACAGCCCGCAGACTAGCGTTCCATCCACATGCAGAAATGAGCCGGAGAACTTCAGAAGTCCTTGCGATGCCGTGGAAAGGAAAGGGTTCTGTTTGCGGGCAAGGAACGAGTTGAAGGGTTGTTATAGTTAGCATCAGTCTTCGCATCTCTCAGATTCGAATTTCTGCTAACGGACTTCAGTCTGGGCCCAGACAGACTTATATAGGGCAGCGGTTACAAAAGCAGGTAGCGAGATAGGCGGGGGACTTCTCATGCAAATAAATGGCAGCACCGATGAACGCATCATATCGATGGCTCAAAAGGGCAACAGCGTGAGGGACATTGCCGACGCCGTCGATGTGAGCCGTGGGGCGGTGGGCTTTTTCCTTGATAATCTCGGGTCCCAGCGACGGAATGTTCTTGGGTTCGATGCTTATGAGCAGGAGTTGCGACAAAAGGGATATCACCCGAGTGTCGTTGTTGCGATGCTGGGTCCCCGCCAGTCGAACATCGGCAACCACAACGGCCGCGCACCCGCAATACCGCCCGCTGCTGTCTTGGCTAGAGCAGCGCACAAACCCAGTACACCTCATCCTGAAACTCCGGTAGGAACTAGTCTCGACACGAACACACTGACGTCCTACCGAAACATTATGCGGCTGACGCATGAAGGCCATGGCATACGCCAGATCGTGTCCGACCTCGGGGTATCGGTTGCCGACGTCAGTGCTGCCCACCGCGCAGAGGCGCTAGGTTTGCTCGATGCTGGGGCAACGGAATCGACTCCGGTAACGGACACCGACGTGCCGCCAAATCCCCCACGTCCTGTGGTCCCCGCCCCGTTGCCCGTGGCATTCGCTGACAACGCCGGCGTCACGGATCCTCCTCAGACCGTTGCTCCTGCTGTCCCTCCGGTCCTGCCCATGCGTTTGGAAACCAGCCTGGCAGGAAACGATAACGAGTCCGGGACAAGCGCTCCTGAACATGCACCACTTGGCGACGCTCGTCCCCGCCTTAATTCCCCGCAAAGCGCGGACGCCCTTGCAGCGGCTGGGAAGTCCATTGAAGAAATTCAGCGCCAGCTCAACAAGCCGCGGGGCATAATAGAAACCCATTTCTCGGAGCTTGGCTTTCGGTATAGGCGCCAGTCGCTGCCAAGTTCGATCAGGGTTCTACACCGACGCGGTTGGCATGCAAGCGTCATCGCTGCTGCCCTGCATACGACCGTCGGAATGGTGGCCTCGATGACGCAGCAGCGCCCCACCTCTCATGTTTCCGGGACACCGGCTGCTTCGATCCCTGAAATTAAGCCGCCGGTTGGGTTAGGCCGGCAAAGTCAGCCTCAATCACCATCCGTGAACCTCCCCATCCAGGGCCAGTCCAAATCCGCCGAGGGCCGGCCATCCATTCGTGAGCAAGCCTGGAAATTAATGCGGCAGGGACGGACAAACAGAGAAATCATGACACGGCTCGGTCTCGATTACAGCGACGTCTACCATCATCGCCAAAAATTCAATTCACAACCGGCCGGAACGGTGTCTGCACGCGAGTCGGGTATGCCAGTACGACAAGTCTTAAAATCAACACAAGGCACAGAAACTTTCAGAGCCGCCGTGCCACGAGCAGGAGTGTCGTCCCAAGAGAAGCAGCAGCTCGTCCCAAAGCCGGCGCCGCCGAGCCTCCCCAGCGCAAAGAAGGCGGAGACATCAATCCCTGTCCGTCAACCCGATATCCAACATGGCGAACGATTAGATGCCAACCAAGCCCGTCACGAATGGATTCGGCAGCTTGGTGGGATCGGAACGATGACTCGGTGGGAAATTGCGCAAAAGACCTTAACTGATATGGAAGAGGTCGGTGCAGTACTTCGGCAAGCCGGACTCTACGTGCCGCCGTCCAACGCAGTGCGCAGCGAGTTGACCATGATCGTCCAGCTGGCGGATGAAGGAAGATCTTTTGACGAAGTTATTGCACTACTGGGCCTACCGAAAGCCCGAGTGCACAAAATGCTTAGGGAGGCTCTCATCTCCAATTTTCCGGGTAAAGACTCAATCCGCGTCATGCTCGGTCGGTAATAAGGCGAAGACCGAGGACTCTCGTGTGGTGCATCCGTTTCTAGGTCACCCCTGCTAGTCCGGTTAAGGCCCCGATAGTTCAAATTTGTAGCCTGCAACATGTCAAACCATGCTGTTTAATCATTAAGGAATATCTGTGTACGAACTGCGCGAATACCAGAGTAAGGCTGTGAGCGAGGTGCTCACATGCATTGCGGCAGCGCACGTGGACTACGAGCAGAACTTGGCGCAGACTGCCATCGCTTTGGTTGCTCCAACCGGTGCGGGTAAGACTGTCATGGCCGGCGCTGTCATCGACACCCTACTCACGGGCGAAGACAGAGAACATATTATTTTATGGGTAACCGATAATCCGTCACTTAACCGACAAAGCGCCAATTCAATTAGGGCTTCGACCTCGGGACAGTTTCCCATCACTGTCCTTTCGGGGAACGGTGAGGATCCGGAAACTGGCAAACCCTTTGATCAGAACTCATTTGACCAGGGTGTCCTTTACATGATCAACACTCAGGCTGCTTCTTCTTCAGCCGGCCTGAGTGTTACGCAGCGCGGGGGGAGACGGACTGGCCGGACTTTCACAATTCAGGAAACTATTGCCAACACCATCAACAAATATGGCAGCCGCTTCATAATCATGATCGATGAGGCCCACCGTGGGGTCGAGCGAGTCGAAACCACAGAGACTGTCATCGGGAGCTTCATTCGAGACGCCCCAGTAGTCCTGGGCATATCAGCCACAGAGCGCCGGTTCACCGAGTGGATGGCACGGATCGACAGGCATCTGAAGAGGGTGGTTGTCCCGCTAACAGACGTTCGCGCAGCCGGAATTATCAAATCGAACCTGATTGTCAGCGACACCGTGGATGGAAAGCATGCACACATGACGTTGCTGCGCAACGCGGTGCGTCAAACACTGACGTTTGACGAAAGCTGGGAGCGCTACTGTTCTTCCCAGGGGCTGCGGCGCATATATCCGCTTCTGGTCGTGCAGGTAGAGGATTCTGGCTCTGATCCCGAAACCCAGACACTGTTCCAGTTTGAGCTCGAACAAATGATCCGCACAGTCATGGAAGAATGGCCGGAGCTTAGTGACCAGGCATTCGTGCACACGTTCGCCGAGCGGAAACCCTTGGTAATTGAGGGGTTACGTGGCGGCAGTCGCGTCGTGCAATACATGCTGCCGGACCATATCGACAGGAATGACACGGTCCGGGTCGTCTTCGCTAAAACTGCAATCTCAACCGGCTGGGACTGTCCCCGTGCAGAGGTGCTGGTGTCTTTCCGGAGCGCCAAGGATGAAAGCTACATCACACAGCTCATCGGGCGGATGATCCGCCAACCGCTGGGAGTCCGTGTTGAAGACGACGAGTCACTGAACTCCACTTATTGCACGCTTCCTAACTTTGATCAGCAAGCTGTACGACGTATCACCAAAAGACTGATTGATGAAGATGGAATCGCTCTTGATGTTGTAAACGCAGTGCCGATCACCTACCGCCGATCTGACCTTCCTGATGCGGTATTTGAGGCCCTTAAACTTGTTCCAAGTTACGTTGTTCCGACTGGAGCCACAGCATCCAAGGTTTCACTTCTGCGTAGATTTGCCTTCGCGTTGGAGCGCGATGCGCTGGATAAATCTGCCCCGGATCACGTTAAGGATGAAATTATCCGGCAGTTGGACGCTATCCGCGAGCTGCGTGCCAGACAGTTCATACGCGCTATGAATTGGGTCCGACAACTCGAAGGTCAGCAGGGGTCCATCACCATCCTTCAGACCACCATTCCAATGGACGATGACTCGGAAGCAGTGGACCTCAGTGAAGATGTAGTTCAAATTGACGATGCCGATGCCACGTCGAACCTGCTCGCCGACTCCGCCATTTCTTCAGACGTTCACTCTTTGTATCACTCGCACCTCCAACGCTCTGCGTCTATCCCTGTGGGAGACGCCAACAGAATTCTGAAGGCCTTCGACTACCCGCAGCTGGATACCGTCGGCGTTCTCGAGGACGTAGCAGAGCGGCTTCTGTTCGCGTGGAAGCAAGCCTACGAAGACGAGCTCGAAGCAAGGGTCTATGAGGTGGACGAGAAGTACAACGTTTACCGGGAGGTAACTGGCCGCGTCAACGATCCCATACTGAATTACGCGTCGGTAGTTCCAACAGTGATTCAAGAAAACATTGGTGCTGACCTGATGGAGGCGGGGCAGAAATTCCTCGGTGACGGGGATCCCGTTCTTATACGTAGGTGGGTTCTCGACCAGAAGGATTATTGGCACCATCGGCACTTGTATACCGCGGATGAAAAGCCGGGGCAGTACCTAACCAGACTGAGTTCTGTGCGCCAGATGATCTTAAGGGGTGAACTCGGTCGAGCCGGCATTACCGGCTGGTACAACAATCCCAAACGTGGCGCCAGAGCCATTACTGTCCCGTGGACGACCCCGCAGGGGGAGTGGGGCGAGATGCACCCCGACTTTGTGTTCCTCAGCGAAGACGACGGCGAGGTCGCCATAGGTCTGGCAGACGCTGTCACCGGTAGCGCCGACGAGATACTGCAGAAGCTCCGCTGGTGGCTATGGTATGCCGATCGTCACTACCCAGAACTCGGCTTCGTCCGGCTGGTGATTCAGGGAAGGGATTCTGGAAATGAGGTCCTGCATATTGACCTTATGGATGATGATGTGCGGGAGGTCCTGCGCAGGGAGCTAGCGCGAGATAACTCCGCGATTGAGGCGCTTTTCCGCGCTCACGGCGGTATCTACACCTTGTAAGGAACGTTCGTCCGGTTGGAGCTCGGAAATGGGTGCATCAGAAATGTCGCTCCCACCGGATAGGCTCATCGATGGATGCACCTCGAGGGGAGGCTGCACACGACGTGAGGGCTGGCCGGCGCATTGCTGAACATTCATGGGGGAGAGTCAGAGTCTCTGGCGGAAGGTCTTTACGAGCTACTGCATACCAAGGAACTAGCAGAGCGGATCACTACGCAGCCGGGCCTGCAGGCGGCATTTGAAACGGTGTCGGATGATCTCTCACCGAATGTTCTGGCCACCTACATTGCCAGCCAGGCGCGGCAAGCCCTGGCCGCGGCTGCGCCAGCAAACCGGGTGGCGCTGGCCAACAGCATCCTGAGCGATCTGCAGGGCGCGGCCCTGATCCAGGCCGGCCCGCAGCAGTTGACCTCGCTTTTCTCGCCCGAGGGGATGGCTGCCCGCCAGGTTTTCCGGCCGTCTACGTCTTTCAGCCGAGCGGCTTTGCTGACGAACGGCAAGGATGATCCCAGTCTTGCCTCCGAGCTTAACGCCGAGCTGGCATCCGCTGACCGGGTGGACATGCTGTGCGCCTTTATCCGCTGGAGCGGGCTGCGGTTGCTGGGCAAGTCCCTGGAAAGGCTCAGGGAGCGCGGAGTTCCGCTGCGGGTGCTCACCACCACCTACATGGGTGCCACCGAGCGGCGTGCCATTGATGAACTGGTCCGCACCTACGGCGCAGAAGTGCGCATCAACTACGAAACACAGGCCACCCGCCTCCATGCCAAGGCCTGGCTGTTCCGCCGGAATACCGGTTTCGATACGGCGTACGTCGGCAGCTCAAACCTCAGCCTCCCGGCCCTGCTCGAAGGTCTGGAATGGAACGTGAAGCTTTCCGCCGTGGGAACTCCCGAGCTGCTGCAGAAGTTCGAAGTGACCTTTGACAGCTACTGGGAGCAGCCGGAGTTCCAGCCTTACGACCCGGACCGCGACGGCGACAAACTCGACGCTGCCCTCGCCCGAAATGGTGGTAAAAAGACCTCCATTCCGCAGGGTTCCACCGGCCTGGAAGTTAAGCCGCACCCGTACCAGCAGGGCATGCTCGAGGAACTGGAGGCGGCCCGGGAGGTCCACGGCTACGACCGAAATCTGCTGGTCGCCGCCACCGGCACCGGAAAGACAGTCATCGCCGCCCTGGATTACAAACGGTTCTGCGACGCAGCCGGACGCAAGCTGACATTGCTGTTCGTAGCGCACCGGCAGGAAATACTGGCCCAGTCACAGTCCACGTACCGCAACGTGATGCAGGACGGCAACTTCGGCGAGCTCTTCGTCGGCAAGCACAAACCGTCCGAATGGAAACAAGTGTTTGCCAGCGTGCAGTCTCTTGCTGCCAAGGGCCTGGAATCGCTCGCACCCAACCATTTCGACGTCGTCGTCATTGACGAGTTCCACCACGCCGAAGCACCGACTTATCGCCGGATTATGGAATGGTTTAAGCCGAAAGATCTGCTCGGGCTCACAGCCACGCCGGAACGGGGAGACGGCGTCAACGTCGCTGATCAGTTCTTTGAAGGCCGGGTGGCCAGCGAACTCCGGCTGTGGGATGCACTGGAAGCCAACCTGCTGGTTCCGTTTCACTACTTTGGAGTGGCAGACGACGTCGACCTCACCCAACTGGAATGGAAGCGCGGCAACTACGACATCGCCCAGCTGAGCAATGTCTATACCGGCAATGATGCACGGGCGGCGAAGATCATCGCTGAAACCCGGCGCACGGTCACCAGCGTTGAGGACATGAGGGCGCTGGGATTCTGCGTTTCCGTAGAGCACGCCAAATACATGGCCGACGTCTTCAACAAGGCAGGGATCCCCTCCACAGTGGTGTCGGGGGAAACCCCGGAAGAGGAACGCAAAGCGGCACTGAGCGGGCTGCGGAAGGGGGAGTTGAACTGCATCTTCGCCGTGGACGTCTTCAACGAGGGCCTTGACCTGCCCGAAGTCGACACCATTCTGATGCTCCGGCCCACTCAAAGCTCCACCATCTTTCTGCAGCAGTTGGGCCGCGGCCTTCGCCGGGCCAAAGACAAAGCCGTGCTCACCGTCCTGGACTTCATCGGTCAGCAGCGGCGCGAGTTCCGGTTTGACAACAAACTGCACGCCATCACCGGACTTCGGCGAAAGGGACTGAAAGAAGCAGTGGAGAAGGGATTCCCCTTCCTGCCCTCGGGGTCCCAAATCGTGCTGGACCGGGTGTCCCAGCAGATCATCACGGACAGCCTCCGACACCAGTTGCGGAGCAATCGGCCGCAGCTGATCGCCGACATACGTTTCCATAAGGAAAATAACCTGGCCAACTTCCTGCAGAAGTCCGGCAGCGAACTGGAAGACGTCTACCGAAAAACCGGGGAATCCTGGACTTCCTTGATTCGTGCTGCGGGATTGGCCGAAGCCGGGTCCGGTCCGGCGCCTCTGCTGGGCGGGGACGAACAGCGGTCGGTCGCGGAGGAGACCCTGCTGCTGCGCCGCATGACCACGCTCCTCTGTGTCGATGATCCCGAACGCGCCAAGGCGTACACCCTGCTGGTGTCCGCTGCTGCTCCGCGGTACGAGGAGTTGGGATTCCGTGAGCAGACACTTGCCCGGATGTTGTTTTTTGCGCTGTGGCCCGAGGGCGGGAACTTCACCTCGTACGACGCAGGCTTTGATTTCCTGCGGAGCTTCCCGGCCGTCTGTGCCGAGATCCGCCAGCTGGTTGCTCTCGGTGTCGAACGGACGCGTTATTCGCCCAAGGGGCTAGGCCGTGGGCTGGCGCATGTGCCCCTGTACTCGCACGCGACCTACAGGAGGGAAGAAGTGCTGGCTGCGCTGGGCTACTTGGCGCTGGATGGGCGGAAGGCCCGGCACCGGGAAGGTGTGGCTTGGTGTGAGGACACCCGAACCGACGCGTTCTTCGTGACGGTGGAGAAGGACGCCAAAGACCGGGCGGCCAGCATTATGTACAAGGACTATGCGATGAGCCCGGATGTGTTCCATTGGGAATCCCAGAACAGCACCTCCCCGACGAGCCCGGTGGGCCAGCGTTATCTGGACCATAAGGCTGCCGGTACGCAGATCCTGCTGTTCACGCGTGCGCGTGAAAACGATGAGTCGGGTCTGACGATGCCGTACGTTTGCCTGGGGCAACTGGACTACATGAACCACAGCGGGTCAAAGCCGATTGCGATCACCTGGAAACTGCAGCGGTCGATGCCGGCTGACGTATACACAGAGGCCAGTGCGGCGGTTCGTTAAAGCCCATTACTGTGCAGATGAGGTAACGCGGGCTTCAATGCATAGGCCGGTGGATCCCTGTTCAGTCCAGGGCCGGAATGAGGGACGGGATCCGCCATGCAAAATAATGTTCTCGTTAGGATGGAAATCGTGTGATTGCTAAATTCCTTCCACTAGCAGTGTCCGTTACTGAGTTATTTGTCGGGAATGCGCGGTCGACCAATGGCCAGCTTTGATGAACTGAACCACAGTCTATTTTAGGGAGAAGATAGAACCTCTCCGACATAATCCAGAGAGGCACACCCTTGTTCTCCTTTTACTCCAAGAAGGCTGTCGAGTATGGGAGCGGTAGGTGCCTGATTGTCGGGAGGCCGACGGTCTTGTGTTCATCTGTCTTATCCAAGCTTTTATAACGGGCACCCCGTATCCGCGCGTCCCTTACGGTTGGTCAGCGAAGTCCACTAAGGTAATCAACAGGCAGCCCTGGCAGCGTAGGAAAACCACTAATATCGCTCAGAAGCCACAGCAGCCTGACAATCGGGAGAGTAATGCAGGTCTTGTACGTCATGAATTCTGGTCTTCAACCTTGCCACTCAGATGGGCATCCACACGCGGTAGTTTGGGATTAGGAGTCAGCACATGCGTGAAAACTTGTCGACACTTGCTGCGGTCCTACGCAGATTTTTGGAGCGTGAACTCCCCTCCCTCGGGCCAGATTGGTGGAACCAGGGTGTCCTTGCGAAACTGACGTATCAACAACGCGCGTTGGTTGATGAGAACGGTTGGTCAAGCTTGACGGAGCTCGACGCGGCCGCCGTCCTCCGCGTCGCTGACCAGAATTGGGACCTGTTCCGACGAAAAAACTTGGTCAAATGGGACGACCGTAACTGGTTGAAGGAAGCCTCCAGCGTTCGAAACCGCTGGGCCCATGATGCCCCCGGGCGCGAGCCAAGCCCCCATCTTGCATACCGGGACCTCGACACGTTGTCCCTCCTCGCCCATGCTCTTGATCCAGGAAGTCCTGAGGCCGAGCAACTGGCCGAGGCTCGGTCGACAGCATTGGCTGGGCTCGCCCCTGCGTCACGTTCCCTGGCCTTCAGTGGCACAGCTGCTCCGATAACAATCGCTCCTTCAGGGCTGGTGCCAGGAACCATGGTTCGGGTGAAGGCGCGACCGGAACTGACGGGCGCGATCATGCACGTCGATGACTCGGGATCCCAGCTCAGATTGAAGGTGTTCCACGGGCAGATGACCCAGATCTACTTTGAATCGCAAGTTGAAATCGTCGAGACAAAGTCGGCTGAGCACCTCGGGGCCGATGAACTTAAAACACGGATTACTGCCGCACACGTTCTCCATCCTTCTGTGAACAGGCTTTACTCGCTCAACACTGGCCGCATCGAATACGAGCCCTATCAATACCGACCCGTCATGAAGATGATTGCTGCCGATCGTCCGCGCCTTCTGATCGCAGACGACGTCGGGGTTGGTAAGACGATCGAAGCGGGCCTGATCATCAAGGAACTGCAAGCACGCCAGCAACTCGACTCGATTTTGGTCATCTGCCCCAAGCCGCTGGTCGTGGAAAACAAGTGGCGAAACGAGATGAAGCGGTTCGACGAGGACTTCGCGCACCTTGACGCCTCGATGTTGCGTCATTGCATCGATGAGGTCCGGGCTGAGGGGCGTTGGCCCACACGGTACCGGAAGGCCATACTCCCCTACTCGTTGCTCAACGAGAAACTCCTCCTCGGCGACGATACGGGGCGCAGGCCCCGGCCAGGCCTGACCTCACTCCTGCCTCCGGTCAAGTTCGACCTAGTCATCGTTGACGAGGCGCATCACGTTCGGAATAGCGAGACGTGGGGCCACCGCGTCGTCAAACATCTGCTAGATTCCGCAGAAGCGGCCGTGCTCATCTCTGCGACGCCGATCCAGACAGGCAGCGAAGATCTCCGTACCCTCCTGCGCCTACTACGGCCCGACACGTTCGTAGACAACCAGACATTTGACCTGATGCGCGAGCCGAACGCGTACCTCGCCAACGTCGAGAGCGCGGTCAGGTTGGCGGGGGACACTTGGCAGACCACAGCGCTGGAAGCCCTCACGGAGGCGCTTCAGACATCTTGGGGTAGCCGCGTCCTGCGCGCAGACCCTCGAACGCAGGAAATCCGAGACCTTCTCGGCCAAAACCACGTAACGGACCATGACCGCGTCAAGGCCCTGCGACTAGCGCAGTCAATGAATACGTTTTCCGGTCTCATCAACCGCACGCGCCGCCGAGACATCGGCTCCTTCACGACACGCAAGTCTGAAACCTTCGAGGTCGACTTCACACCGGATCAGGCAGAATTGTATGGGGAATTACTTGACCTTGCCGGCCGCATCGCAACCAGCAAAGGGCATGGCCAGTCCCTCGACTTCGTGCTTTCGACCCTGCAGCGGCAGGCTGCGAGTTGTCTTAATGGATTGGCACCCTTTATCGAGGATCTCCTCCAGCGCAAGCTTACCCACGAGGAGCTGAGCGAGGCCGACGTCGAGGCGGACGAGTTAGACGCATCCCTTTTGGAGTCATTCGTGGCCGAGATTAGAGAGATTGCCACCAGCGCCGCGGCACTGACGGAGGACCCAAAGCTTGAGCGGCTCATGAGCTACGTTGATGAGAAACAACAGTTGTCCAACAACAAACTTTTGGTCTTCAGCACGTTCCGACACACCCTCCGCTATCTCCACTCCCGTCTGGTGTCGGCAGGCGCCCGGGTCGGGCTCGTACATGGCGGAATTTCCGACGATGATCGACGCGATCTTCGGGCTCGATTCGCGAAGGATAAGCGCGAGCCGGATGCCATTGACGTCCTGCTGTCATCCGAGGTCGGCACTGAAGGGCTGGACTACCAATTCTGTGACGCGCTGGTGAACTACGATCTTCCGTGGAACCCGATGCGTATTGAGCAGCGGATTGGCCGCATTGATCGCCGGGGGCAGCAGAGCGAGTCCGTCTCAATCAAAAACCTAATCGTCAGTGGCACCGTCGATGCAGCCATCTTCGAGCGATGCCTCATGCGGATTGGTGTCTTCCAGCGGGCCCTCGGTGGCAGCGAAGCGATCCTTGGCGAGCTGACAAGGGAGATTCGGAAGATTGGCGAAGACCTTACGCTCACAGAGCCGGAGCGGGAGGTCCGGCTGCAGCAGCTCGCGGACAATAGGATCGGCCGGATTCAGGAGCAGGAGCAGCTTGAGGAGCGAGAGAGTGCCCTCTTCGGCCTCCCGTTGAAAAAGCTCGATGCCGAGGGCGTCGAGCAGGCGGCCAGCCCATGGCTCGCACCCAGCCAATTGGCCCGCCTAGTACAGCGCTACCTACTTGACTGCGGTTACGAACGAGCAGACTCATTGTTCGAGCGCCCTGTCGCACTGATCCGGCCAAGCAAGGACGTCCGCTCAACCCTTTACGCCGACGCCCAAGCGACCGCACCCGAAAGCGGTTCGCTGTGGCAGCGCTGGTTGAGTCGCGGGACAGGGCAATCACGAAGGCTCACCTTCGATCCAGGCTTGGCCGACAGCAACGACGTCGAACTCCTCTCGCCAGTCCATGAGTTGGTACGTGCGGCCGCAAAACACCAAGAGGGTTTTTCGGCCGAAGCTAAGGTGGCTTTGCAGGTCCAATCAAAGACCGTT
The DNA here is from genome assembly GCF_018866305.1 of Arthrobacter sunyaminii. NCBI lineage: Bacteria > Bacillati > Actinomycetota > Actinomycetes > Micrococcales > Micrococcaceae > Arthrobacter > Arthrobacter sunyaminii. Next base: position 764,251 of record NZ_CP076456.1, read on the forward strand.
CCTGCAGGTCTCTATCCACTTGCCGTCCACGCCTGGACCTATCTGGGTTCCCGCGACGACTTCGAGGTGGCTGTGGCAACGACCGATTCGGCGCTCTCCGAGGAGATGAGTCGCCTTCTAATCGAGGCGTCTGACTCGTCAGCATCAGTTGAATCGCATGCCGCCGGCGAGGTCGATGAGCGGCATTACATGGCGTGGACGGATTCCAGGACCGCGCACATCGATCGGACCCGGGGGCACGTCGAGAACCAACTGGCATCGCTCACTACGACCCACCATGCCCGAGTCCAACTCCTCGAGGACCAGATTGGCAAGGCGTCCCACGAGAACATACGTCGTATGCGTGAATCAGAACTACGCTCGCTCGAGGATGATTATGGAACACGCATCAAGAAGCTTAAAATGACCATCCAACGCAGTGACGTCACGACTACACTCCTTTGCTCAGGAATTGTCGAGGTCGTTGGTGGCGACTGAAATCACGTTCGATAGCATCGCGGCTTCCGGACGCGCGATTGTGGAGGCGCACAAAGGGAAGAAAGGTTTCGACGAGGGCATCCGCCGACTGCTGTCGGAGTTGTACCCAGACAACGCGCACTTCATTTACGAACTGCTTCAAAATGCTGAGGATGCAAGGGCAACCGTCGTCGAATTCGAGTTGCACGACAGCGATCTTGAGGTGCGCCACAACGGGGCACGAGTATTCTCGCTCAAAGACATTGACTCGATCACGAATATTGGCGACTCCACGAAGCAGGACGACCCTACGCAAATTGGCAAGTTCGGGGTGGGATTCAAGGCTGTCTACTCTTACACAAGTCGCCCCGAAATTAGGTCGGGAACGCACGCTTTCGCCATTGAGGAACTTTTTATAAATGAACGTATTGCTGGCGAAGCTCGGATGGGTTGGACCAGTTTCCGGTTTCCGTTCAACCGACAGGAGAAGCCAGCACGCGTTGCCGTCGAGGAAATCAGTCGTGGGCTCGTAGAGCTTGACGAGAAAACTCTGCTCTTCCTTAACTACATCGGCACTGTAACGTACACGCTTCCTGATGGAACCCTTGGAATCATCGAACGGCGGGATCTCGACGGCCAAGCCATCACCATCGAAAAGTCGGAAGGTGACGTTATCGTCGAGTCCCACTGGTTGCGCCTTATCGGCCCAGCAAGTATCGAACACGACGGCTCCCATCCACTCTCGGTAGCAGCGGCATTCCGCCTCAAGATGAGCGAGCAGGTAAAGCCGAAGCGTGGAAAGCAGAAGGATGGGGGGAATGCTCCCGCCGACCTAACGCGATCCATCGTTCCCCTCGATCAAGGCGACGTATCAATCTACTTTCCGGCCATAAAGGAGTCCTCCGGCTTCAAGTTCCACATTCATGCCCCCTTTGCCTCGACCGTGGCCCGAGACAGCGTCCGCGCTGACCCGGGCAACGTTCAGCTCATCGAGGATATCGGAGCGTTGATCGTCGATGCGCTACCCCGGTTGCGTGATGAGGGCCTCATCGATGACAACTTCCTTGCGACCCTTCCCAACCACGACGATCCCATTGCCTATCCGTACAGCCTTCTCCGGAACGCAACCACGCACGCATTTAATGAACTCGAGATTACTCCGATGCGCGGTGGTGGGTACGCACCTGCAAGATCTATGGTGTCCAGTCCTGGTGAGTTTAGGAACTGGCTGGCGGAGGGTGACCTGCCCTTCCTGTTAGGGATGGCTGGGATCGAAGGTGGGGAGGCTCCGCACTGGATACGCGACCGTGACGGCCGGCCCGGCCGGTTCCTTGCAGGGCTCGACACAATCGAGTTTGCTTGGCCCGAATTAGGGGCTGCCCTACGCGAATGCCGCGACGTCGGCGATGCTGATAGTTCCCACCTGCGGGGATGGGTCGACTGGCTCGCGGCTAAAAGCGACAGTTCGATTGTCAACCTCTACCAATTGCTCGGCCGAGGATACTCCACCCAACTGATGCACTTCCACGGCGTCCTGCCGTTGATCCCCCTTGTCCGCATTGCCCGCCGCGGAAAGAACGAGCATGTTAGGGGTCCTGAAACGCACCTCCCTTCCAACGCGAAGGATAAAAGCCAGAATCGCGTTCGAGCTGAAGTGGCATATTTCGATGATGATGAGGACCAAACGCGCGCGGCCAACCTGCAGGTGTTCTATCGCGCCGCCGGAGTGCGTCGCTGGGACGAAACGGCGCGGATTGAGGCCCGCCTCAAGCCGTACAGGGTGCGGAACCGGCCAATGCCGGAAGGGGGGCAGGTTAAGAAGCACCTCGACGACGTCGGAGCCTTCACCCAGTACGCTCTAACTCACCGCGAATCTGCCCGGCGCCTCTTTAGGGACGTGCCGTTCCTCGTCTCGCCTCTGCCCGGTGGGCCACTGACCTGGATTTCCCCGGGCGAGAGCTACCTCGACCTTCCTTACAGAACGACGGGCCTCTCGTCCCTATACCCGTCGGTTCTGTATGACGAAGATGGAGACTTCTACGAAGAGCCATACCCGGTGGCAGGCTATTACCTCGAAATCGACGGGTTCGAGGATTTTCTTGGACTCGTGGGTTCGATCGTAGGAATCAAGATCACGGATAGTAACGTGTTCAACAACCCGCTACTAAAAAGAGAATGGTGGAAGAACTACCGCCACAGCGTGCACACCGAAATGGTCGATTGGGACATCGAAAACCTCGACAAAATCATCGCTTCAGGCGACCCTAACCTGATTCGCACTCTCTGGAGTGCCGTCGTAGATGCGCGAGCCGACAAAGCCACAGCGATCTACCGAGCGAATAAAAGTGCACGCAGCTACAGCTTTTATTCCCGGCTGGTACAAAAGCTCAAGTCTAAAGCTTGGGTTCTTGATGGGAATGGGGACCTACGACGTCCCAGCGAGGTGACGATCGATGGCCTTCCTGACGACTGGGAGCGTCCCAGCGCGAGTTCCCTCGTGCACAAGCTCGATTTTGGGGCAGAACTGGCCGAACGCCACCAGAAGGCTGAGGGCGTCAGTGACTTCCTCCGGGAAGAAGGCCTCGACGGCGGCATCGACCTCCTGCGTGAAGCCAAAAATGCAGGTATCCCGTTCACTGCAATCCTTGACTTCATTTCTGAGCAGGCATTAGTCCATCGATTTCCTGAGTCGGCCTCCGGCGACCCTGGCCGGCGCTCGACTGTAGCCGCGCAGGACGCACTTACTGCTCCGGTTTACCAGAGCGAGCTGCGGCTGCGGAGCGTCATTGATGGGCAGGGCCAGGCCGGTGGCGAGTCCAGAGGTTATCTGCAAGGGCAGTACACCAGTGATGTGGGCGAGATGTTCTGCCAAGCGTGCCAGAAACCGCTCCCGTTCAAAGTAGGAGGCCGGTGGTACTTCGAATCGGTCCGCTTCATAAACGGCCGCAAGCAGGCGCATGCGGCCAACGCCATGGCCCTGTGTCCACTCTGCGCGGCTCTCTACAAGCACACGCGTGAAACAAGCAATGAAGCCCTTCTCGCGGTGTTGTCGCATATTGAGGTCAAGGAGGGCCAGGGTCTCGTGGAGATTCCCCTGATTCTGAACGGCAAGCGAATCAAGATTCAGTTCACCGGAAAGCACGCGATAGATCTTCAATCGGCGCTACGCGTGGCTGGCGATGAGCGCGCAACAACCGCCACCGTTAGTAACTAAGGGGGCAAGTTCACTACTACAGATGTGCCCGTACCCGGATCGCTTGCCGATGAGGATTCGGTGAGATGCGGTCTACAAGCTCTGGTCATGGGGGAAGGGCCTCGAGTCTGATAACCCTCTGCCACCGTCCGCAGTCGCCCTCAACTATGAGCGGGCTGACTTTTCATGCCTGACGCGGTGATTGATGCCGCAGTGGACGAGCTGGGGCGGCAACTGGAGAGGTAAGGACTTGATCCATGTCGAGCTGCGACTCAAATGCGCAGGGCTCCCCGGCAGCTGTCTTGTTCTCCAGCGGAGAGTGGCAGTGGAAAAAAACTTGCGATGTGGTGAAAAAGCCGGTGGGCGGCAGGCCTTTCAGCTTCCGGGCTGAGGTCCATTGACCCGTCTGTCGGCCTCAAACACCAGGAACCCAGCTCTCAGCCCGCCCCAAAGCCAGCTCCAGATCCCGACCGCCGGCACCGGAAATAAGCTTCTGGTCGCCGACCACCATCAGCAGGCAGCGCGCCCGGGACAGACCGACGTAGAGCTGCTCGGGCGCCCGGGCGAGGTCCTTGAACCCGTTCACGCACAGGATCACCACCGACCGTTCCAGCCCCTTGAAGCCCAAGACGTGCCCGTAGAACTCCTCGTCGTCGTCGTGAAAGGCCTGCCAGTACTCGGGAATGAGTTTGGACTCAAAGGCTTCCTGATGCACGGGATGCCGTTCCTTGGTGGTGAGCAGCGCGATCTGGTTCCGCGCCCAGCCCTCCTCGATCAACACGTCCACGCAGTCACTCGCAACGTCCAGGGCATCCTCGGTGGCGCAGTCGATCACCCGTACCGGCAGTCCGTCGCCGCCGCGGGGTAGAAAGTGCTCGCCGGAGAACCCCCGGAAGGTGTGGGCGATGCGCTTGGTGTTCCGCAGGTTCTCGTCAATATGCAGCGTCACCAGGTTCGCCGTCTGGTCGATGCTGGTTCCGGCGGCGCCGGCGTCCCACCGGCCGTAGACGTTCTGCCGTTCGTCCATGAAGGCGAACACTCCGCCGTCGTCGGGCTTCTTCAGGCAGGCCAGCAGCCCCTCCCACCACAAGGGGGCGAAGTCCTGGGCCTCGTCGACGACGACGGCATCCAGCTTGGTCTGCACGTCCAGGGAGGCTGCGAGTTCCTTGAGTAGGCGGGGCATGCCCTGATCGAAGTACTCCTGCCCGGCGCCGTCGGGGACGCCCAGGGATTTGGCATACTCGTGGAACTCGCCGACGAAGACCGGCTTGGCCTGCCGCCAAGTGGAGACCTCGCGGCGCAGATGCTCGGCCAGTCCCTTGTTGTAGCAGAACAGGCCGACACGCTGGCCGTCCTTGGCCAGGCGCCGGGCCTTCTCGACGGCAAGCCAAGTCTTGCCGCTGCCGGCACCGCCGACAAACCGGGCCCGTGGGATGGCGCGGGTGGAATCGAGCAGAACCTTCTGCCGCTCCGTGAGCTGGTCCTGCCGGGCCTCGAGCTCATCGGCGTCGCCGGCGGGGGAAGAATCAGGGTCGAAGTCTCCGGAAAGGTGGGGGAGGATCCGTTCCAGGAACTTGCCTGCAAGCGCACTGCCGCCTTGGGCCTCGTGTTCGATGGCGTGGCGGATCAGCGCGGCGCAGTTGTGCATCCCGGTCTGGTCGATGATGAGGCCGCGGGGGATGCCCGCCATCTGCCAGTCCGCCGGTACGCGTGTGTAGGGTAGGCACGCCATATAGGCGAAGCGGCTGGTCAGCGGCGATCCCAGCCGGTCCTTGAGCCAGTCCTTGAAGGCGTGCTGGGCGCCCTGGGCCTGAGCGATGGGGCTGCGCAGCTTACGTTTGCCGGTGCTGTCGGACTGGTACCACTGGCCGTTGTCCACCGACACGAGTCCGCCCTTGACCTCGATGGCGGCGAGTCCGACGCCGGGCCACAGGACCAGGATATCGATCTCGTGTTCGGCCCGGCCATGCCGCACCTGCACCGAGTGCGCCAGAACGACCTCGTCGGGCAGCTGGGCGCGCAGGGCGTCCCACAGTGCCTTTTCGGCCAGCTGGCCGTCCTCAAAGTCTGGCGCGTCCGGTATGCAGTGCACGATTCCCCCTTATCGTGCCGGCGGCAATGCCGGCTCCTGCCCGTCAGGGTACTCGATCTTTGGAGCACCGGCCCTACTGCGACGTTAACCGCAGCAGGGAAGCCCATCAAACCGTGAAGCATCAAACTTGGACCAACAGTGAAAACTGGTTCACACAGTTGCAGTGGCGAAAACATCCTGTTATGGTTTTTCTATAGCCAAGCTGCAATCGAAAATGGGGGAGAAAATGAATATCGGAAGCCGGTCGATACACCTTGTCGACATCGAGAATCAGATGGGTGGAGCAGTAAGCTCGGCAGCCATCTCGAAATTCTTTGAACACTATTGCGAAACAGTCGGCATAGGCGAACAGGATCACGTTGTGGTGGGTGTGTCGAGCAGTCAAGCTCTCATGGAGCTCCCACTCTCTCTGATGGGCGCTTATCGATTCGTCTTCATGCCAGGGACGGATGGTGCCGATAAGGCACTCCAGGATGTCATGTTGAATGAGTGTCTTCCGGAACGTTTTTCTACGATTATTTGCGCCAGCGGCGATGGCGGTTTTGTCCCAGCGATTTCGGCCCTGACGGCTGAAAAAGCTCATGTCATCGTTGCTGCGCCTCTTAATTCGATTGCTAAGACGATGCGCATGGCGGCACACCAAACCATTGAACTCTCTATTGATTATCTCGAACAGGACGTTGCCTAATTGGAAACCGCACCAAACCAGGAATTGATTAATCTCAGCGGCATAGCGCGTATCACGGGGTTGAAGATGCCTACCATCAGTAACTGGCGAAAACGCGACAATACCTTTCCCAAGCCTGTGAGCGGAAGCGACCTTCGGCCACTGTTTGCGCTGCAGGAAGTCAAGGCGTGGATCAAGAAGACCGGCAAAAACGTTGAATTTAGTGATCGTAATTATGCCCTTCGGCTGACTGATATGTTGCGCGGGCGATACCACATTCGCGATATTCCCGGTGTCTTGATCCCCGCCCTTGCATTGAGCCATTGGGCTCGTGACGCCCAGCCGGATTACCTGAAGGAGCTAAGCAACGAGGGGGGGCTTCAGAGGTTGGTTTCGGAGTGCACATCATCCTGGCCTCAAAAGACTTCGCTTCTAAGTGACGCCATTACATCTTGGTTTGACCTCTACGTCCGAACCTCAGATGGAGTTTTTTGGGCTAACTTGCTGGATGAAGTTTCCCAAGTTGATGACTTGGCTGCAGTCGCCCGTGATGTGACGGCTCTTGCGGTCAGGGATCCCCAAGCGGGCTACGGTGAGCATTTCGCTACGCCTGATTTCTCTGAGTTCCTGTTGTCCCTCCTGCCGACTGGGGTTCAGTCTTATGCAGACTTTGGATCTGGCGGGGGGCAGAACCTCCTGTGCGCAGCCGAGCGTGACAGTGGCTTGGAACTTCACGGAGTTGAAATCAGTAGCTCAATAAACCGGTACGCCGCTTGTCTCCTATACCTTCACGGTGTTGAGGCTCATCTCCAGACAGCAAACCTTTTTGATTGGGCACCCATCAAACAATTTGATCAGATTACGATGCATGCCCCGTTTGGTATCAGGCTCCGTGCAGAGGAAGTCGAGAATCTGGTCTGGCCGTTCGGCAAACCGCCGTTGTCTAAGGGAGACACTGCATGGCTTCAGCTCGCATATCAAGCGCTCCGGGAGGGAGGGACCGCTGCGGTAGCGGTAGCGCCCGGCGTTCTTTTCAGGGGCGGTACTGAGAAGGCCATCATGCAGCGGATGGTGGCACAAGGAGCAGTGGAAGCTGTAATCAGCCTTCCCTCTAACACCCAACTCAATACCGGGATTCCCGTCAGTATTATTCTCCTTAAAAGGGGCAAAGAGAGCGCGCCTAGAGAGGTGCTTATGGTCGATGTATCAGAATCGGTGCCGGAAAAGGAGGCGTTGGGAAAGCGTAACTTTACCGAGGTATTCCGCGAGGCTGCGGCCGCCGTAGAAACGTGGCGAAAAAGCTCCGAGGGGACAAGCAACGTATCTGTCTCCGTTCCGATCGCTGATCTAATGGCTCCGGATGCCAATCTGATGCCCCAGCGTTGGGTAACCTCAATGACCGAAATGACAGCAGAGGCTGTCGAGGAGGACATCAGTTCGATCTATGCTGCGGCGAAGGAGTTGGGAAGTGCTGCCGAGAAGTGGCCAACACTTCCGGACATGTATTCCATCCGATATGTAGCGGATGAGTTTCCTCTGAGGCCCTTGCCGGAGCTGGGACTTGAAGTACTTCGGGGAGACTATGTCACGAATAAAGCAGGAACTGATGTGGAAACCAGCGCGACGATGCAAGTGATGACGCCGAAATCGATCCGAACCGGGATAGCGGAAAACCTTGCGGTCAATGGCGGGCGGCGGGTTAAATCTCGCACTAAAACTCAAAAGGGTGACGTTCTGGTCACTACCGTTGGTTCTCGGATCGAAGCAATGGTTTGTCCGGTGCCCGGACTCGCTGTAGACCGAAATGTCAACATTGTGCGGGGATTGGGTAACGTGTGGGACGCAGATTTCGTCGCTCAACAATTGATGGCCCATCATAACCAAGCAATGCGAACGGGCACCGTAGTCGCGCGGGTTGACGTTAGGCAGCTCCTCTTGCCGCAGCTCCCTATAGAACGTCAACACGAGGTTGCGCAGATCATCCGCGAAGTCTCAGCCTTCACCGCGATCGCGCGCCGAGCAGCTGACAAAGCTGACGCCTACCTTGCCAGCCTGCGGGATGCAATTTCCACGGGCAGGATTCGCATCGATACACCCTGAGGAAAAGCTCCAGGACTAACCTCGCTGGCCACTGGACTGAGTGACGAATTGGCAGTGGGAGGCAGGTGCTCGGTTGGGCTCATTTCGCCGAGCACCTGAGTGTTGGACGAGAGGACTCATCGTCGATGTTCTACGCTATCCGTTCCAGTGATCGGGAGACTTTAGCCAGGGCACCACTCTAGAATTTGGTTATAGTTTGTCGATCCAGGTGTCTTCGTCGCGATTATCCCATGACGAACCCGTGTCCGGTCCCTTACTATTCTTTCGGTCATTGATTCGCTTCAATACCCTGCGGACTTCCCGTGCTTGAAGCTCACGAATGTTGGCGACGGAGCGGACGGTGCAGGACTCAATGATCTCTTGTCGTTCTTCCATGGACATGATGCGGGCATTTGCAAAGGCCTCACGGATGGAATCGACCTGCTGATCAGTAATCAGCGGTTCTTCGTGGCGCACCTCCGAAACGCCGTCCAAGTCGAAAAGACCTGGTTCATTCTCTTGCATATAGATTCCTAAGAGTTTGAAACATGTTGTACGGGATGCAGATTGGTTACTCAACTTCGGCTCAGTAATACTCGCGGATGTATCCAAGCGCTTTTTCGAAGACGTCATTGTCTCGTATCTTGAACTGAACATACAGCGTTTTGCGCAGCGCCTGGCGAACCTCCTGGTCCCCACGAAGGGTGGACTGCCAGCCATCGAACCGCACCGCTCGGACTACTTCATCGATCCGATTGACGATGTTCTCGACAATGATCGGTGTCTTGTCCGTTTTCAGAGCCTCGAAGAGCTCGGTCAGAGCTGCCCGACCCTGTTCTTCCCGGGGCACCTCATCCATAGTCTTCTCGGCTGCGACGGTGTCTCGGGCTAACTCCAAAAGCTGGCGGAGGAAATCCAAGCTGGATTGCTGGATGTCGGCATATTTATCCCGAAGCTCGTTGAGGCGCTTGCCGAGTTCAACAAAGACGGGGTTATTGAGGTGGCGGGCGATGCGGGCAGTAATCTGTTTCTCTATGTCTTCCCGCGAGATGTCCTTGCGCTTGCCCTGCATCAGATCTTCGATGGTTTGGGCATCCAGAACGATTGTCTCGGTGCCTTGAGGGATCTCGACCTGAACATGCTCATTGATGAGATCGATGGTCTTTGCGCCTAGCGCGTGCCAGACGAGGCGCCCGGTAATGTCAGACGGCCGCACGGACTCGTATACGTCTGTCAGCCAACGGTAGTCGTCACGATACGGGGCCAGCATAGGGTCGGGGCTGAGGGCCTCCCATAGCTGGGAAACGATGCTGTACGCAAGTCCAAACCCGTCCTTAGCCGCGTCGTCGGCGATGGAGGACTGCGCCTGCACCAGGCCCTCGTAACCACCGACGGTTCGGTCAACGCCTGGAAAGAAAGCAAGTGCATCGAGTAGAGCTGGCTCGAGCTGTTTCTTCAGCTCCTCGATATTGGAGACTACCTGCTTCACTGACTTCTCATCGAAGGCCAGCGACTTGGCCACGTCATCGAAGATACCGAGGTAGTCGACAATCAGACCGTGAGTTTTCTTCGGGGGGTAGACACGGTTGGTTCGGGTGATCGCCTGCAGCAGCGTGTGTTCCTTGAGCGGCTTGTCGAGGTACTGGCAGAAAAGAATAGGTGCGTCAAAACCGGTCAGCAGCTTGGCGGTGACAATTATGATTTTCAGCGGGTCGGCTGGGTCATTGAACCGTGCGACGGTCTGAGCGAGCTCTTCCGCGCCTGGTGTCCACTTCGCCCAATTTGGCGAGTCCCCACGGGACTTCGACATCACGATGGTCGAGGTCTCTGGTCCAAGGAGCTCATCCAGCTCTTCCTTGTACGCAACGCAGGAGGATTTGTCGTAAACGACAACCTGAGCTTTGAACCCCTCGGGCTCGACCTTCGCCCGGAAATGAGTTGCGATGTCAGCGGCAACCTTTGCGATGCGCGACGGACTCTTGATGAGCACCTCGATAGACGCCGCCTTCTTTGACAGCGTCGTCTTGTCGGCTTCCGAGAGGTTCCGCTCAATAGCGAGCTCCTCGAACGCGGTGTCGATCGACTCCTGATCAATATGGATTTCTGACAAGCGTGGCTCGAAGTGCAACGGAAGGGTAGCGCCGTCGCGGATCGAATCCTGGAAAGAATAGCGCGACAGGTAGCCACCGTCGTCCTCGGTCGACCCGAACCACATAAAGGTGTTGCGATCGCGCTTGTTGATCGGTGTCCCGGTGAGGCCGAACAGGAACGCGTTAGGCAAGGCCTCACGCATTTTCTGCCCATAGTCACCTTCCTGCGACCGGTGGGCCTCATCCACCATCGCAATGATGTTGTCCCGGGCATCCAGCACGCCGGGTGCCTCACCGAACTTGTGAATCGTCGTGATGATGATCTTGCGGGCGCCCTGACTGAGCAGGGTCTGCAGTTGGGACCGCGAGTCAGTCGAGATCAGCCCAGGGACGTCAGAGGCGTTAAACGTACCGGTGATCTGAGTGTCGAGGTCGATGCGGTCGACGACGATCAGAATGGTGGGGTTCGTCAGCGCTGCCATGGCGCGCAGCTTCAGGGCGGTGAATACCATGAGCAGCGACTTGCCGGAGCCTTGGAAGTGCCAGATGAGGCCCTGTTTGATCTTGCCGCGGAGCACGCGCTTGACGATCAGATTGGTCGCCTGGAACTGCTGGAAGCGTGCGATGATTTTGATCTTGCGGTGTTTCTTGTCTGTCGCATAGATGGTGAAAAACCGCAGGAAGTCCAGCACAGCGGCCGGATTCAGGACGCCCTCAACTGCTTCCTCTACGGCGCGGAGGCCGATCTTGGCCGGAGCGTCTTCGTCCGTGCTTTCTTCGCGCCAAGGGCCCCACAACTCAACAGGCATGCCGACGGTACCGTACCGGAAATCCTTGCCCTCAGTTGCGAAGGAAAAGACGTTGGGGACGAAGAATTGCGGGACACTTTTCTCATAGTCGTCGTGCACCTGGGCAGCTCCGTCGATCCAGGTGTAGGCCGGACGCGTTGCTGACTTTGCCTCGCCCACGACAAGCGGGAAGCCGTTACACCACAGGACGAGGTCGAACCGCTTCTCAACCCGGCCCTGTCTAAACGTGACTTCGGTGGAGACTGTCCACTGGTTCGACGAGTCATCAGCGAGGTGATCGAAGTCAATCAAGCGGACCGTTGTGTGCTCCCCATTGGGACCGAACGGCATGGACTTCTGCCCCGTTAGCCAAGACATGAACTCCTCGTTGGCCACCACGGGGTGCGGGCTTGTTCGTGCAGCTATCAAGATCGCACGGAGATTGTAGATGACCTCGTCGGCTTTGTCCGGGTCCGCCGCGATCTCGGGGTTCAATCGAATGAGTGCGGCCTTCACCACACCTTCCAACAGGACCTCGTCGGCACGGCGCGGAAGCTCATTGCCCGGGATAAACGGGACGTTAATGGATTGCACCAAGTCGCGGATAAAGTCGCGGACAGAGTTAGCCTCGTTGAATTGCGCCATCATTTGCCTCCAAAGATCTCTGCGAGGAGTATCCCCCTTAGTACTCTAAACGCTCCAGCATCTGCCTCCGTCGAATCCAACGCGCTATCAAAGAGTGATAGCTCCTTCAAAAGGGCCCGCTGATCCTCCAAAGTAACGACCGGAAAGGGTAAGCGGCCGAGTGAAGTGCGATTGATTTTGACCATGCTAGTAGCACTCCCTGCCGCAGAGCGGCGCATGTGTGCCCGGCCGTGTGAACTACTGATTACAGCCGCAGCGAACTTCGGGAGGACCTGAGATTTGAGATTTAGACGCATCATAGTATCGGGAAAGGAAACATCTTCCCTTTCCTCTGAGTAAATACCAACTCGGCCGACTGCATCTACAGTATTAGCGCGGGAAACGAGCAGATCGCCTCGCCGGAGCGTCGCGGCCCGTATTTTATCTGTGTCTGGGACGTTTTTTAGATGTCCCGGGCGATAGCCGTCAGGACCCAGTGCAGCCAGAGAAAGAACATAGCGTCCGGTCGCTTCATCGACGGGCGCAGCGGAGTAACCACTCTGTGGGGACTCAGACCACACATCACTGAAGTTAACTTTCTTAGCTTCCACTAGATCGGAGACCCGTCCGTCCAGCCAGACTTGTCGTCCACAAGCTATAGCTTGGCGTTGATCTGCTTGCGCTCTTGCCATGGTCTCGACAGCCCATAGGAGGTCGGCGATGCGCCTTTGCTCCTCTAGGGGAGGGAGGTCGAACTCGAACGTCGACAGGTCCCGCCAGTTAGTGCGTGGTGATAGGGATCCAGCTGATGTGCCTAGAGCGTGGTCGAAGAATCTATCGGACTGAACGAGGAACGGCAGGAATTCGGGGAGTAGTTGTAACTCGTCAGCCTCGAAGGTAAGAATATCCCCGGAGCAGACGGCATCGAACTCTGCGTAAGCAACCTTGCGCTGGTAAGCCCGCCGTTTCCCGAAGAGCGTCTGTCTAGGCGTCACCCGTCGCGTGAATGTGGTTCCATCTTCCAGCGATCCCCATCGATTGACTTTGAGCTCCCCGCCGTCGAGGTGTTCCATAGCGATTACCCGATCGATCCCAGCGGACTCCGGATCACGAACATTGACATTAGCGTTGCGAACCACGTCACCAAAGGCGACGTGCTTCCATGCCGATCTATCGAGGTTGAGACTCATTCCGACACCTTCGATCGCAGCAAAGCAAGGACAGCAGCGACCGTATGCTCCGACGCTTCGGCCGCCTCTCGCCACCCAGCGAGCGCACTGGCGGAATCGATCTGATTGCCCGCGTGCGCTGCCCCGGCGGCTGACACATATTGGGGAATGGCAAGGGTGAAGTTATTGTCGGCGATCTGGTCGAGCGTGGCCACAGCAGCGAAATGGTCGATGTTTGAGAAACCCCGATATGCGTCGAGAATCTTCCTCTGGTGGCCCTCACGAAGGAAGGACTGCGCCTGCTCACGGGCGACCTCTTTGAGCGCGTTGATGAACAACACCTTACCTGAATGCTCGGCAGGCTTGCTGGCGCGCAACGTGATGACGACGGCCTCCATCGGACTGTTGTAGAAAAGCCCAGCGCCGAGGCCGAGAACGCACTCGATTAGGTCCGATTTCACCAGCGCTTCTCGCAAGGCTGCCTCTTCACGGCGGAACAATACTCCGTGGGGAAAGAGGACGGCGGCCCGCCCTGATACTGGATCAAGGCTCTTGGCGATGTGCTGGAAGAAGGCGTAGTCCGCGCGCCCCTGAGGCGGGAGACCCCATATGTTGCGACCGTAGGGGTCGTTTCTAAATGCTTCGCGGTTCCAGGTCTTGATCGAGTAAGGCGGGTTGGCCAGCACGACATCGAAGGTCTGGAGCTGACCTTGGGAATTGTGAAATGCTGGCCGAGAGAGAGTGTCACCGTGAGCAATGTGGCCGTCGGTGACACCGTGGAGGAATAGGTTCATACGTGCGATGGCAGAGGTGCCGTAATTGAGTTCCTGGCCATAGAGGTGCAGGTTGCGCCATTCTTTGCCCTGCCGTTTCAGTTCGGCGGCTGTAGAGATCAGCATGCCGCCAGTGCCACACGTGGGGTCGTATACCGACTCTCCGGGCTGGGGCTGCAGCATTAGCGTCATCAGATGCACCAAAGTGCGGTTGGTGTAGAACTCCTGAGCAGTATGTCCGGAATCGTCTGCGAATTTCTTGATGAGATATTCGTAGCCGTTGCCGAGTTCGTCCTCCGGAAGGTTCTTGATCGACAGTGTTTTCGTCGAGAAGTGATCGATCAAATCAGCAAGGGTTGAATCGGGCAGCAGGTTCTTATTACCCCAATCGCCATCGCCGAACACGCCAGGCAACGTGTCGGGGTTCGCGGACTCGATGGTGCGCATTGCTTTGAGCAGAGCGGAACCGATGTCGGTGGTGACAGCGCGCATGTCATCCCAGTGGCAGCCAGCAGGGATAACGAACCGGTGGTTCTCCGGCAAATCGGCAAGTTCCACATCGCCGTAAATCGACATAGCAGCGGCGCGCTCTTCATCGTAGACGTCCGAGATCCTCTTCAGGAAGATCAGCGGAAAGATGTACTGCTTGTAGTCTCCAGCGTCTATGAGACCGCGTAGAATTATCGCTGCACCCCAAAGATAAGTTTCGAGCGCTCGTTGGGTGATCCGGTTCGTCATGCGGTGGTCTCCTGGTGCTCGCCGAGTCCCCACTTGATCAGCTCCGCGTCCAGCGCGGCGCGGGTCTCAGCGGCATGTGCGTTGGCGGTTTCGATACCCATCAGGGCGTCCGGCAGAGTCAGCGAGTCATCGGTAGCGGCCGGGGCGACGTAGAGCGGGATACTAAGGTTACCGCCGTTGCCCTCGATTTCCTCCACGCCAACAACCCGGGCCATACCATCAACGTCGTCGTACTCCTGGTAAGCGCGCAGCAGCCGCGCGGTATGTTCGGGCTCCAACGTGTTTTGGTTGCGGCCGCGTTTGAAGAGTTGCTCGCCGTTGACGAATAACACCTTACCTGGGCGGACCTCGGCTTTGCCGAGGGAGAGGATGACAACGCACGCAGCGAGACCGGTGCCGTAGAAGAGGGCGGGCGCAAGGCCAATGACGGCATCTATGACCCCGGACTTCAATATGTGAGCACGGATCTTGGCCTCAGCACCCTGACGAAACAGTGCGCCCTGCGGCAGAACAACCGCCACTCGTCCGGTCTTCGGTCGGGCCGAGATAAGCATGTGCTGGACCCAAGCCCAGTCAGCGTATCCCTTGGGAGGCACACCCCCAAGGCTGTTGCGACCCCACTTGTCAGATCCCCATTCGCTTTCACCCCAGTTCTTTAGGGAAAACGGTGGGTTCGCGACCACGCAGTCGAACTGTGCCAGCCGGTTGCCGGTGTAGAAGCCAGGGCTGCGCAGAGTGTCCTCTCGTTGGATTTTGAAGTCCTCAACTCCGTGGAGTAATAGGTTCATCCGTGCGATGGCTGACGTGGCGAGTACCTTCTCTTGGCCATACAGTTTGCCCCACAGTGTCTTAGGGTTGCCGCCGCAGGACTTCACGTGCTCAATGACCTCAATGAGCATGCCGCCTGTGCCGCACGCCGGGTCATAAACGCTCTCGCCTTCGGCAGGGTCCAAGATGTTGACAAGCAGGTTCACTACTGAGCGCGGGGTGTAGTATTCCCCGGCCTTTTTGTTGGATTGATCAGCAAAGCGCTTGATTAGGTACTCGTAAGCATTGCCGAAAATGTCCGGAGCAACAGCAGCGTTAGATAAATTCTTAGTGGAGAAATGTTCAATCAGTGCTGCGATTTTTTCGTCGGGTAGCTTGTCCTTATTGGTCCAATTGGCATTGCCAAAGATACCGTAAAGCGTATCAGGATTGGCTTTTTCGATCTTGCGGAACGCACTCTGCAACGCAGCACCGATGTTCTCTGTGTATCCGCGCACGTCACTCCACAGGCTGCCTTCGGGAATGGCAAACCGGTGATTCTCGGCAAACGCAGCAAACTCGTGGTCGCCATCCGATTCCTCGAGCGCCTGCGCGAACTCCTCCAAATAAACGTCGCTGATTCGTTTGAAGAACATCAGTGGGAAGATATACGCCTTGAAGTCCGCTTGATCGATCGACCCGCGCAGCAGGTCTGCCGCTGTGGCGAGGTAGCTCTCCAGCTCGGCTAAGGTCAGGGGCCGGCTTGGCTGGACCAAGTTCAGTGCGTATTGACGTATCTCTGTTTCTGTCACTTCGTGCTTTCAAAGAAGAGTGCGTATAAAGAGGACGATCCCTCGTGAGGCGCTGGTCGTGAGATGGATCTGATTGACTATTGACGTGGTAGTAATATCCGGGCGGCTTTGGGGCAGTTGTAGAGGATCAGTGACTTTGCGCCAACACGTGAGGGGTGGCGCCTCTGTAGGATCCAGCGTCTGCCTGGCGTCCCAGACTTGGTCGCCGAACCTGCCGCAGAGTTGCAGTAGACACAAGGATCCGGTGTCGCTTCGAGGCTGGCAAACGGATTGGTCTCCAAATGCGACGCAGGAAGGGGCTCGCCCACACTATCTGCCCACGATACTTCCCCCTTGACAAGTACGGTCCTCTATGAAGGATAGCAGTAGCTCGGTCCTACCAGCCTGAGCGGCGGTCACGGCCGATACAAGGGCAACAATCATGTCTGCTTTGCCACGCCTTATAGCGGTACTCGCAGCGCAGGTAGGGTATTAGCCCTTAACATCTCCCACGGTCTAGGTCTATTTCCTGGTTCTGCCAAGCTCCATACGCCAGACCTGTCGATTGGACCTTCCACTCGACGCGGCCGTTCGAATTCCGCCCGGACACGATAGCTGACGCCGCCGAAGGGGAGGCAAAAACTTGGTCGCGGGAGAAGACTGCCGAGTCACCATCAGGGGTCGGGACCAAGGTGCCGTCTTGGACCAGCTTTTCGCGCAGCCGCCCGTAACCGTCCTCTACCCCGATCCACGAGGACCTTGCGAGCGATGCCCTTAGCACCGTGAACTCGCCGTCGACTTCCTGAGCGGTCGCGACAATGCCATGTCGTGCAATGCGCATCTCGAACAGAGGGGAGACCAACGACTGAACCGGAGGCACAGGATCGGCAGGATTTGAAGATGCAGTGGTGAGCGTTGTGGTGCGGAACAGATTGACCCCGAGCACTGGCAGTGCGATCTTGACTTGGGCGATGAAGTACTCCATGTCCGAAATGTCCGCCTCCGGCAGAGGCAAAGGCACCGGGGCAGTGCCATTCGTAAGACGGGCACGGTTGGCCTGCTGCGCGAGCGTGATTAGGCGAGACTCAAGGTATCGGGCGTGCGCTTTAGTCAGGTTGGCATCCTTGCTCGTGAGAACGATGGCACGCTCCCAAAAATCTTTACCGCCCTGTTCTTCCGGCCGGGAATGCTGATAAAGCCGCCTGCTGACGTCGTCCCCTTCCCCGATGTAGGCCAGAGAACCGCCCATGCTGTCAGGATCATCACCAAGCAAGATATAGATCCCGGTCCGGCTGGCCTCCGGCCGTTTTAGGAGCGCCCCAAGATCCGACCGTGGAGCAGCGACAACATGCCCCGTCCAATTCATGATTTCGGCGGTCAGTAACCCGCCCGGGGTGCCGTCAGCGAGAAACAGGCGGACGGATTTTCCGATACTCATGACAAACCCTCCAACTCTGAGGTCTTCGATAGCTTGTAGTCGACATCAGGTTCTTTGAGTGCCACAGTTTGTATCCCTTGCTTTTGGTTAGTTGAAATGTGCGGGCTGCCAGCGAGGCATTGCATTAGGTCGACTCTGCGGTCACTGCACGGGGCCTGAGATTCAGTGCACGAACCTCGCTGTTGTCCGGGATCAATCCCAGCAAGTCATCCTGCCGTGCCTGACCCAAGGCAAGACGGTAGGTTGCGAGACCCGATAACATCTGCTTGGTCCTTGTCACATCCCGGCTCAGCGGGTGGTCGAGCAAACGCCGCTCAATCTTGTTGGCACCCGGGTGGATCCAGTGCGGAGAGAATTCTGTGGCAGGACTGCCGGGTGCCTCTGGCACCGACTCGGCCGCAGCCTCGAAAACGGCGGCCCAGGGACTAGCTGCAGCGGAGGTGAAAACTGCGCCGCCATGCTCCTGGGCGACATTCTTCCTGACTGCGTGGCCGAGGTAGCGGTGTACTCTCCCTTCCCGCTGTTCAAAATCCACCGGATTGGACGGCACATTCCAATGCATCACTGAGTGAGACCACCAATGGAAATCAATCCCTTCCTGGCCGACCGAAGTGGACGCCAGAACAAACGGCCAGAAGGGACTGTTGAATGACCGCCGGACTTCGGGCATGCGGGCCGAGTCGCCGTCCTCGGAGCGTGAATTGCTGTACCGAACTGCGAAGCGAACCCCCATCCGGAGATCCTCATGCGAGCCATCCGGATACTTCGCCTGCATGGGTGCGGGGCGCAGAGTGAGGGCGCCCTGAATGTCGTTCGCCAGCAGCATGAGCTGGGCACTGGTCAGTTCACCGGGAGGCTGCTGGCTCCGCAGCTGGAACACGTATTCGTCCAGCAGCGACTGCAGATTTCCGGCCTCGCAATACCGCAGCACCCTTTGCCATGGTTCACCCTCCGGATACAGCTGTCCCAAGAGTTCTGCCACATCAAGACGGTTGAAGAGCGAGCGGAGGCCCGAAACGCCGATCAAGGCAGCCTGGAAGATATCGCTTTGCTCCATGCCGGCCGGAGCTATCCGCTGAAGTGAGCGGTACAGGCAGTTGGCGGGAGAATTTGCCGCCAAATCAGCAACCTCAGGATCCCATCCCAGGAAGCCCGCAGTCGCGATGTCGAGCATGCGTTCAATGTGCTGGAGGTAGGCGGTGTCTTCCCGTCCGCCGTCGTCGTTTTTGCTGGACTCAGCAGCGTCCTCTGCGCCGGAGAACCGCACGATGACGTCGGCTGTGTCTCGGAATCCCTGCGCGGCCGCACCCGCCCAGCGGTCAGGCAGGGCACCCGGAACACTGAAATACGAAGCCCAGGAGCCCAGCCGTCCCGGGTCTCCAACCGCCGGACCGGTGATTGTCTGACCTGTCGCGGCGGCGTATTCCCTGAGCTCCTCGCCCGTCACTCGGCCGCCGGACGACCGTGCGGCGGATAAGGGATCGCCCGCGGCGCTGAGAGCAACGTGGGGTACAAACAATGCCAGCGTCGACATTCGCTGCGGCTCCCCGTCCTTAACCGCGTACCGGAACCTGCCGCGGAATCTCCGCCGGGCCTCTGGAGAGTTCTCACCGTGTTCGGACCCTTCGAGAATTTCCCGCTCCGCCTCATAGGAGAGCAGCGTGGTGAGCGCTGTGGGAGCAGCGTTCCACGAGGTGAAAACCAGCTGTTTGGTCACGGCCGAGTGCCCGGTGTAGGGCCCGGATGGTTCCACATATGGCAACGACGGCGGAATCCACAGCAGTTGCCACCAGCCCTCGCCGACAGTGTGATCCCGGACAGCACGGAACTTTGCGCTGTCGGTGTCCAGAGGTTTGTAGCGGCGGTATTTGTCAGCGTCTATGGTCGCCAAGCTGGACAACAGCGGCCGCAGAGTTTCGCTGTGCTGTGCGGTCTCACGGCCGATTTTGTAGCCGCTGAGGAAATGAGCGAAATAGGGGATGGATTTCCAGTACTCCAGCACGTTGCCCGATCCTGTTGCCCGTGAGACTTTGGCGAGGGAGCGGTAGCTCGTAAGGTCTCCGGGCTTCACTTTGGTCGGCGCCATGTTGATGACCTCAAGCATGTCGTCCCCGCCCAGCTGGGGCCTCTCGGTCCGCGACATGAACCGAAGCAGTGATTCTTCGATGCGGTCAGTCACGTCCTCTTCGACGGATTGGCCGGTCAGCTGCCGGCGCCGCGTTTCGAAGTCGGCAGTCAGAGCGCTCAAGTAGCCTTCTTCGCCGCGGCTCAGGAAATCCAGCAGCTGAAGGAAGTCCGAGGAATGGTCATCCCCGTCGACGTCTCCCGCAGTGGTGTGTGCCTTGTAAGGCGTGGCGGAGAGCAAAAGCAGCTTCGCGCCCTCGTACTCGAGGAATTGCCGGGCCAGTTCATTGGCCTCGTCGATCTGTTCATCGACCGCCGGCGGGCGGAGCAGATCCCGAAAGCGCTGAAACTCGTCCAGAATGATCAGATCCGGTTCCAGACAGTTCAAACCGGCCCGCGCCAAGTCAGAGCGCAAACCGCCAATGATGCCGTTCATGGTTTTCCGCTGATCGTCCCAATCAGCTGTGTCATTGGACAGCTCGCGTTTCAGCGCCTGCAGATTTCCGCTTTGCGTGGCGAGGTCGGAAAACTCATTTGCTATGCGGGGAACGAAGCCGTCAGGATTTCTTACCTTGGTGCGTCGCAGGTGCCACTCAAACGATTCCGCCCCAGCGGTCGCGCGGAGCAGTTCCACTGCATGGTCACGGTTCTCCGCCGTGATGACATCGAGTTGTTCCAGGAGTGCGAAGAGGACGGCCCGTTCCGGAATCTGTCCGGTGGCATGGGTGACTTTGAACGAGGTGCCCGGCGTCAGTGAGATGAAGTTGACCCGTTTGTTCATGCCTTCGGCTGGCTCACCCTGCAGCAGATCCAGTTGTCCGGGGAGCAGAGTCAGCCGTCCGGATTCGATAATGTCCGGCTGGCCGGTGACGTTCAGGCGAGCCAAGTTCTGTTTGGCCAGATCAGCATTGGAACAGACGTAGACGACGTCGATGCGTTCGACGCCCGAGTCGGGCTGGTCCAGTTCAGCGATGACCTTGGCAATGACCCCGCGGGCAACCATGCTCTTCCCCAGACCGGTTTCGTCCGCAACCAGGAAGCGATCTGCCGGCTGGGTGTCGTGGTAAAGCCGGTTGAAAACATGGTCCACGGTGCGGCGTTGAAAGCCCCGCAGGCTGTTCAATGCTGGCAGCGGGTCAAAGGCCATGAGGAGTTTCTTTCATTTGCAGGGCTTCGGTGGCGGCGGACCAGAGGGCGTGAAGCTGGAGAACGTCGTCGCTTTCCCCGTTCAGCTTTACCAGGCGTTGAATCACCGGTTCTAGCTCGCTGAAGATTTCCGAGGCGTTGGGATTTTCCAGTGCGGTGACCAGGGTTTCGAAGAGCCCGGCCGATGCACCCGCCTCATACCCCGCACCGAAACGCCACGGCAGCCCGGCAGAGCCTGCGCCGGGTGGGGTATCTTCCGGCGACAGGAACAGAAGCAGAAATTGCCGCAGCTTGTCGGGATTGTCCAGCTGCCGGGCAACGATCTCGTCCAGGCGGCCGTCTGGATCGGTGCGCAGAACCCCCTGCACAACGGCCGTTGCCGTCAGCTCGGACTCCGGGTCGGTGAGGCTTAGGACGAGATACGGGGTCACATCCGCCAGCGGTACGTTCCGGTAACGCAAACTGCTGTCCCCCGGTTGGGATGGTCCGCCGACCTCGAAGACCGGTGTGCGAAGGGTCACCAACCGCACGGTGGCCTTGAGCTGTGTTGGGGGCGTCCAATCGTGCTCCAGCGTTACCGCATACATTCCGGAAGTGTCAGGGCACTGTTCCGGGACGGCATCAAGGAGGAAGATTCCGGCTGCTGCCTGCCGCAGTGCCTGGTCCAGTTCGTAGCGCATCTTTTCATCCTCGCTGCGTTGCTGGCCGCCGGTGCCCGAATAATCGGTGAAGGGAACGTCTTCCAGGCTCTTCAGGATCGTGTCCACGCCGATCTTGGACTTGAAGCCCTGCATCTCAACGAGGAATTCGATGTTTTTGTTGAACCCCGCGTCGGTGGCATTGCTGGAACCAAGAAGCACATGGGTCTGGAATCCGTAGTCGCAGAAATAGGCCTTGGCATGTAGTCCGGTGGGGTCGTCCCCTGAGGTGGAAGCGCCGTCGTCGCCCGTCTCAGGGGTGATGGTGTCGTCGAAGGAGCGGAAGCAGAACCGCTTGTTGGAAATGGTGTTGGGAGCAATGAGGTCCAGCTGGTCTGCACGGGAAAAGACCTGGGTCTTGTCAGTGCGGGTGGTGTCAACAAGGCGCCCGAGCAGGGTGTCATCCAGAAAAGGGGAGATGACCAGCTTTTTGTAACCGATGGTTTTTGCGGCGGCAGTGTCGGGATTCAGCCCGGCGGCAGTCTGCGGATTGCGGAGGTAGCTGACCAAGGACTCGGGTTCGGGGTCGGTTTGAACGCCGAGGGGCCGGAAGGCCAGCGAGGAAATGTGCTCCGGAAGCTCCCACTCAACAGTGGCGATGCGGTCGGCAAGGCTATGGATTCGGTTGACCCGTGATTGTTCCAGCGGCACTGATGCCAGGGGGCAAAGTGCTGTCAGGAATTCCTGCAAGGGAGTGTTGCCGGGTTGGATGGTGTCCGTGGGTGCACCGTCCAGACGGACCAGGAGGTCCCAGCTGGTGTCCGGGGTGAGGTTGCGGCTGCCGCACAGGAACCGGTAACGGCGCTCGCCATCGCCGTCGTTTTCAAACTCCAGTACCCAAACCTTCGGATGAAAAAGTCCGCCGCCCCTCACACTGACTTGGTGAACCATCGGTTCCAGCAACGCCAGCAAATCCGATGCACCCTGCGGAACCCGGATATTGCCCGCCTGACAGAAGATATCGACGCGGTGGGAGACCTTTCGGAGTGCGGTAAGCACCGCCACCGGATTGGTGAACTGCTCCCCGGACCCGGCCACAAAGCTCAGCGGCACCGACAGGGCGCTGGTCATGTCCAGAGTGAACGTAGTGCCCACAGCGTGAACCAGCCGGAACCCGGCTGGCGGGCGCAGCTGCTGGGTGAGGGCTTGCCTGTTGCCGGCATCAAGCACGTGTAAGCTCCTGTCCGCTGGTCAGCCCGTCATGGATGTCCCGAATGGTTCGTCGGACCTGAGTCCAGCGGTACGTAAGGGCGGCGACGCCACGCTCCGGCGGTGCCCAGGCACGGAGCCGCTGGCCGTTGCGGAAGCGCGAGTTGGCTTTCTTCATGAGGCGTTCCCTGTCTTCGACAGCGCGGCGCAGCTTGGGGTTGTCCGCGATGGGAGTCGAAAAAGTTTGAGCTGCTGCGGCCATGGTTCGGGCGAAGTCCACGGTGCTGCTGCGGATGGCGGGGTTGGCGGCCCGAATTCTGTCGAGGAAGGCGTCAGCGTTCCAGCTTGCGAGCAGATGTTTTTTGGCATCCCGCTCTGTTTCCCATTCTTGGAGCAGTTCATTGGTTGCCTCGGTGGTGATGCCGCTGTCCGGCAGGTTCTTGGCAGCCAGTTCAGCAAGCAAATGCTGGTAGAGGATGTTGGCGCCATTGTGCACAAAGGAAAAGAGTTCAGCGTCCCGGACCCACTGGAGGGTCCGTGCATCTGCTGTGTGGGATATCGGGTCCTGCCAGGGGCCGATGGTGTTCTGGGCCAGCGGCGCTTGGGACATCACCAAATGCGCGAGCAGGGTTCCGCGACAGGATGCGAGCAGTCGTTCCTGTAGCCACGATGCTTCGGCATGCGTTAGCGCCAGGCCGTTCTCTTCGGTGTAGGGGAAGCCTTCGGGTGGCTGGGGGAGGGACGGTGCCCAGATCGTTGCGGTTTTGGCGTTCTCGTTGCTGCTGGAATTGGCCCGGGCAGAGCACATGGCCTCAGCTATGCCCGCGCGGTCGATATCGGGATGCACGATTTCGTAACGGCGAAGTGCGGACCAATAGGCCGCCGAGGGAAGCTGGCGTACCTTGTTGCCGGCCGAGCTGCCGATGAATCCGGTCGTCGAGATTTCTCCAAGCCTGTCGATCAGAGCTCGCTCGGACTTCTCAGCCCTGGACTTCAGAACGTCCGGTTGGGATGTTCCGGCTGCGGCGGTCAGATAGGCCCAGGGAACGAGCAGAAGGTAGCGGGCTCCGGCGTGCAGTACGGAGGTCCCGGGGAAGAGGCTGTTGCTGATGACATCCCGTATTTGGCCGATTCCCAGATCATCGATGGTTTCGGGTGTGGAGAAGAGTCTGACGAGTTCCCGCATGCGGTTGTTCTCGTCGGTGTTGGCATCAAGCCAGGAAATATGTGAGGTCATCGTCAGGCCGGGTGAGCACTTTCAGGGTATGGCACGCTGAATTACGGGATTTACAGGTTACCTTCACGCTGCTTAGTACGTTTGCATTCGCTTGATATTTGGGGAGTTACTTTTCGTAGGCGTTGGGCTTGCGACTGTGCGTGCTCCGGGTCGGCCGGTTGGCCGATCTGTCGGTGATACCAACTACAGCCGCCGTGCATCCTGAGTGCTGTGTGAACTGAAAGGCGCGAAGCGAACAAGCCGTGGTCAGTCTTGCATGCTGGCGAGGTGCTCGCGCAGCCCGGGGTAGCTGCTGTTCTCGGCGAGCACCTTCTCGAAGTCCTTCCTTGCCATCGAACGCTTGCCGTCGCGGAGGTGGGTCAGGCCACGCTCAACCAGGGCGCGCTGCCGCAGCTCCGGCGGCCGGGACCGGATCCGCAGAGCTTCCTTGAACGACTCCCGGGCAGCATCAAAATAGCCCAGCTCCCGGAACGCCATGCCGCGCTGGATCAGGAGGAAGGTTGCCGCTTCGTCCACGTTGCTGAGACCCTCGGTCAGGTCGACGACGTCGTCCCACCGCCCCTGTTTCGCGTACAACTCCGCCAGCGAGACAGCCGCGACGGTGCCCGGTTCGACCTGCTCAACGACATCGACGGCGGCGGAAATGTTGTCTGCTGCCTGAAGCAGTTCCCCCAGCAGCAGGCCGATGAGATTCCGGGTTGGGGGCAGCTGGACGGTGACACCGTCCGCAACGGCCAGGGTGAACGATGCGTCGGGAAGATATTTCTGAACGAACTCATCTCGGGCGGGGTCATAGCCGGTGCTGAACAGCCAGGACATCAGTTCCAGACCACGTTGAATGTCGCCGGCGGGAACAGAGACCAGGGTTGCCTCCAAGAGAGAGGCCAACGGACGTGCCGGCGGGTAGTCGGCGCCGATGCTGGCCAGCGATGCGTAGTCCGGGGACCCTAAGACGGCTTTGTAGAGTTCCTTTTCCCACTTGGGCGCGAAGAGGCCGGGCGTTGGGGGCTGCGGAGCTGGAATCGGTTTCGAAGCGGGTCGAGTCGCCGCGGGCGTGGTGCGGCGTGAACTCTTGGATCGGTGCGACGGTTGGGGGCGCCGCGAACTGTTCCCCGAGGATAGGGTTTCCGTGTGGTAAATGCCGGTGCCGGGGAGGCCCACGGTCCGCGTCACGCGTCCGGAACTGTTGGCCGAGATCCGCGCTCCCTTGACGCCGGCGCTGATTCCGATGGTCTTGGGAGTCACCGTCAACCGGATTCCCGGTGCGATCTTAAATGATTTTCGTACCCTGAACCCCATGTCAGCTCCCAATACTGAGTAGTTTCCGCTGTGCGGCACGGCCGCCTATTAGTCTAGGTAGCCGCGGGCGGTTCCATGAGTGCCGGCCGACCGGAAGGATATTCGCGATGACGAAAAGCCCGCCGTTGGTGGGCTCGAGTCGCCGATTCGGAGCAGCGGGCTCCATCTGCAAGGATGTTTATAAGGCTACTTACAAAGGAGAATCCCATGCGCGACGAAATGCAGGAACACCCCTCTGAAGAGAACGCCCCCTCCACACCTCGGACCACCCCGCTGATGAACATCCCGGCGGCCGACATCGTCAACGGCGGAGCATCGGCAGCCCGGCCGGGGGACGTGGACCCTGTTGAGGTGGCCATCCTCGCCGAAGCCGAGGATCCCGGAACCGCCAACCTGCGGCTGCAGGAACTGGCCACCGACCACCCGATTGCTCGCCCCGCCGTCGCCGCCAATCCGGCCGCCGGACACGAACTGCTCACCTGGCTGCGCGCACTGGAGGACCCGGCGGTCAACGAAGCACTCCGGCGGCGTGCACAGGCCGGACCGTACACAGACTGAACCGCGAGCTGACCGAACTGGAACACTAGTTCCAGGAAAGACCCTCGTTCCAAGAACCAAGGAGAACCGCATGCTTTCCCCAACCGCCACCGGCAAGGCTGCGTCCTACGGCGTGCACTCCGAGGTCGGCAAACTCCGCAAGGTCCTGGTCTGCGCGCCGGGTTTGGCCCACGAACGCCTCACGCCCACCAACCGTGAGGACCTGCTGTTCGATGACGTGATGTGGGTGGAGAACGCCCAGCGCGACCACGCCGACTTCGTCACCCAGATGACCAGCCGCGGCGTCGACGTCGTCGAACTCCACGACCTACTCGGGCAGACCATGGACATCCCGGAGGCTCGGACCTGGCTGCTGGACCGCAAGATCATCGCCAACCGCGTCGGCCTGGGACTGGTGGCCGGCACCCGCGCCTACCTCGATTCACTGACCGGAGCGGAACTGGCTCGGATCCTCATCGGCGGGCTCACGACGTCGGACCTTCCCGATGACTACCTCTCCGGCTACGTCGGTCTGGTCCGGGAATCCACCGGCCGTCCGGAGTACCTGCTGCCGCCGCTGCCGAACACCCTCTACACCCGGGACACCACCTGCTGGATCGGCGGCGGTCTGACCCTGAACCCGCTGTACTGGCCGGCACGGCACGACGAGACCCTGCTGATGCAGGCCATCTACCGGTTCCATCCGGACTACACCGGCTCGAAGATCTGGTGGGGTGACGCGGAAAAGGACTGGAGCCAGGCCTACCTGGAGGGCGGCGACGTGATGCCCGTGGGCAACGGCACCGTGCTGCTGGGCATGGGGGAGCGGACCTCCCGGCAGGCCATCACCCAGCTCGCGCAGGCCCTGTTCAAGGACGAAGCCGCGGAACGGATTGTCGTCGCCGGCATGCCGAAGCTGCGCGCCGCCATGCACCTGGACACCGTGTTCACCTTCGCCGACCGGGACCTGGCCACCATCCATCCGGCGATCGTGGACGGCATCCACCCCTTCACCATTCATCCCTCGGACAAACCCCTGGGCCTGGAAGTGCGCGACGAGCGGGACCGCCGCTTCACGGACGTGGTCGCCGAAGCCATGGGCTACAAGCAACTGCGCCTGGTGGAGACCGCCGGGGACTACCACGCCACCGAACGCCAGCAGTGGGACAGCGCGAACAATGCCGTCGCCCTGGGGCCGGGTGTGGTGTTCACCTACGACCGCAATACCCAGACCAATGCGGCGCTGCGGAACGCCGGCGTCGAGGTGATCCCGATTGTGGGTGCCGAGCTGGGCCGCGGCCGCGGCGGCGGGCACTGCATGACCTGCCCGATCATCCGGGACGGGATCGACTAAGGGCACGACGACGGCGGGATGCGGCGGCTTGGTGACCGCGCCAACACCCGACACCACCTTGGACGGGGTCCACGCCTTTCCCCTGCGCGGACCCTTCGGCAACCGCCTCGAGGTGCTGGCCGCCGATTCGGAGCCCGGCGTCTCCTTCTGAGAGAATAATGGTAAGGCTGCTGACGAAAGAGGATCCCCTGCAGGAAGCGGTGTGCCCCTCCACTGTTGTCTACCCGGTATTGCCTTAGCAGCCGCCACACCCGATTGGAAAAGAACCATGTCTAATCCGCCTGCTCCGGGGGAGAAGGCTCCAGCGGCCAAGCTCTCCCTGCTGACCCTCACCACTGTGGTGATTGGGTCCATGGTCGGGGCCGGGGTGTTTTCCCTGCCCCAGCGCTTCGCCGAGGAAACCGGGGTGTGGGGTGCGCTGGTCGCCTGGCTGATTGCCGGTTCCGGCATGCTGATGCTGGCCTTTGTGTTCCAGCGGCTGTCCATGCGCAAGCCGGAACTTGATGCGGGGATCTTTGCCTACGCCAAGGCCGGCTTCGGAAACTACGTGGGGTTCTTCTCCGCAGCGGGTTACTGGGCCAGTGCCTGCGTGGGAAACGTCACCTACTGGGTGCTCACCATGTCCACGCTGGGAGTCTTGTTTCCGCAGTTGGGCGCAGGGGACACCCTCCTCGCCGTCGTGCTCTCCTCGGCCGGGCTGTGGGGATTCTTCTTCCTGATCAGGCGCGGCATCAGGGAAGCCACGGCCATCAACCGGATCGTCACGATCGCCAAGGTTGTGCCCATCCTGGTCTTCGTGCTGTTTGCTGTCTTCCTGTTCGACCCCGCCGTCTTCGCGGGAAACCTTACCGGGGCGGACTACACGGGGCCGCTGTTCGAACAGGTCAGCAACACGATGCTGGTGACTGTATTCGTTTTCCTCGGTGTTGAAGGTGCCAGCGTGTATTCGCGCCATGCCCGACGGCGGGAGGACGTTGGCAGGGCGACCATCCTCGGCTTTCTGAGCGTCTTTGCCATCTTTGCCTCGGTCACGATCGTTTCCTACGGCGTCCTGCCGATGGAACAGCTCGCCGAGCTGCGCCAACCATCCATGGCGGGCGTCCTGGAATCGGGAGTGGGGACCTGGGGGCTGGTGTTCGTCAGCGCAGGCCTGATCATTTCGGTGATGGGGGCCTACCTGGCCTGGAGCCTGATGGCAGCGGAGGTCCTGTACGTGGCCGCCACGGAGAAGGACATGCCACGGTTCCTGTCCCGGGTCAGTGATGACGATGTCCCGGTTAACGCCCTGCTGCTGAGCACCCTGCTCAGCCAGCTGGTTATGGTTATCACCTACTTCTCCGAGGACGCCTTCGACTTCGCCCTGGACATGACCGCGGTCCTGACGTTGTTTTCCCTCCTTTTCGCGGCCCTCTACGCCCTCAAGCTCGGCTGGAGCGGGGAAACGTATGAAGGAGCCCCGAGCCGCATCCGGCGGGGCGACCTGACCATTGCCGTCATTGCCACCGTTTACTCGGTGTTCCTGGTCTACGCCGCCGGGCTGCCTCTGGTGCTGCTTTCGATGATCTTCTACGCCCCCGCCACCGTCCTGTTCGTGATCGCCCGCCGTGAACAAGGGCAGCGCGTCTTCCGGGGAGGGGAGCTGTTCCTTTTCCTCATTACATTGGCAGGAGCCGTTGCAGGTGTGCTCGCCCTGACCCGGGGCTGGATAGAGCTCTGAGCACAGGACCCGCCGCGTCCTGCGGTATGGACTCGGAGGTGGACCGGCTGCGTAAGGTCCTGGTCTGCGCCCGTGCCTGGTCCGTGAACGGCTCACGCCCCGCGCCCACCTGTACGGGCTAATGGCCGGCGGACGGCAGATAGGGAGAGCTGCCCGAAACCATTCCCGCGTATAGGCCCTCGCACGGGTAGGCCGCCCGTAGCAGCGGCACCGCCTGCTCACCGGATTCGCGGCTGGCCGGTTCCATGCGCTCACATCGGCATCAAGTAGTGGCGGAAGTACACAATTAAGCGGGTATTTTTTGCCATTCCCAGCCCCGTGACCCCCCTTCTAGACTCCGGTTACGCACATTCACACTCGCAACTGTTGGGCAATCACCGTAAACCTCAGCACAGACGGCTTAGGGCTATTACGGCGTTTGCGCTTCCTTCGTTTCGGCACGGCACCACTGAGGCCGGCGCGCTCTTACCCTGCATACGGTGATGCCTCAAATCACTCGGCACCGCCGCAAATTGAGGAGCTTGTATGTTCAGATTAAAACGCCGCACGGCGCGCCGGTACGGATTGGTGGCCTTTTTGGGGCTATTCGCCGTGACCGGTTTTCTTCCCTCGGCGGTGGGTGCCGACGACGTCGCACCGCTGCAGGCTGATCCTTCCTATACGGTCCAGCCGCCCCCTTTCACGGATATCGCGGGGGATCCGTTTGAAGCGGACATCCTGTTTATTGCCGCCAACGGCATCACCACTGGTTTTCCGGACGGCACATATCGGCCGCTGGCGCCTGTTGCCCGTGATGCGATGGCCGCTTTCATTTACCGGCTGGCGGGGCAACCGTATTTCGAGGCACCGGCCACCTCGCCGTTTACCGATATCACGCCGCAAACAGCGTTCTACAAGGAAATTACGTGGCTTGCCTCGACCCGCATCACCACCGGCTACCCGGACGGCACCTTTCGCCCGCTGACCCCGGTTGCCAGGGACATGATGGCGGCGTTCATGCACCGCTACAGCGGCACCTACTGCAGCATTGAGGCGGCACGGGATTTCCCGGCGCCCACTACGCCGCCGTTCACCGATGTGCCGGTGGACCTGCAGTTCGCCACGGACATTGCCTGGATGAAGGAGGCGGGGATCTCCACCGGTTGGCCGGACGGCACCTATCGGCCGTTCCTTCCGGTGGCACGGAATGCGATGGCTGCCTTCATGGAACGGCTGGACAGGTACAACGGCAGCCAGGGCGGCTGTAATCCGCCGGTCCCGGCGGGCAATCCGTGGCTGGGCAGCGACGAGGACGCCCTCACCCGGGCCTATTGGGCCACCGCCGCGATGAACCTGGAGCAGAAGGTCGGATACCTGGTCCAGTCTGGCGGCACCGGAGTCCCCGAATTCGGTCTGCCACCGATCCGGGGCAAGGACGGCTGCTGCGGCCTGGCCCTGGAGACCGGTCCGTCCACCGCATTGCCGGTTGGCGTGGGTCTGGCCTCCACCTTCGATCCCACTCTGGCCCGCGCCTACGGCGCGGTAGGCGGAGAGGAAGCCCGCGCCGTCGGCTTCAATTCGATTGCCGGGCCCACCATGGACTTGGTCAACACCCCCTTCAACGGACGCATGTGGGAGGACCTGGGCGAAGACCCCATGTTGAGCGGAGACACAGCGGCGTCACAGGTGATCGGCGAACAGGGGCCCGACATCATAGCCCTGCCCAAGCACTACAACCTGAACAACTTTGAATCCCGCCGGGGCGACGTCAATGTGCTCATTGACGAGCGGCCGCTTCTGGAGACCTACAGCCGTAACTGGGAAAACGTTGTGGTGAACGGAAACGCGGGGTCCGTCATGTGCGCGTTCAACCAGGTGAACTCCGAGTACTCGTGCGGCAATGACCTGCTGTTGAACCAGATCCTCAAGGGCAGGCTGGGGTTCCAAGGTTTTGTCAGCTCGGACTTCAACGCGGCCCATGCGTTCTCCGACTACGCGAACGGGCTGGACGTTGCCGGTCCCGGGACCGAGTTCTCCGGGCCAGCCCTGACCGCAGCCGTCGAGGCCGGCGAGGTTTCCGAACTGCGGGTCACCGACGCCGCGCGCCGCGTGGCCTACGCCATGTTCGAGAACGGCATCATCGACAACCCGCCGGTGAACTCCTTTGTGAATCCGCAGCCAACGGACGTTGCAATTCCGGACAACATGCTGGCAGCCCATGATGCGATCGCTGAGGAGGTGGCCGAAAATGCCATTGTCCTGCTGAAGAACAGCGGTGATGCTCTTCCGCTGGTCAACGCCGACACCTCCTCGGTGGCTGTCATCGGGTCCGATGCAGACTGGTATATCGACGGCGGCGGCTCGGGCGCGGTCCAGAACCCGGCGCAGCTGACCACCATCCTGGACGGCATCACCGCCCGGGCCACGGGTGCCACCGTCACCCAGTCTCCGGGAACTGACCCGGTGTCGCTGGCGGATACGGTTCCCGGACCGTTCCCGATGCCGAGCGACGTGCTCACGAACGTCAATGCCGAGTACCGGCTGGGCGTGGACAATTTCATCGGAGAAACCACACTGGCTCGTTCCGAGCGTCAGGTAAACCTGCGGACCGGCATTTCCGCGGACGTCATTAACACATCGCAGGTCCCCGGGATCGGCGGCCAGCTGGCTACGCAACCCATGTCGGCGGTCTGGACCGGAACGATCGTGCCGCCGTCCACGGGAACCTACACGCTCACCCTTACCCACCTGGGCACCGCACGGCTCTACGTCAACGGAACAGAGGTCATCAACGAACCCGCGGATACCTTGTTGACGGATGAGGTAACGGTGGACCTGACGGCCGGAACCAGTGTCCCGGTGCGGGTGGAATACACCACTGACGCGCCGAACCAGTTCAACGGCGGGCTCAATGACCAGCCGGGCGCCATCGCCCGGCTGGGTTGGACTCCGCCCGAGGGCGTGGTGGCACCGAGCATCACCGCCGCTGCGCAGGCGGCGGCGGCGGCCGACGTTGCCGTTGTGGTGGCCCGGGACTACACCGGAGAGGGAGCGGACCGCGGTTCGCTGGTGCTGCCGCAGAACCAGGATGCCCTGATCAGCGCGGTAGTGGCAGCCAACCCGAACACCGTCGTCGTGCTGGCCACCAGCGGACCGGTGACCATGCCCTGGATCGGCGACGTGCCTGCGGTCCTGGAAGCCTGGTACGCCGGGCAGGCCCAGGGACGGGCCGTCGCCTCGGTGCTCTACGGAGACGTGAATCCGTCCGGGAAGCTTCCGGTCACGTTCCCGGTCAGTGATGAGCAGGCCACCACTGTGGGGCCGTCAAACCCGTTCGACATCTTTGACGTGGTGAGCCCCAC
The DNA here is from genome assembly GCF_018866305.1 of Arthrobacter sunyaminii. Taxonomy (NCBI): domain Bacteria; kingdom Bacillati; phylum Actinomycetota; class Actinomycetes; order Micrococcales; family Micrococcaceae; genus Arthrobacter; species Arthrobacter sunyaminii. The sequence continues at coordinate 796,498 of NZ_CP076456.1, forward strand.
GGTGGAGTACACCAACGGCGTGTTTGTCGGGTACAAGAATTATGTGACCCAGGGTGCGGTTCCGCTGTTCCCCTTTGGCCACGGGCTCTCCTACACATCGTTCGGCTACCGCAACCTCTCCACGCCCGCCGTGGTGGATGCGGACGATCCGAGCGGGAACGTGTCGGTGCAGATATCGAACCTGGGTACCCGAACCGGTCAGGAAACCGTGCAGGTATACGTCGGCAATCTTCCCGGTGAGGAACCGACGCCGGCCCGACAGCTGGCAGGGTACGGCAGCATCACCCTCCCGCCCGGCGGGGTGGGAACGGTAAACATCGAACTGGATCCGCGGTCGCTCCAGTACTGGGACGACGAAGCAGATGACTTCGTCACCCCCACCGGGCCCGTGGCCATTTACGTGGGCCGCTCCGTCTCGGACACCCGCCTCATTGGGCAGGTGACCGTGCAGTAGTAGGCACAATGCAGTAGCAGGCAGCAAATGAGGTGGAGCCCGGGGAATCTCGCGGGCTCCACCCATGTCCGGGATGGCCAATATGGAGTCGCCCGAAAGCGCGGACGGGATGCTAGCCGCGGCAGCCACCGCCTAGGACTCCACAATCTCCCGCAGCGCGTCGATGATCCGCGTGGCCCGCACGTCATCACCGGCTTCCATCCAGTTGGTCAGAAACGCAAAGCTCAGCCCCAGCGAAGGTTCGGCAAATGCCACCTGCCCGCCCGCGCCGTCGTGCCCGAATCCGTCGGGGGAAACGTAGCGCCGCGCCGCCGAATCAAGCTGGAACCCGGCGCCCCACCGCGGCCACGGCGCAGCGGCGGCAAACACGGGGGAGCCTTCGCTGCGCACGTCCACAGCCCGCTTGAGGACGCCGGGATCCAGCCGGCGGGTGGCGGCGGTGTCATGGACAACCGAGGACCACGCCGCTGACAACCCGTGAGCCGTGGCAACCGCGCCGGCCCCGGGCAACTGAGCCGCCCGGACGTCGGAGCGGTTGAAGCCCGCATCGTCACCCACCAGTTCCTGCGGGAAGGCACTGCCCAGGGTCAGGGCCCGGGCCGGCCAGTCCGGAACGCCCGGCTGCCGTGCCGCCTGCTGGGACCGGACCATTTCCTGCAGGGTTGCGCCTGCTTCAAGATGGGCAATGTCGCCCTGCTGATCCTCCGGCACGCCGAGCTGCAGCCGCGCCATCAACGGATCAGCCAGGGTTTCGTGCATGAACTCTCCGGGAGTTTGCCCGGTGGTCCGGCGGATGATTTCCCCGGACAGCCACCCGTGCGTGAGGGCATGGTATCCGTAGCCCGTTCCCGGTTCCCACAGGGGTTCCTGCTCAGCGAGCAGCCGGGTCATTTCCTCCCAGTTCAGCGCCTGCGCCAGATCAACGGATTCACGCGGCGCAGACACCCCCGCGCGGTGGGCCAGCACATCTCCCACGGTCACCGTGTTTTTGCCGTGCACGCCAAACTCCGGCCAGAGGTCAGCCAGCGGCAGGTCGTAGTCCAGCCGCCCGGATTCAACCAGCCGTGCCGCAAGGACGGCCATGATGCCCTTGGTGCAGGAAAAAATCACGGTGGACGTGTCGCTGGTCCAGGGAACCGAGCTGCGCGCGTCTGCCATCCCGCCCCACAGATCGACCACCAGTTCTCCCTGGTGATGCACCGCCAGGGCTGCACCCATACGGGGCCTTCCGCGGAAGGCGGCAGCGAAGGCATCCCGGACCGGCAGGAAACGCGTCTCGAAGGTGCCGTGGATGCCTGACGGGTCGCCGCTCATGCGTGAATCCCGGCCGGCGCGAGGCACAGGCTGCCGTCCGGTGCCCATTCCAGGGGGAGGGGATCCGAAATGCCGCTGATGAACGTACCCTCGGCGTCGACGTTTTCAAAAGCGAGCAGCACCCACTGACCCTCACGGTTGCGCACTGCGCGTCCGGCGTAGAACTCCTCGCTTGTCAGGCGGGTGGCGGAGGAAATGTCCAGGGGATGTTCCAGCCGATCCGTGGCCAGGGGCAGCGCCCAGATGCCGCCCTGCACTCCCTCGGCTTCGCGCTCACCGGCAAGGTGGGCCGTGTCGCAGGAGAACAGGAGCACATGCCGGTCCTCGATGGTCACCAGCTGAAGCACCTCGAGGTGGGCAAAGCCAGCGCCGGGTTCGCTCAGCGGAGGCTGGACGGTCCAGTTCCGCAGGTCGGCAGACGTGGCGTGCCCGACGACGCCGCGGTCCCGCCCGGTGCCGACCACTGCCCGGGCGGTTACCAGCATGTGCCAGAGCCCTGCCGAGTCACGGTGGATCCACGGGTCCCGCCAGGCTTCCTCATGCCAGGTGCCGTCGCCGAGGGTTTCATACCAGCGGGGATCGGCGGGAACGTGCAGCGCGGATTTGGACCAGGTGAACAGATCGGGGGAGGAGGCATGGCCGATGCTTTCCACATTCGTGATCCGCTCCGGATGCAGGAACCGGGTGCCGGTGTAGAACATGTGCCAGGCGCCGTCGTCGTCCTGAACCACGCTGCCGGTCCACGTGGCACTGGAATCGAAGTCCGCGGCCCCGCCCGGCTCAAGGACCACTCCGTGGTCGACCCACGTTGAAAGATCATCCGAGGTGGCAAGGCCGATCCGTGCGTTCCGGTGGCGAAGGCCAGGGTCTGCCAGTGACCGGGGCGCATGCAGATAGTAGAGGTGGTGCGTCTCGCCGTCGTCGGCATGCCAGAAATCCCAGACCCAGTGGTCGGTGAGGGCAAAGCTCATGGTGCGTGGTCCTTAATCGGAGACTGGAGGCGTTGCGGAGTCAGCCCTTGACGGCGCCCTGCAGCAGGGCGCGGACAAACTGGCGCTGGAAGATGAGGAACACGATGATGGCCGGCGTGATGATCAGCAGTGCTCCCGCGTTCAGGAGCGGGATGCTCAGGGAGTACTGTCCCTGGAAGAAGGTGAGCGCTCCCGCCACAGTGCGGTCAAGCGGGTCGGCGATGAGCACCACGGGGAGCAGGAACTGGTTCCAGGTCCAGAGGAACAGGAGAATCGCCAGAGCCGAGAGTGCAGGCAGCGCGAGGGGAAGCTGGATCTGCCGGAACTCCTGGAAGACCGATGCGCCGTCCACCCGGGCGGCTTCGGACAACTCGCGGGGAACGTTGATGAAGTGGGCACGCATCCAGAACACGCTGAAGGGCATGAAGAGCCCCAGCAGCGGGAAGATCACGGCCCATTGGGTGTTGAGGGTCCCCATGGCCTGGGACTGGTAATACAGCGGGATGATCAGGGCTTCAAACGGGATAGTCAGTCCGGCGATGAAGATGATCAGGACCGCCCGGCCGCCCTTCGGGGCGAGCGCGCCGAGGGCATAGCCGGCGAGGGTGGCGATGAGCATCGACGCGGGCACCACGCCCAGAACGATGAATGCGCTGGACGTCATCAGCCGCCAGACGTTGCCCACCTCAAAGGCCGTAACGAAGTTGCCCCACTGCGGGTCGGTGGGCCAGACAATGCCGGTGGGATTCCGGTCCGCCGGCTGCAGCGCCGCGGACAGCATACTGATCAGGGGCAGGAGAGTCAGAATAAGAGCTGCCGCCAGCAGCAGCCGGCCGAGCAGGAGTTCACTGCGGCTGGTACGCATCAGTCGTTCACCTTCGAAAGTCGCTGAATGGGAAGTACTACCAGCAGGACGAGGACCATCAGCACAATTCCAAAGGCCGACGCCAAGCCAACATCACTTTGGGTGAAGCCAATGCGGAAAATGGAAATGCCCGGGACGAGGGTGGTGCGGCCGGGGCCGCCCTGCGTGGAGGTGTAGATAATGTCGAAGCTGCTCAGGGCGGCAATGATGGTCAGAGTCGCCAGGACCGCAATTTCCTGCCGCAGTCCCGGCAGCGTGACAGTGAAGAATTCCCGCCACCAGCCGGCGCCGTCGAGCCTTACTGCCTCATAAAGGGAGGCCTCAATCTTGCCGATGCCGGTCAGCAGCAGCACAGTGCACAGGCCGGTGAGGACCCAGGAACCAATGAGCCCGACGGCGGGGAGGGCAGTTCCGTAGTCCGCCAGCCACGACCGGGTGATCCCGCCGAGCCCGACGGCGCTGAGGATCTGGTTGACCGTGCCTGTCTGCGCGTACATCCAGGACCAGGCGATACCCGCCGCAGCGAGGGGCACAATCTGCGGCAGGAACAGGATGGTCTGTGCCGCCGAAGACATAAGTCCCTGGCGCATGGACCGGATCAGGCTGGCCAGGATCAGCCCGACGCCGATGGGGATGAGCGTGAAGAACACGATCAGGGTGATGGCGTTGAGGATCGAACCGAGCAGAACGGGATCCGTCAGAACCTTCGCATAATTCTTGATCCCCACGAAGGTGGATGCTCCGACCCCGTTCCAGTCGTAGAAAGAGTACTGCAGGCCCATTGCCAGCGGAATAAGGACAAAACCGGCATAGACGGCGATGGCCGGTAGGAGCATCAGCCAGGCGACATAACCCGCGCGGCCCAGGGACCGCCGTTTGCCCTGTCGCCGCTTGCCCCGGCTGCGGGTAGCCACAGCCGGCCCTGTCGACGTCGACCCCGGGGCGGGGGGTTCGTGCTGCCCGGAACGTCGGCGGACAGGACCGGCGGTGGCTTTTTGCATCAGCCGTTCACTTCGCTTTCGTAGAACGCCTGCACGCGGTTGACGAAGTCTTCGCCGGTGATTTTGCCGGTCACCAGCAGCTGGGACTCCGGGATGATCGATCCGGCATAAATGCCGGACGTTGTATTGGACATGAAGTCCACCTGTCCGTTTTCCTCACCGATCTGCGCCGCCATGTCCAGGGCGGAAGCGATCAGGGAACCTTCCTCCACGGTGGGCTGTTCCAGCGACGGGTCTCCGCCCGGGGAGGCGCCCGTGACGTCGGAGATGATCTGGCGCGCGGCCGGGTCGGTGTGGATCCAGTTCAGGAAGTACGTGGTGGTGTCCAGGTCATCCGAGCCGGCGGCAACGGAGAATGAGTTGGCGGCACCCATGGCCACGTGGTCGCCTCCCTCTTCCAGCGGCGGGACCAGGAAGAACGCGACGTCGTCGCCCAGCGCCTTCTGGTAATTCGCTGCTTCCCAGTTGCCGTTGAAGGTAAACAGACCCTCACCGTCCGAGAAGCGGCTGACGAACGTGAAGTAATCAATGGCGTTGATGTCCGAGGGGAAATACCCCTTGTCAGCCCAGGTGCGGATGACTTCGGCACCCTGGATGTTCCCTTCCGTGGCATAGGAGCTGCCGGGTTCGTTGAACATCCAGGAGAGGAATTCATCCTTGTCCGCGTACTGGTTCATGGCCGCCTGAATGGCGAAGTTCACCACGCCGTCCTTGTCCCCGGCCATGATGGGCTGCACTCCGGCGTCCTTGGCCGTGGCCAGGTCTTCCTCAAGCTCGTCCCAGGTCTGCGGGGGCGCGTCGATGCCCAAATCCTCGGCAATGGCAGTGTTCATGAAAATGCCGGTGACGCTGTAGCCAAGACCCACCTGATACAGCGGTCCGGAACCGCGGGTTCCCTCCTCATTCATCCGCAGCGGAGACAGCTGGGTCTCCGGCCAGGCATCCCATCCGTAAGCTTCGGCATACGGATCCAGGTTGGCCAGCAGGCCGTCACCGGCGGTGTCGCCGATGGTGGGCAGCCGGATCAGGTCCGGCGGATTGTCTCCGGCCAGCAGCTTGGGGGCGTTGGCAGTCAGGTTTTGGAAAGTGTCGCGCGTAATTTCAAACGTGACATTGGGGTGCTGCTTGGTGAATTCCTCCGCCAAAACATCCGTCACCGGAAAGCCTGTCTCATCGGCGATGGTGATGGTGACGTCCTCTGACGTGAGTTCGGTGTTCACCTCCGCGCTGGTGACCTCGGAGGACGCGGCGTTGTCGTCTCCGCCGCTGCCCGGAGCACATCCGGCGAGGGCAAGGCCGGCGGCGGCGAGAAAGGAAACCGCGGCAATTGGTTGACGGCGCCGTGGGCGCCGCAGTGATGAATCCATTTCTTGACTCCTTTGTCGATGATGCGCTTTGTCAGATCACTTTGGCGCAGTGTGCTAAATCCATTCAGCACATAGCCTGACCCTAATCCGGCAATACCGCAAGTGAATTTGCCAAGTCGTTATCGGCAGTTAGCATCGAGCAGGAGGAATTATGGCCACCAGCAAGCGTGTGACCCTTGCCGACGTCGCACGTCGGGCAGGTTTGTCGTCCTCCGCGGCGTCCATGATTCTTAACGGCCGTCCGGATACCCGGCTGTCGAAAGACGCCCATGACCGGGTGAATCTAGCCGCGGCAGAGCTTGGTTATCGGCCGAATGTGGCGGCGCGGGCTTTGCGGGTGGATAAGACACAAACCATTGGCTTCGTCTCGGACACGGTGGCCACCACCCGATTTGCGAGCGGCCTGATCAAGGGGGCCCTCGCCGCAGCGGAGCAGGCAGGCCACGTCATTCTGGTGGCCGAAACCGGCGGAGACCATGCGCGTGAAACCGAAGCCATTGCCGCGCTCCTGGATCGACAGGTTGACGGCATAGTTTTTGCCGCGACCCGGGCGCGTGAACTGTTTATCCCGGCCCTGCAGGAAAACGTTCCGGTGGTACTGCTCAACGCCATCAACGAGCACTTTCCGGCGTCGGTCCTGCCCGACGAAGAACGCGGTGGCCGGGCAGCCGTGTCCCTGCTGGCAGACGCCGGGCACAAAGAGGGCATATTCCTTATTGGGCACAACGAGGTGAAAGAGCGGAATGTGTTCCGGTCCACCACGGTGGCACGGCGGCTGGGCGGCATACGGTCCGAAATGAAGGACCGGGGATTGTCCTTTGAAAGGGAAGAATCCATCTGGGACTGGGAGCCGCAGAATGGCTACGCCTGCGTGCATAAACTCCTGAACGAAATGCCCCCGCCCCGGGCATTGATCTGCTTGAATGACCCGCTGGCATTCGGTGCCTATCAGGCGTTGACGGAGAAGGGTCTCCGGGTGCCGGAGGATGTTTCTATTGTTTCCTTCGACAATGACGAAATTGCCTCGTACCTTCGCCCGGGGCTGACCACCATCGGACTTCCTCATGAGGAAATGGGCCGGCTCGCCGTTGAACTGCTTTTGGATGGCGCCAAAGGCGGCGAGCACCTCGTGGACATGCCGGTCATCATCCGGTCCTCGATCAAACAGGCATAACCCGAACAAGACCGCGGTGCCTGCGCGCCGCATCAACCCGACCAGGCCGACAGCAATAGAGCTCGAAACGCGCGTTCCGCTGGATGATCGAAGCGGTTCAGAGGCAGGGCGTCCGCGGATAGAGTCCACAACGCGAGCTGAGAAGCGGTTCGCAGCAACCTGAGGGCAGACCGCAGCGGTCAAGCGCCCGGGAGATGACGGCACGCTGCGTCGATGAAGGCCCTGCCGAGCAGGAATCGGTGTGGCCGCCCGCCTCCCGACGGGCGTGCTCCGGAGGAAGACTGGGTATGAGAACAAATCTGTTAGAGGGTGTTCGGGTCCTAGACCTGACCAACGTGCTGTCCGGGCCGTTTGCCGGTTACCAGTTGGCGCTGATGGGCGCTGACGTCCTGAAAGTCGAGGCGCACACCGGAGGAGACCTGGCGCGGAAGCTGGGGGCATCCGCCGACTTAAGCGCCCGCCACCTGGGCATCTCCTTTCTTGCCCAAAACAGTTCCAAGCGCTCGCTGACCCTGAATCTCAAGTCCGAGCGCGGCAAGGACATCTTCCGCCAACTCGTTGAAACCCATGACGTGGTGTTGGAGAACTTCCGCCCCGGTGTGATGGACCGGCTGGGATTCGGCTGGGACGCCCTGCGGGAAATCAATCCGGGAATTGTCTACTGCGCCATCTCCGGATTCGGACAAAGCGGACCGCTGCGTGACCGGCCGGCCTATGACCAGATCATTCAGGGGATGTCCGGGCTGATGTCCGTTACGGGGAACACCGAGACGGCACCGCTGCGCGTGGGCGCCCCCATTGCAGACACCGTGGGCGGATTCGCCGCAGCCTTCGCCATCGCCTCGGCCCTGGTCCGCCGCGGCCGCACCGGCGAAGGCGCCTTCCTGGACGTGTCCATGCTGGAAGCAACCCTGACCGCCATGGGCTGGGTGGCCTCGGACTATCTGGTGGGCGGCAGCGAGCCGGTGCCGATGGGCAACGAAAACCGGACGGCCGCGCCGTCGGGCACCTTCTCCACCGCCGACGGCGACTTCAACATCGCTGCCAACAAACAGGAACAGTTCGAAGAACTGTGCCGCATCCTCGGCCGCCCCGACCTCGCCGGCGACCCCCGGTTCGCGGAACGGGAGGCCCGCAAAACCAACCGCCTGGCGCTGAAGGCGGAAATCGAGTCGGTCCTGACCACCCGCCCCAGCGCGCACTGGGACAAGGAATTCGCCGCTGCCGGCATTCCGGGAGCTCCCGTGATGGACGTGGCCGCCGTCCTGGACTCCCCGCAGATTGTCGAACGCGGCCTGGTGTCCACCCTCAGGATTGACGCGGCGGCCGGCATCACCGGCACCGGAGTGGGGCCCGACGGCGATATCCGGCTGCTCGGCGCCCCCACGCACGTCGACGGCGCCGCGGTCACCCCCGATACTCCGCCGCCGCTGCTGGGTGAACACACCGAAACGGTGTTGACCGGCCTCGGCTACAGCGCCGAGGACATCGCGGCCATGCGCGCAGAAGGGGTCATCTGATGGAGCGCTCGGACTGGTGGAAGACCTCCATCTCGGACATCTCACCCGGGGTGATCCGCTATCACGGATACCCGGTGGAACAACTGATCGCAGCTCCCGAGGTCGGCATGGCCACCATGGCCTGGCTGCTGACCCGCGGCGAGCTGCCCAGTGTTCCGCAGGCGCGGCTGCTGGAACGGGCACTGGTGGCCGGTGTGGACCACGGACCGCAGGCACCGTCCATCGCCATTGCCCGCATGGCCATGACCTGCGGGGTGGGGATCAACAACGCCATGGCATCCGCCACCAACGTCCTCGGCGATGTGCACGGCGGCGCCGGCCAGGAGCTGATGGAGATCTTCGCAACGATCCTTCAGGACCCCCGGCCGCTGCCGGAGACCGTCGCCGCTGAAATTGCCCGGCTACGGGCGGAAAACAAATATGTTCCCGGATTTGGCCACCGCTTCCACCCGGTTGATCCGCGCCGGGAACCGCTGGTGGCCGCCGTGACGCAGGCCCGGGAGGACGGGGTGGTGGAGGGCAGGGTGCTGGAGGCCGCCCTGGAGATTGAACGGCAGATCAACGAAGGCCGCCAACGCCCGATTCCCATGAATATCGACGGCGCCACTGCCATTATCTACGCCGAACTGGGCTTTGCGCCGGTCCTGGGGCGGGGACTGTTTATCCTCTCCCGCTCCATCGGAGCGTTGGCCCACGCCTGGGAGGAGTCGAACTCCGGAGCGCGGAACAAGGGGCCGGAGCACCGGACGATCCTACCGGATTACGTGGGACCCGCCCCGCGCGACGTCCCCTGAACCCTGACCTCCCGGTCACTGACGAAAGACTCCGCCATGACGAGCACTTCCACCGCAGCCCCTCCGGCAACTGGCCTCCTCCAGGTTTCCACCGGCCCCGTGCGTTACGTGGACATCACAGGCGTGGAGGGTGTGGAGTTTCTGCCGTTGAGCCTGAAAATCCTGGTGGAGAATATGCTGCGGCACGGCGCCGGACCGGAGATGGTGGACGCCCTGGTCCAGGCGGCTGCAGGGATGACGGAAACGGCGCTGGAGATTCCCTTCCATCCTGCACGGGTGGTCATGCAGGACATGGCCGGAGCCCCCGTGATCCATGACCTGGTGACCCTGCGGGCGGCTGTCGCCGCCCACGGCGGGAACCCGTCCCGGATCAAGCCGCTCATTCCGGCCGAGCTGGTGGTGGACCACTCAGTGATCGTGGACAGTTCCGGCAGCCGCGACGCCTTCCGCCGCAATGCCTACCACGAGTTTGAACGTAATGAGGAACGCTTTCGCTTTCTCCGCTGGGCCCAGGATGCCTTCGAAGGTTTGCGGGTGGTCCCGCCGGGCCGCGGAATCATCCACCAGGTCAACATCGAGCACCTCACGCGCGGGGTCATGACGGCCGAAGCCGACGGGGAACTGATCGCCTATCCGGATTCCTGCATTGGCACCGACAGCCACACCACGATGGTCAACGGGCTGGGCGTCCTGGGCTGGGGAGTAGGCGGCATCGAGGCAGTGTCCGCACTGCTGGGCCACCCGCTGTCTATGCTCGTTCCGCCGGTGGTGGGAGTGGAGTTCACCGGTAAGCTGCCGGCCGGAACCACCGCAACGGACCTCGTCCTGAGGATAACCGAACTGCTGCGCGGGCACGGCGTGGTGGGCAAGATCGTGGAGTTCCACGGACCGGGCATGGTCGGGGTGCCGGTGGCGGACCGGGCAACCATAGCCAACATGTCCCCGGAGTTCGGCTCCACGGCGGCCCTATTCCCGATGGACGCCGCCACTCTGGACTACTACCGGCTGACGGGCCGTCCCGAGGAGCAGGTGGAACTGATTGAGGCCTATGCCCGGGCCCAGGGGATGTTCAGCGACGGCGGCCGCTCTCCGGCACGGTACAGCGAATCCCTGCAGCTGGACCTCTCGGAGGTGGTGCCCTCGATCGCCGGACCGTACCGGCCGCAGGACCGGATTCCGCTGAACCGCGCCCACACCACCTTCCGGCAGGACCTGGCAATCCTGCTGGAGAAGGACAGAGACAACGGCCGCCCGGCCGGTGACACCGGGCTGGACGTGGCGCTTGGCGAGGCCACTGTCAGGCTGCAGCACGGGGCGCTGGCCATTGCCGCCATCACCAGCTGCACCAACACCTCCAATCCGCATGTGATGATGACCGCCGCACTCCTGGCCCGCAACGCCGTCGCACGCGGACTGAGCGTGCCGCCGTGGGTAAAGACGTCCCTTGCCCCGGGCTCGCAGGTGGTGACCCGCTATCTGGAACAGGCGGGGCTGATGCCTGATCTGGAAAAGCTGGGCTTTCACGTAGTGGGCTACGGCTGTACCACCTGCATGGGCAACTCCGGGCCTCTGGCTGAACCGGTCTCCGCTGCGGCAAAGGACGTGGTCCTGACCTCCGTATTGTCAGGAAACCGGAACTTCGAGGGCCGGATCAGTCCCGACGTCCGCATGAACTACCTGGCCTCCCCGCCCCTGGTGATTGGCTACGCGCTCGCCGGGACCATGGACGTTGACCTGCTTCGGGACCCGCTGGGCCGGGAAGCGGACGGCTCTGCCGTTTACCTGCAGGACCTCTGGCCCGCACCCGGGGAGGTGGAACAGGAGCTCTCCCGGGCAGTCACCCGTTCCCTGTACCAGGAGACCTATGCCCAGGCCTTCGCCGGGACACCGCAGTGGGAGGCCCTGGATGTCCCGACTGCTTCAGCCTATGAATTCGGCGAGTCCACCTACATGCGCCGATCCCCTTTCTTGGACGGGGCCGGCACGGAACCGGCACCCATAACCGACCTGGCCGGAGCACGGGTGCTGCTGAAACTGGGGGACTCGGTCACCACGGACCACATCAGTCCGGTGGGACAGATCCGGGCCGACAGCCCGGCGGGCCAGTACCTGCTGGCGCAGGGCATTTCCCGGCGGGACTTCAATACGTACGGTTCCCGGCGCGGTAACCATGAGGTCATGGTGCGCGGCACCTTCGCCAACGTGCGGCTGCGGAACGAGCTGGCGAACGGACGCGACGGCGGCTACACCCGCACCCTGCCCGACGGCGCGGAGATGACGGTCTTCGACGCCGCGGAGCACTACCGGAACCGGAACGTCCCGCTCCTGATCCTGGCAGGACGCGAATACGGCAGCGGCTCGGCCCGCGACTACGCCGCCAAAGGCACCTATCTGCTGGGGGTCAGGGCAGTGCTCGCCGAGTCCTTTGAACGCATCCACCGCTCCAACCTTGTGGGGATGGGCGTCATTCCCCTGCAGTTCCGGCCGGGGAACAGCGCTTCCACCCTGGGCCTGGACGGCAGCGAGGAATACAGCGTGTCCGGTCTGGCCGGGTTCACCGACGGCGGATGGCCGCGCACTGTGCGCATCGACGCCCGGCGGGCCGACGGCGCGTGTGTGGCGTTCAACGTCGACGTCCGCGTGGACACGCCCGTAGAAGCCGAGTACATCCGCCACGGCGGAATCCTGCCCTTTGCCCTCAGGGCAGGACTGCGGGAGGAACCCGGAACAGCCGGTGCCGCCCGCTGATCCGCCCACCACAGCAAGGAATGACAAACATGACCACCCCCATAAGCAACCAGGAATTCCAGGCGTACACCGAGGGTCGCCTCCCGGCACCCGAAAAGGTTGCCGACGGGGTGTGGACGCTGCCGCAGCGTAACCACCCGGGGCACATGCCCTTCACGCTGTCCTATCTCGTGGAAGATGCCGAGGGCGGGGTCCATGTGGTGGACCCGGGATGGGACCTGGAGGATAACGCGGAGATCCTCGAAGCGGCACTCGCCCGGATCGGAGCCGGGAAGCCGGCACCAGTCTCCGCGCTTCTCACCCACCTGCATCCGGACCACACGGGACTGGCCCGGACCCTGCGCGAGCGTCACGGAACCCGGGTGGTCTTGCACCGCCGGGAGCACAAGGCGCAGCAGATGTACGCCCAGTGGGTAGCCGATGAGAGCCGGATCCGGGAGGATTTGGACGCCTGGGCCGTGCCGGCCGAACGCTACGGCGAGGTCCTGGGCTATGCAGCGGGCAGCGCGCGCGTGGTGGTGTCCGCGGACCAGCTGGTGGACGACGGCGACCTGCTGCAGGTGCCCGGCCGCCGGCTGCGGGTGCTGCACAGTCCGGGACATACCCCCGGGCATCTGTGCCTCGTGGACGAGGACCAGCGGCTGCTCTTTTCCGGGGATCACTTGCTGCCGCGGTTGACGCCCGGCATCGGCGCCGCCGGCGGTTTCCCGGAAAACCCGCTGGAGCTGTACCTGGAAAGCCTGCGCCGGCTGAGCGCCTACGATGACTGCCAGAACCTGTCCGGCCACCAGTACCGCTACCGCGGCATCGCGGACCGGGCACACGCCATCGCCTGGCGCCACCTGCACCGGACCGCCGAGGTGGAGCAGGTCCTGACGGATGACGCCGGCGCCACGGTGTGGCAGACCGCAGAGCGGCTCAGCTGGGGGCGGGGATGGGAGGCGCTGACCCGCCATTACCTGGTCTCGGCCCTGCGCCAGACCGCCATGCACACTGCCCTGGTCCGCTCAGGCAGACACCACAACGCATTCGGGTCCTGGCAGCCAATGGCTCCCAGGACCCGAACGGCCTGAACTGCAGCTAGGCGCGGGCAACCACTGGCATGGTTAGCTCGCCGATCTCGGGGATGGTCAGCACTACTGTCTCCCCGGGCAGGATCTGGCCCACGCCTTCCGGAGTTCCGGTGGCGATCACGTCACCGGGCTGGAGGGTCATGACCTCGGAATACACCTCAATGAGCTTGGCGATCCCATAGATGAGGTAGGAGGTATTGGAACGCTGGCGTTCCTCGCCGTCCACCGTCAGCCAGAAATCGAGGTTCTCCGGGTCAGGCACGTCATCCGCGGTGACAATGTACGGGCCAAGCGGAGTGAAGGTGTCAAACGACTTCCGGAAGGACCGGTCCTCCTCGCCGCGCAGGGTGATGTCCAGCAGCGGGGTGTAGCCGAAGACGTAGTCCAGGGCATCTTCCGCCGAAACCCGGCTGGCAGTCTTGCCGATGATGACGCCAATTTCGGCCTCGTGGTCAAACCGCCGGTCTTCCCACGGGAGCTCGATGGCGCCGTCCGGGCCGACGATGGAGGTCACTGCCTTCAGGAAGCCTTTCCGGACTTCGGCGGTGAGGATCTTGCGGTCGGCGTAAACACCGTTCTCGCCCCCCATTTCCTGCTGGTGCTTGTGATAGTTCACCGGGGCGGCAAACAGGTTGCGCGGCCTCGGCTGCGGGGCACGCAGCGTGACCTGGTCCTCCGGTGTTCCGCCGCCTGCGGCCACGCGCTCGGCCGCCGCGGACTTCAGTGCCGTCCAGTCCGAGATCAGGGCATTCATTCGGTCATCCGCCGGTGTGTGCTCGGAAACCAGATCCGTCAGGTCCACCACCGTGCCGTCCCCGGCCAGAGCGCCGAGCCGTTGGTCGTCGAAGACACAGACGCGCATCAGTTGGCCCCCTGCTCACGCCAGAGACCGAGTGCCGTGATGGCCGGGCGGTCGGTGTAGGAGAAAAGCACGGCGTCCTCGCCGGACGGGTTGTGGTGGGAGTGCTCGTACCAGAGCGGCACGGCCAGGGTGTCGCCCTTGGTCCATTCAATCTTCCGGCCATCCACGATCGAGTACCCGCTGCCGCTGACCACGTGGTAGACGGTGCTGTGCGTGTGCCGGTGGGAGCGGGTGTCCACGCCGGGGCGGATGAGCTGCAGGTAGGCGGAGATGGTGGTCATCACCGGGCCGCCGGTGGTGGGGTTCTTGTACTCGACAATGATGTCGTCGTAGGGGTCGGCCTCGCCGTCGCGCAGGTATTCCAGAGCCTCCAGGGCGTCTGCCAGCTTGTAGACGAGCGGCTGCTGCAACTGGTGGGGGGTGCCGTAGGTCTTGGCCAGCATGCCCTCCACATAGGCGGCGGGCATGGCCTTCTCCACCGGCTGCTCATCGCCGGACTCGTCAATGATGTACTGGTTCAGCCGGCTGATCAGCGGTGAATCCAGGCCGTCTAGCCAGATCATGGGACCGTCGCCCTCGTGGCCGTGCTCATGCCAGTGCAGGGAAGGGGTGAGCAGGAAATCTCCCACCTCCATGGGGACCCGCTGGCCGTTCACCACGGTGTAGGCACCTTCGCCTTCGACAATGAACCGCAGAGCGGAAGGGGTATGACGGTGCGGCGGCGCCACTTCGCCGGGCATGACCAGCTGCAGCGCGGCCCAGAGCGAGTCCGTTGCGCCGGTGCGCTGGTCCGGGCGCGACCCCGGGTTGCGGAAGCCCAGCACGCGGCGCAGTGCGTCTTCGAGGGGAACCACCTGGCCGGCCTTGACCATGAGTTCACGGGCCTGCTCGTAGCGCCAGATGTGCGGCACCAAGTTTGTCTTGGCCTCAGGCCCGATGCCGCCCATCAGCTTCCATAGCGGCGAATAGTTGTTCTCAGCCAACTCGGCGTAGAACGCCTCATCGGCGGTGACTGTCTCAGTCGTCATCACGGCTCCATTCTGCAGGACAGATTTTAATTCCGCTTACTAGAATGTGGCAGTCATCACCTCGCGTCAAGGCTTCTCTCGCTGGGTGAGAATACGGCCGGGCAGCGGCAAGGGCTGGAGGCGCTCGTTAGTGCCCGGTTTTGGGTGCCTAGGCGAACCCGCCGGCAACCCGGACGGAGTTGGGGGCCTGCGTATGCCGCGCCTGCACCGAGGACATGATGGTGTGGCGGAACCATTCCATGTCAGCGGCCGGCAGTTCCCGCCGGAGCGTGTACAGCGCCACCTGGGTCACTGGAACGTCGAACGGCAGCCGGAAAGCGCGGACATCATGGCGCCGGATGAGCCTGCTGGCCACGCCCGTGGGTGCATAGGAGATCAGTTCTCCGCCCTCCAGCAGGTCCGGAAGCGAGCTGAAGGTGGGAATGACCACTGACACCCGCCGGTTGATGCCCAGTTCCCGCACCCGCACATCCAGGGCCGTGTGCCCGGTGGAGATGGCAACGGCCACATGTTCCTCATCCTCATAGGCACCCAGTGCAGGTTCCTCCGAAATGCGCGGATGGTCCGCTGCACACAGCCCCACATATTCCTGGTTGAACAACAGGTCCCGGCGGATGTCGGACTCATCCAGCCGGGTGGTGCAGATGGCGGCATCCGCCGCACCGGTTCGCAGATCATGCAGCACCGTGGCCAGGTTGAGGGCTTCCACCTCGAGGGTCACTCCCGGCGCCTGGGTGCGCACGGAGCGCAGGATGGACGGCAGTAGCCCGCTCACGCCGACGTCCGTCATACGCAGCCGGAAGCGGCGGGTGGAGGTATCCGGCTGAAAGTCCCCGGGGGCCTCCATGATGTCATCCAGTGACTCCAGCAGGCGCCGCAGTTTGGGGTAGAGCTCATCCGCCAGCAGCGTGGGTTCGAGGTGGTGTCCCTTCCGCTGAAAAAGTGCGTCGCCGAAATGGGACCGCAGTTTGCGGAGGGTGTAACTCACCGAGGGCTGGCTGATGAACAACCGTTCGGAAGCGTGGGTGACGCTGCCCGTTTCGTAGACGAGCACGAAGACGCGGAGCATGCCGAGGTCGTAGTTGGCCATCACCCGACTATAAAGACCGTCTATGTCACTATCAAGTATTCATTGTTTGAATTTATTTGGCGCTCTCCTAGGGTGATATGAGACACATCTACTGATCTCAAAGGGAGCGACATGGCGGCGACAAACCGCGAAGCGACATACGAGCTGTTGCGGCGGAGGGGAATGACCAAGGTCTTCGGCAACCCCGGATCAAACGAGCTCCAGTTCCTCAAGGACTTTCCCGAGGACTTCCACTACATCCTCGGGCTCCATGAGGGAGCCGTGATGGCCATGGCCGACGGTTACGCCCAGGCATCCGGCGAAATTCCGCTGGTCAGCCTGCATTCCGCGGCCGGCACCGGCACGTCCATGGGCGTACTGGCCAATACCGTGCAGTCCAAGTCCCCTGTGGTGGTGCTCTCCGGACAGCAGCTGCGGGACATGGTGGGCCAAGAGATCATGGTGAGCAGTGCCCATGCGGCCCAGCTGCCCCAGCCGTTGACCAAGTTCAGTGCCGAGCCTCTCTCAGCGAACGACGTCGTCCGGACCATGGCGCAGGCCATCCACCTTGCCGGACTGCACCCCAAAGGACCGGCACACGTTTCGATCCCGCATGACGACTGGGACCGGCCCGTCGATGAGAACACCGACCTCACCATCTCCCGAACGGTGCAGGACGCCACCTCCCTGGCGCCCGGCCAGCTGCAGGAGCTCACCGATCTGCTGGACCGGGCCGTGTCCCCGGTGCTGGTGCTTGGCCCCGAGGTGGATGCCACTCACGCCAACGAGGCTGCGGTGGCCCTGTCCGAGCGGCTGGGAGCTCCGGCCTGGATTGCCCCCTCGCCGGCGCGCTGCCCGTTTCCCACGAACCACCCGAATTTTGCCGGTCTCCTGCCCGCCAACGTCGCGGACATCTCCAGCCTGCTCTCCCAGCATGACCTGGTTCTGGTGGTGGGAGCACCTGTTTTCCGGTACCACCATGACAAACCCGGACGTTACCTGGGCGAGGGCACCCGGCTTATCCATGTGTCCCAAGATCCGGAAGAGATTGCCCGGGCACCGTTCGGCGATGCCTACCTGGCGCCCGTCGCTGACACGCTTTCCGCTTTGGCCGAAGCGGTGCAGGTCCGCTCCGATACCACCGTGCCGGCGCGGAGCATCCCGGCTCCGGGCACCGACCAGCCCGGCCGCATGCACCCGGACACGGTGTTCCGGGCCATCCAGGAGATCGGGCCCGACGACGTCATCCATGTTGTCGAATCCACCTCCACGGCGGAGTCCTTCTGGTCCCATGTGGAACTGAGCACCCAGGGCTCCTTCTACTCTGCGGCCGCCGGCGGTCTGGGTTTCGGACTGCCGGCCGCAGTGGGAATCCAGCTGGCACAGCCCGGGCGTCGTGTGGTTGCCGAGATCGGCGACGGATCGGCGAACTTCGGGATCACCGGGCTCTGGTCGGCGGCCCGACACCAGCTGCCGGTGGTTTTTGTGATCTTCCGGAACGAGACATACGGAGCCCTTGTCAACTTCGGGCGGCGCCTCGACACCCTGGGCACCCCCCCCTTTGACCTTCCGGGAATCGATTTCGTAGCCATCGCAAAGGGCTACGGGGTACGGGCTGAATCCGCGACCAATGAGGCCGAGCTTCGCGCCGCACTGACCCGGGCGTTCAACGCCCAGGAGCCGGTGCTGATCGAAGCTTTCACTTACTTCGAATAGGCAAAACAATGAAGATTACTATCGAAAACCTCCAGCTGCGGTACGGCAAGTTCACCGCGATTGATGACATGAATGTCGAAATCGGAGACCGCGAATCCGTGGTGCTACTCGGCAAATCCGGCTGCGGAAAAACCAGCACCATGCGCTGCATCGCCGGGCTGGAACAGCCCACCGCAGGCCGGATCACCATTGGCGACACGGTCGTCTTCGATGCTGAAGCGGGGATCAACCTGCCGCCCAACAAACGCAACGTGGGCATGGTGTTCCAGTCCTATGCTGTCTGGCCGCACATGACTGTCTTCGAGAATGTGGCCTACTCGCTGAAAATCCAGGGCATCGGCAAGACGGAGATCAAACAGCGGGTCCATGAGGTCCTGGAGCTGGTGGGCCTGGAGGACTTTGCCTCCCGCGGTGCCAGCATGCTCTCGGGCGGGCAGATGCAGCGCGTTGCCCTGGCCCGCAGCCTAGTGATGCGCCCGGACGTGCTGCTCCTGGATGAACCGCTGTCCAACCTGGATGCGCGGCTGCGCGACCGCCTGCGCATTGAACTGCGGGAGATTCAGCTGCAGCTGGGACTAACCACCGTCTACGTCACCCATGACCAGCAGGAAGCCTTCGCCCTGGCAGACCGGATTGCCCTGATGCAGGACGGGATCATCGTTCAGATGGAGGACCCCACCTCCATGTACCTGGAGCCGGCGAGCGCTTCGATAGCCCACTTCCTTGGTGTCTCCAATGTGCACCCCGTGAATCCGGCTGCGGACGGGATGTGGACCATTTCCGGCTCGAACCTCGTCCTGGCATCAGCCACGGAGGTGCGCCAGACGGGAGAAGACCTGCGGGCCTGTTTCCGCAGCGAGGATCTGCTGCTCTCCCGCGACGGCGTTCCGGGGGCCAACAGCTGGCGCGGCACCGTAAAGGTTTCCAGCTTCCAGGGAAGCAGCATCCGCTACGCGGTGGATGTGGGTGCCGGTGTTACCGAACTCGACGTCCTTGCGCCGCTCGGTGCCCGCGAGCGGTTCCAGCCCGGAGAGGAAGTCTGGGTGACGATCAATGCGGGTGCCGTGCAGGTCCTGCCCCAGAGCCCCGCCCCCCAGGAGCTTCGCGCGGCGGTGGCAGCATGACCTCCACACTTCCTTCAAGAAAGTCCGAAACGCCAGGGTCCCTGCCCGGCACAGACACATCGAAGCGAGCCCGGACCCGGCCGCCGGCCCCCTCCCGGATCCGGCGCGGCCTCGTCGCTATCAAGAACCTCCGCCGGGAGGTCCCCAGCGGAATCCTCGGGGTCCTGCTGTTCTTCCTGATCATCCTGCCCATCATCTTTATTGTCATTGCTGCATTCTCCACAGCGGTGCCGCGGCCGGGAAACGCCCAGGTGGGCTCTTTCACCTGGGTGAACTTCGGAATCCTGGGGACGCCTGAGGGCATCCAGAGCATCATCAACTCCTTGATCATTGGCGCGGGAGCCGGTGTGCTGTCCCTCCTGATTGGAGCCCTGCTCGCGTTTATCGCTGCACGGACGGATGCCCCCTGGAAGCGGTTTATCTACATCACCGGAATAGCCCCGATGTTCCTGCCGGCGCTCGTGGGTGCTTTGGCCTGGTCCATCCTGGCCAGCCCCACCGCCGGCCACCTGAACCTCTTCCTGGAAGCTATCGGGATCGGTGGATCGCTGAACATCTATTCCTACGGCGGCATTATCTTTGTCCTGGGCCTGTACTACGCGCCGTATGCCTTTATGCTCACCTACAGCTCGTTTTCCATGATGAACGCTGACCTGGAAGAAGCAGCCTCCGTCCACGGTGCCAGCCTCGGACGCCTGTTCCGGACCGTCACACTGCCGTTGTCCATCCCCGCCCTGGCCGGTGCCGCCATCCTTTGCTTTACCCTGGCGATGGAGAACTTTCCGGTTAACGCCATCCTGGGAAACCCGGCCGGCATCGAAACGCTCCCCACCTACATTTACCGTCTGATGGCCGGTGACTCACGGCCGAATGCGGCTGCAGGCATAGCGATCGCCCTGACGGTGGCCGTGGTGGCAGTCACCTGGCTGCAGCAGCGGGTGGTCAACCGCAAGCGCTTCACGACCCTCACCGGCAAGGGCAACCGCCCGCGCACCATTCCGCTGCGCTGGCTGCGCTGGGTCGCGACCGGTTTCGCCACGGCCTACTTCGCCCTTGCCGTGGTTCTCCCCGTGGGTGCCCTGGTTTTCACGGCCATGGGGGAGAAGGTCTACATCAATCGGTTCACTGATCTTTTTGCCGGGTTCTCCGCTGACCGCTTGATCCAGGCAGTGGGCCAGGCGGACTTCCAACAGTCCACCTGGAACTCCATCCTGATGGCACTGGCTGCCGCTGCGGCGGGCACCCTCATTGCGTTCATGGCCTCCTACGTCCGCTTCCGGACCACTTCCAAGGCCGGTCAGCTGCTGGAACAGGTTTCCATGCTTCCGCTGGCTATCCCGCAGGTGGTGCTCGGCATGGGCATTCTCTGGGGATGGCTGACCCTGCCGTTCCCGGTCTTCGGCACGCTGCTGCTGCTGGTCATAGCGACCGTTGCCGTCAATATGCCCCAGGGCTACCGCAGCATTTCCTCTTCCATGTTGCAGATGGACGGGGACCTGGAACACAGTGCCGTGATGCTTGGCGCGGGACGCCTTCGGGCCATCCGCGACATCACCCTCCCGCTGATGCGCACCGGTATGGTTTCCACACTTCTCCTGCTGCTGATGCTGGGCCTTCGGGAGATGAGCGCGATCCTCTTCGTGTACACCTCGGATACCCGCGTGCTCTCCATCCTGGTGTTCCACAGCTTCGAAAACGGCAGCATCAGCTATTCCGCCGCCATCAGCTTGGTGTTCGTCCTGCTGATTGCCATCGTGGCGGTTGCCACCCAGGTGATTGGTATGCGCGAAAAGAAATTCAAGGAACCCAGCAACTGACTTTTCAGCCGGGAGAGCATAGGCGCTGCCCCGGTCCCCCCACAACAATGAAAGGCACTCACATGAAGAAGCGCACTGGCAGTGTGGCCTCGCTTGCCGCCCTGATGCTGGCCCTGACCGCATGTTCCACTGCCACCGCCACCTCCGTGGTCAAGGAGGGCGCCGAGGTGGACACCAGCAACGGCAGCCTCACGATCAACGGGGAGGAAATCGCCGATCAGGAGACCTACGAAGCGGCGAAGGGGCAGACCCTTACGGTCTACACCGGCTATCAGGAAGCCAACCAGCACGTCCTCAACGAAGCTTTCACCGAGGACACCGGGATCAAGGTCCAGTATGTCCGTGACGTGACCAATAAGCTCTCCGAACGGGTCCTGTCCGAGGCAGGAGCCGGTCAGCTGGGCGCCGATGTGCTGATCACCTCCGATTACAAAGTGGCCAACGGATTCGACGAGGCCGGGATCTGGGACACCTTCATTCCGGCTGCCGTTGAGGACATGCCCGAGGTGCAGCACAACGACGGCAAGTTTGTCACCTTCGCCAACGTGCCGGTGACCTTCGCCTACAACACCAACAACGTTGCAGAAGAGGACGCACCCACCTCCTGGATGGACCTGCTCGATCCGGCCAACGCGGGCAAGATCGGCATCGTGCAGGGAAGCGCCGGCGGATCCTCCATCGCCCTGAACCGGTTCATCCAGGAAGAAGTGGATCCGGACTACTGGACCAAGATGGCGGCTCTCAAGCCGACCGTCTACGACAGCGGCGGACAGCGCCAGGAAGCCCTGGCCCGCGGCGAGCTCAACGTGGCCACGGCCGGCACCTCCGCAGTGAACGTTGCGGTCACGGAGGACGGCGCCCCGATCCAATTCGTGGTGCCGGAGGAGGGCATAGTCCTGTTCAGCTTCTTTGCCGGCAAGACGGCGGACACCAAGAATCCGGAGGCCGCCGAGGTCTACCTTAACTACGCGCTGTCAGAGCGCGGACAATCGGTGATCCAGCAGGTGGGCGACTACTCGGTCCGGACCGACGTTGAACCGCCCGTGGCGGCAGGCCGCTCACTGCCGGCGCTGGACTCGGACCTGGTCTGGCTGATGCCGGCCGAGGACGAGCTGAAATACGCCTCGGATGATGCAGCACTCTGGCGCAGCGCCTTCGGCCGCTAACGGCTAACCGCCAGCCGCCGGCTCATTAGCCGCTGGTTCATTAGCGGCCGGCGCGCTAACCACCGGCCGCCGGAACCAGGGCCCGTCAGCAGGGTCCACCGGGAAAGCTTCCCGGCACTTTGAATAACCAGGCAGAGCCCGGCGCGGAATCCGTGCCGGGCTCTCGCCGTCGTTCCCGCCGACATTCCATCCGCAGCCACCGGCCCGCCCTCCGTGCCCGGGGCACCAAACCCTCAATGGAGATCCCATGGCAACCCCCGCTTCCGGCCCTGCCCGGCAAGGACATCCGTTTGCCGCCCTCCGCCACCGCGGCTTCGCCCTGTTCTTCAGCGGTGCTTTGGTCTCCAATACCGGGACGTGGCTGGGCAACCTGACCGTTCCCTACGTGCTTTATCAAAACACCGGCAGCGCAGTCTGGGTTGGCTTTGCCGCAGCAGCGCAGTTCGGTCCGGCGCTGCTGCTCTCTCCGCTGGGAGGACTCCTGGCCGATTCCTTGGACCGGCGGCTGCTCCTGCTGTGGACCCAGGTGGCTATGGGCGGTGTGGCCGTAGCCATGTGGATGCAGTGGGCCTCCGGGCTGCATTCTCCCGTCCTGCTGATCGGCCTGCTGACACTCTTCGGCATCTTCAACGGTCTCAACAACCCGGCCTGGCAGTCACTGGTCAATGACCTGGTGCCCCGGCGGGACGTGCTCTCAGCCGTGACCTTGAATTCCCTGCAGTTCAACCTGGCCCGTGCCGTGGGACCAGCCCTGGCCGGAGTGCTGCTGGCGACGATGGGCGCGACCTGGGCCTTCTTTTTCAATGCTGTCTCGTTTGCGGTGGTGGTGGTAACCCTGCTCTTTGTTCGCCCCTGCCGGACAGTGGTCAAACCAGCACACCGCCAGGGGTTCGCAGCGCAGTGGCGTCAGGCCGGGTCTCATCTGGCATCCAGCCGGCCGCTGCTGCTGGCCGTGGCTTTGTGCTGCTTGGCGGGGATGCTCAGCAACCCCATTTTCAGTTTGACCGTGGTGTTCGCCGAGACGGTTTACTTCACGGATACCGTGGGTCTGGGGCTGTTGACCGCGGCCTTGGGCGCCGGGTCGGTGGTGTATGCCCTGACCGGTTTGCTGGCCGGAGGCCGCCGGCCTGACTTCGCCCGGCGCGCGGTCCTGGGGATCACCGGGCTGGGGATCGGCCACATGCTGCTGAGTGTGCTGCCCGGCCTGGGATGGGGGCTGGCCTCCGCCGTCCTGATCGGAGCAGCCTTCCTCGCCGTCATGTCCACCCTCAACTCAGTGATCCAGCTACTGGCCCCGGACCGGCTCAGGGGGCGCATCCTTGCGGTGCGGCATATGGCCTTCTCCACGTCCGTGGCCGCCGGCTCTCTCGCCGCGGGTTACCTCACCGACGCGGTGGGAGTGCAGACAACCTGCCTGCTGATCGGCGTCGTGCTTCTGCTCGCCGGGGCGGCGCTGCTGTGCCTGCCGCGCGTAACCGCGCTCCTGGACCGGGCGGCGGCAGGCGAGAAAGAAAGTCCGGGCCCGAATTCCATCCGGTGATACATCCGGTTCCACCGTGCCGCTGGCTTCGCTTCACTGGTTCCAACCCGACTTTAGGAGTAACCATGGCAGATTTTATTGAGTCATCGGCATTCGGCCTCACCGAGGACCAGCTGATGATCCGCAAGGCCATCGATGACCTGTGTGCCCCGTTCGACAACGAGTACTGGCGCAAGCACGACGCCGAGCACACCTACCCGGAAGAGTTCGTCGACGCACTCTACGATGCCGGGTGGATGAGCATGCTCATTCCGGAGGAATACGGCGGAGGCGGCGCCGACATCCGCGACGCGGCCGTAGTGCTTGAGCAGATCGAACGCAACGGTGGCCACGCCGGCGCTGCCCGTGCCGGTATGTACACCATGGGCGCCATCCTCCGCCACGGCTCAGAGGAGCAGAAAGCCGAGTTCCTCCCGAAGATTGCCTCCGGGGAACTGCGCCTGCAGTCCTTCGGAGTGACGGAACCGGACGCGGGCAGCGATACCACCCGCATCAAGACCTTCGCCGTACGTGACGGCGACGACTACGTGGTGAACGGGAACAAGATGTTCATCTCCCGGGTCCAGCACTCGGACCTGCTGCTGCTGCTGACCCGCACAGCCAAGCGCGAGGACGGGGCCAAGCCGACGGACGGCTTCACCGTGCTGCTGGTGGACCTGCGCACGGCCATCGCAAACGGCCAGATTGTTGCCACCCCCATCAAGACCATGGTCAACCATGAGACCAATGAACTGGCCATCCGTGACCTTCGGGTGCCGGTGGCCAACCGCATCGGCGAGGAGGGTAAAGGCTTCCGCGTCATCCTCTCCGGCATGAACTCCGAGCGGGTCATCGTCACCAGCGAATACATCGGTGCCGGTTTCTACCTGCTGGACCGTGCGGTGCAGTACGCAAACGAACGCGAGGTCTTTGGCCGCAAGATCGGCCAGAACCAGGCCCTGCAGGTGCCGCTGGCCCGCGCCTACGCCCAGCTGCAGGCAGCCTCGCTGATGCGCTGGCGGGCCGCAGAAATGTACGCGGCGGGTGAGAACCCGCGTTTCGAAGTCAACGGTGCCAAGCTCCTGGCTTCCGAAGCGCTGTGGGCCGCCGCCGACGCCGCTTTCGATACCTTCGGCGGATACGCCGCAGCCGAGGAATACGGCATTGAACGCAAGTGGCGCGAAGCGCGGTTGCCGCGCACCGCTCCCATTAGCAACAACCTGGTGCTGGCGGGTATCGCTCACGGCACCCTCGGCCTGCCCAAGTCGTTCTAACGCCTTGGCCGTGTACACAGCGGAGATGGGCGCCACTGAGGTCCTCGCGTCCTATGCCGTAACGGGCTCCGGCGCCGCGGCGGACCACAGTGCGGAGGTCGCCAGGGCGCTGATCGACACCGTTGCGGTGGCGCTGGGCAGCACCGGGTCCGACGGCGAGAAGATCCTGCGCGACTGGGCCCGGACCCAGTCGCCGTCGGGACCGGCCACGGTGTGGACTTCAGGGGAGCGGACTTCGACCTCCAACGCGGCACTGGTCAACGGAACCGTGGCGCACCTGTTGGATTTCGATGACATCTCCCCGTCCATGCCGCTGCACCCCAGTGCGGTGCTGATGCCGGCACTGGTGGCTGCCGCAGAGGCGTGGGGCGGCCAGGCCGCGGAACCGGAACACTTCACCGGCGCTTACGACGTCGGCGCTGCAGCGTTCCGCGCTCTGGCGGACCTGCTGCCCCAGCACGTCCACTACGCCCGTGGCTGGCACAGCACGTCCACCATCGGCAGGCTCGCCGCCGTCGCCGCCCTGGCCAGGCTGGGCGGACTGGATGTGGGCACTACCCGGCACGCGCTGGGTCTGGTGTCTTCGCTGGCGGCCGGCTCGCGGCCAAACTTCGGGTCCATGACCAAACCGCTGCACGCCGGTGCGGCGGCGCGCGATGCGGTGATGGCGGTGGAACTGGCCCGTGCGGGGTTCACCGCGAACCCGGAAGAACTGGAGGCACCCAACGGGTTCCTGGAACGCTACGGCGATCCGCTGTTGGCACCGATCGGATCCGCATCACAGACCCTGGACGAGCGTCTGGAGTATTGGACCGACGCATGGATCCAGGACTGGGGGCTCAAACGCTACGCCAGCTGCTACGGAACCCACCGCGGCATCGACGCCATGCTGGAACTCCGGCGCCGGCATCCGCAGGACCCGCCAACGTCCGTGAAAGCCACGCTGCACCGCCGCGGCACCCGGCCGCTGCGCCGGACCGCCCCGACGTCGGGCACGGAGGCGAAGTTCAGCCTGGAATACGTGCTCGCCGTCGCGTACCTGCGCGGCCGGGTCACATTGGATGACTTCACCGAGCAGGCCTTCGCCGACGCACAGGTCCAGTCCATGATGAGCCGGGTCAGCGTAGGCGAGAGCGACACTCCGCCAGTGGGCCCGGAAGAATACGCCACCGGATTCACCGTGGTGGAAGCGTCCTTTGCGGACGGATCCAGCGAGGCGGCACGCGTGGAAATCACCCACGGCCAGTATGCCGACCCCCTGACGGACGCCGAGCTGCGCGAGAAAAGCGTGGAGTGCGTCCTGGCCGGCGGATACCCCGCCCATCTGGCAGACCAAATCATCGAGGCGGTCCAGGGAGCTCCTGGTCCAGCCTTCACACTCCTCATTCCCGGAAGGAACACATGAGCAAGGGCATGCCCACCCTGGTAATCCAAGAGGAAGGCATGCGCGAAGGCATGCAGATCGAAAGCCGCGACATTCCTGTTGCCGCCAAGATCCGCCTGTTGGACGCATTGTCCCGGACCGGGCTGAAACACATTATTGTGGGCTCGTTCGTGAGCCCAAAATGGACACCGCAGATGGCCGAAGTGGAGGCCGTCATTGACGGGTTCACCCCGGCGGAAGGCGTGGAGTACACGGCCATCGTGCTCAACCGGAAAGGTGCCGAGCGGCGGGCGGCTTACGCCCACAAGCTCAGCCTCCCGGATCCCTCACTGGGGCGCATCAAAGTCCATCTCTGCGACGTCTTTGTCCGGCGCAACACCAACCGCAGCCAGCAGGACGAAATCGACGCCCTGGAAAGCGCCGTGGCCGCGGCCCGCGACGCCGGCATCACGCACGCGGAGATCTCCGTCAACGCAGCCTGGGGCTCGAACTGGCTGGGCGAATTCACTGAAGATGAGCGGATGCGCCTGCTGCAGCTGCAGTACGACGCCTGGACCTCCGCCGGCATCCCGGTCACCCGCATCCAGATCGGCGACCCGATGAGCTGGAACACCCCGGCGGCCGTGCGGTCCATGATGCGCCGCGTGGTCCGGACCTTCCCCGAGGTCCGCAACTACCACCTTCACCTGCACGACGCGCGGGGGATGGCGATGCTGTCGGCCTACGTGGCGATGGAGGAACTCGACGAGCGGCACACCCTGCTCATTGACACCGCCATCGGCGGCATGGGCGGCTGCCCCTACTGCGGCAACGGCCGGGCCACCCGAATGATCCCCACGGAGGACTTTGTGCACCTGCTCGAATCCGAAGGGATCGAAACCGGAATCAACCTGCCCCTGCTGATCGAGGCAGGCAAGATCGCCGAAGAAGTGGTGGGGCATCCGCTGTGGTCCAAGGTGACTGCCGCAGGCCCGCGGCCCACCGGGGCTGACGTCTATCCGATGGACATGCCGTTCATCGAAACCTTCGAAGAAGCCCAGCATTTCCGGCTGGGGCCATCCGTCTACCAGGGGGCGCTTTCACCCTGGCGCGAGCCGGTGCAGTCCCCGGCCCGGGAGAATTACGACGCGCGGCTCGCCGCAGGAAAGGAACCGGCGCTATGAGCACCCAGGGATCCCTCGAGGGAATCCGGATCATCGAAATCGGCACCAGCGTGGCAGTGCCCTACGGCTGCCAGATCCTGGCCGATTTCGGAGCCGAGGTCATCAAGGTGGAACGCCTGGGCGGCGGCGACGACGCCCGCACCTGGGCGCCGCTCAGCGGAGGCATCTCCATCACGTTCCTGTCCCTGAACCGGAACAAAAAGTCCGTCGTCCTGAATTACAAGGACCCGTCGGGTGCGGAACTGCTTGAAGAGCTGCTGGAATCCGCCGACGTCCTGGTCCAGAACCTGCGTCCGGGCGCGCTGGCGGCAGCCGGATTCTCCTGGGAACGGATCCGGGAAATCAATCCGCGCCTGGTCTACGTGGAAATGACCGGGTACGGACGCACCGGCCCCCGCAGCCAGCAGCCTGCCTATGACGCCATGCTGCAGGCCTACGCCGGCGTGGTGGCCATGACCGGCTCCGACGACGGCCCACCGGCCCGGGTGCCGCTGTCCATGATGGACATGGGTACCGGCATGTGGCTGGCACTGGGCGTTTTCGACGCCCTCCGCCGCCGCGAACAGACCGGTGAGGGAACCCACGTGGAGGTCTCGCTGCTGCAGACCGCCCTGGCCTGGGTCAACACCCCGCTGATGAGCGTCGCCGCCGGCGGGGCCGTCCCCGAACGGCTCGGCTCGGGGTTCCGCGGCAACGTCCCCAACGGCGCCTTCCCGGCGTCGGACGGCTACGTGTTCCTCTCCGTGGGCAACAACGAGAGTTTTTACCGGCTGCTGGACGCCCTTGAGGCCCCGCATCTGCGGGATGAACCGGGGTTCGAGGACAACCTGGCCCGCGTGAAGAACCGGCACGTGGTCAATGAACGGCTCAGCGAAGCCACCGCGAAGTTTCCCATGGATGACCTGCTGCAGCGCCTGGACCGGGCCAAGGTTCCGCACTCGGCGGTCAACACCCTGGACCGGGTCCTGGCCGACCCCCAGGTGGCTGCCCTCGGCCAGCTTGAGGACGTGCAGCATCCGGTCCTGGGCGACGTCACCGTAGTGAACACCCCGGTCACCTTCAACGGCGAGTACCTGGCCCAGCGCAGCACACCGCCCGAACTCGGCTCGGACACCGCCGAGGTGCTCACGGCCCTGGGGCTCACCAGCGAGCAGATCGACGGCCTGCTGGCCGCCGGCGTGATCGAGACCGGCACCGACCGCACCGCCGCCACAGAAGGAGCAAACGCATGAGCGACGGACTGATCACCGGAAGCCCCGAGGAAGTCCTCTACGAGGTCCGGGACTCGGTAGCCTGGATCACCATCAACCGCCCGGAACGGCGCAACGCCATCAGCCGGCACACCGTGCAGCTCCTGGTCCAGGCCTTTGTGGAGGCCGAGGCGGATCCGGATGTCTGGGCCGTGGTCATCACCGGCACCGGTGACAAGGCGTTCTGCGCCGGCGGGGACATGAAGGAAATGGACAGCGTTGCCCGCGCCGGACGGCAGGTGCACACCCCCATGACCGGCGAGTACCGTGCGCTGCTGGAAGTGATGCTGGAGACCTACAAACCCGTGATAGCCGCCATCAACGGCCATGCCCTGGCCGGCGGCTGCGAAATAGCCCTGGCCTGCGACATCCGGATTGCGGTGGAAGGAGCCACCATTGGCCTCACCGAGGCCAAGCGCGGCATGGGCGCCAACTTCGGCTCCGTGGTGCTGCCACGGCTGATTCCCCGCGCCCTTGCCATGGACATGCTCTACACCGCCCGGATGGTGCCGGTGGAGGAAGCCCGGCAGATCGGGTTGGTCAACAACGTGGTGCCGCGCGAGGAGTTCGACGCCGCGGTGAAGGACTACGTGGCCGGCATTGTCGCCAACTCCCCGGTGTCCCTGCGCCGCTACAAGGAAATGGCCACCAAGAGCTGGGGGCTGCCCGTCAGCTCGGCGCTGCGCCTGAACGTGGGCCCGAACCCGTACACCAGCGAGGACCGTGCAGAGGGGGTACGCGCGTTCCTGGAGAAGCGCGCCCCGCAGTGGAAGAACAGGTAGGGAACGGCATGGGTGTCCTGGACGCTGAGACATGGACCGGCAAGGTTCATTTGGACGGAGCCTGGGTAACAGGCGGCGGGGCGCCGCTGCAGGTGCGTGAAGCCGCCAGCGGCGACGTTATCGCCGAGCTGGGAACCGCGTCCGTCGGGCAGGTGGAGGAAGCTGCGCGCACGGCGGCCCGGGCCCAGCGGGACTGGGCCGTGCTGCCGCCGGCGGCCCGCGCAGCAGTGCTCCGCCGTGCCAGTGACCTGTTTTCCAAGCATGCGGACGACATCACCCCGTGGATTGTCCGGGAGAGCGGGGGGACCTGGGCCAAGGCCGCCACCGAGGTACTTGCTGCGGTTGCTGAATGCGGCGAGGCGTCGGCGCTGCCCACCCATCCCCACGGGGACACTTTGGCCACCAACAAGGAGCGGTGGTCCCTGTCGCGGCGGCTGCCGGCCGGGGTGGTCTCCGTGATTGCTCCGTTCAACTATCCGCTGACCCTGGCGATCCGCTCCGTGGCGCCGGCGCTCGCCCTCGGCAATGCGGTGCTGCTGAAACCGGACCCGCGCACATCGGTGTGCGGCGGCGTCGTCCTCCAGCGGATTTTCGAAGAAGCCGGGCTGCCGGCCGGTGTGCTGCAGGTGCTCCCCGGAGGATCGGAGATCGGTGCGGCTGTGGTGAACGCGCCGGAAGTCCGCATTATCTCCTTCACCGGTTCGACGGCGGCCGGCCTCAAGGTGGGGGAAGCAGCGGCGCAGCAGATGAAGCGGGCGCACCTGGAGCTGGGCGGCAACAATGCGGTCATGGTACTGCCGGGGGCGGACGTGGCGGCTGCTGCCGCGGCAGGAGCGTTTGCGTCCTTCCTCCATCAGGGCCAAATCTGCCAGGCCGCCGGCCGGCATCTGGTGCACGAGTCCCAAGCGGAGCAGTACATCTCGGAACTGGCGAGGATCGCGGCCTCCCTGGTGGTGGGTGACCCGTACCGGCAGGAGGGCGTGCAGATTGGACCGGTCATCGACGAACGCCAGCTGACCGCCATCGGGGCACTGGTGGACAAAGCCGTGGCGGCGGGCGCCGAGGTGCGCGCTGGAGGACGTGCAGAGGGCCGCTGTTACCTGCCCACAGTGCTGACCGGCCTGGATCAGCGGATGCCCGTGTGGCAGGACGAGATCTTTGGGCCTGTGGCTCCGGTGCTGTCCTACAGGACCGTGGATGAAGCAGTGGACCTGGTCAATTCGAGCCCGTACGGCCTGTCCGTGGCAGTGCTCGGCGATGTTGGCACGGCAATGACGGTGGCTGACCGCATCCGCAGCGGCATTGTGCACATCAACGAACAAACCGTGGGGGACGAAGCCATGGCCCCGTTCGGCGGCATGGGTGCTTCCGGCAACGGCGCCCGTTTTGGAGGCCCGGAAGCAAACTATGAAGCGTTCACGGAGACACAATGGGTCACAGTACGGCCAACCATTGAGACTTACGCCGTGCCGTCCGGACGGGCACCGCTCAACGGATAGAATCGCCGGGTGGCGGGTCGAACTGGCCCCGTCAACGGGATAGACGGAGTTTTTATGGCAGGCAGTGCAACGGCGGACCAGAACGAGGAAGCCAAACGGTCGGTTCTGGGGAGGGCCTTCGAGATCCTGGACTGCTTTGAGGGTGGACAGGAAATGACGGTCTCCGGGATCTGCGAACAGACCGGACTCCCGCCCGCCACGGTTCACCGCATGCTGGCCGCACTGGTGGAGTGGGAGGGAGTGGAACGCCTTGCCCGCGGACGCTACCGGCTGGGAGCCCGCATCTGGCGGTTGGGAGTCAGCGCTCCCCAGGTCCGCCGTCTGCGTGAACTTGCCCAGCCGTATCTGGTCAACCTGCACATGGCCACCCGCGGCACCGTGTACCTGGGGGTCCGGGACGGCCAGGACGCAGTCTTCGGCGACCGGATTACCCGGGTCAAGCCCACAGCGGCCTCATCCTTCGTGACCCGGCGGATGCCGCTGCAGAGTACTGCAGGCGGCCGGGTGCTCCTGGCCTACAGCGACGACGCCTGGCAGCAGGTGCGGCGGAACGCAGCGCTGGCGGCAGGCGCCTGCGCGACGCCACTATCCGACGACGACGGCGACGCACAGTCCGGGGACGGCCTTACCCGGTATCCGGGCGGCCTGGCTGCCCTGGAGCGGGAACTGGCAGCCATCAGGGCGCAGGGCTACGGAGTCATTCGGGATGACGGGCTGCCCGGCCGGACCTCCGTGGCAGCGCCTGTGTTCGGCGAACTGGGCACGGCGGTGGCCAGCCTGACCGTTTCCTTCCCTGAAACGCGGATCCCGGAGCCGCGCACCATCCTTCCCCATGTGCTGGGGACTGCCCGCGCCATCAGTGCCGACCTGTCTCGGCATTCCCTGCCAGCATCTGCCGCTGGTCCGGCGGAATCTGCGCCCTGAGTTTTTAAGCGACACCTCGCAGAACCGCGTTCTGCAGGATGAGATCCAGCTAAGGTCGGACGTATGACAGTCAAGCGTGACAACGACGAGCCGACCTATCCGATCGGTTCCGTTGACAAGGCCCTGCGCCTGGTGGTGCTGGTTTCCGAGCACCCGTCGGGGATCCGGATTGGCGAGGTCGCTGCCGTTCTTGGAGTGGCGCCGTCCACCGCCCACCGGCTGCTGCAAATGCTGGTGCACCGCGGGTTCGCCCGTCAGGACCCGCAAACCAGGGCCTACTATCCCGGGGAGACCCTGGACCGCCTCTCGGATCAGCGCGAGCGGGTGCGGCAGCTGGCCCGGCCCATCCTCGCCGGCCTGGTGCAGGAATTCGGTGAGACCGTGCACCTGAGCATGCTGGACGGATGGTCCGCCCTGACCATCGCATCGGCGGAAAGCCCGCATCTGCTGCGGGTAGGTAACCGGGAGGGCCATGCCCAGCCTGCAGTCCGCAGCGGCATGGGCCGGGTGCTGCTTTCCAGTACCGACACGCCTGTTCCTACTCCTGTCCTCGAGTCTGCCGGAGTTGACCGTGAGCGCTTCGAGGCGCACCTGGCGGAAGTTGAGGCGAACGGCTACGTGCTCCAGCACGGAGAAGTGGAGCATGGGGTGAGTGCGCTTGCCGTCCCCGTGCACGGCCGGGACGGAGAATCTGTGGACTACGCGATCGGGATCACCTATCCCACCGGGCGCATCGGGGATGAAGCGGTGCCGCATGTGGTGGAGGTATTAAAGACGGCAGCGGTGCAGCTCGGGAACGAACTGCACCGCTGACGCGGCTGCGGCGGGTTGCCGCTTAGGGGGTTTAGGCCGGGTAACTGCGCTCCTGCGGTGCCCGGTCCAGCGGCATGAACATCCAGTCCAGGTTCGAATAATCCTTCGGGTCATGGTTCTGGAACGCGTAGTTGCGCACGTTCCGGGCTACTCCCTCGATGTGGAAGAGCTCGCCGGCGGCCCGTGCCAGTCGCTGGATGTTGCCCGCGTGCAACAGGCGGCGGTCCTGATATGCCGCGAAGGCCCGCTCGACGTCGTCCGTGCGGGTGAGTTCCTCTGAAATCGCGAGGGCGTCATCGATCGACTGAGCGCCGCCCTGGGCCAGATACTGCAGCATCGGATGGGCGGCGTCGCCCAGCAGTGCCACATGCCCGTCCACCCAGACGCCTGCCGGCTCACGGTCGTACATGGGCCAGCGGATATCGCGGCTAAGGTACTGCCCGGCGTTCTTCACGGCGTCACAGCAGGCGGCGAACCGCGCGTCCAGCTCTTCCGGAGTTCCCCAATTATCGTGATCGGGCGAATAGGCGTCCGATTTGAAGACCGCCACATTGTTGTACAGCTTCCCGCCGCGCAGGGGGTACTGGATCAGGTGCATATTGGGGCCCAGCCAGCACAGTACCGCGGGGGAAGACGTGACGTCCTCTCCCACTGCCTCAATGGGCACAGTCCCTCGGTAGGCCACGTACTTGGAGGGCACCAGGGTGTCGTCGATGATCGCTCCGCGCAGGTTGGACCGCACGCCGTCGGCGCCAATCACGGCGTCGGCGATGTACTGTGCGCCGGCGAGGGTCTTCACCAGGACTGTTCCGTCAGCCTGATTCGTGGCGCTGAGCACCTCTGCGTTGGTCTCCAGCCTGACCAATCCGCTCTCCTGGCAGGCTTCCAGCAATGCTGTATGAAGATCCGCCCGGTGCGTGACGATGTACGGGTATCCGTAGTGCTCCTGAAACTCCTCACCCAGATCGATGGTTGCGATGGTCTGGCCGGTGACGGCATCGATGTAGATTTTCCGCTCCGGGACAACGGCATCCTTCTTCACCTTGTCCAGTACGCCCAGCCGGTCAAGGGCTGACAAGGCGTTGGGTGCAAGCTGGATGCCGGCACCAACCTCGGCGAATTGGGGTGCGCGTTCCAGGACGAGGACGTCCTTCCCGCCGCGGGCGAGGCCAGCGGCGGCGGCGAGACCGCCGATTCCTCCGCCTACCACCAGGGTCTGGACCTTCGTTGGCTCCTGCGTCATGTCTTACTCTCCTCCGGCGCCCAATCCGCGGCACCCAAGCGGGACCACGATTCTGGAACGGTATTCTGTAGGGCGGAACTGCATTCGTTCCACCAGAATAGGGATAGGTGCCTTGCGCGTCAATGGTGGGGGCACCGCGCTATCAGTCAGTGAGAGGACGAGTGCCCAGGTCTCTGCTCCGCCCCTAGGCTGACGGTGATCAGACTTAGTGTTGCCCGCGGGATGGGCACCCGAAGCACCCGCACATGAAGGAGCCGTAATGAGAATCGTTGTCCTGGTCAAGGAAGTGCCTGACACTTACGGGGAGCGCAAGCTGTCTCTGGAGACCGGATTGGCCGACCGTGCGGCCAGCGACGCCGTCATGGACGAGATCGGTGAGCGAGCCCTCGAAACGGCCCTGGCTCATGCGGACAGCAGCCCGGGGACCGAAGTCATCCTGCTGACCATGGGTCCGGCGTCTGCCCAGGCGACGATTCGCAAGGGCCTCGCCGCGGGTGCCGGATCCGCAGTGCATGTGGCCGACGAGACCCTCCTGGGTGCGGACCTGGGCCTGACCTCGGAGGTGCTTGCAGCTGCGATTCAGAGAATCGGTGCTGATCTGGTTATCACGGGAAATCAATCCACTGACGGCTCCGGCGGTGTCATGGCAGCCATGCTGGCCGAACGGCTCGGCCTGCCCCAGCTGACGTTCCTGTCCTCCGTGGAACTTTCCGAAACCGAGGTCTCCGGTACCCGGATGACGGACGCCGGGGTGGCCCGGGTTTCAGCGGATTTGCCTGCAGCCATCTCCGTGACCGAAGCAATGCCTCCCTGCCGGTTTCCCAACTTCAAGGGGATCATGGCCGCCAAGAAGAAGCCGGTCGAAGTGCTCACTGCCTCCGACCTGGGTGTTGATGCTGAGCGCCTGGATGTTCCCCGATCCATCCTCACCCAGGTGGCCGCACGCCCTGCAAGGGGCACAGGCGTGAAGATCGTGGACGAAGGCGACGGCGGGCGGCTGCTGGCGGAGTACCTAATCGACAACAAACTGGCCTGAGGGGCACCATCATGACTGAATTTGCAACTGACTCCATCCTCGTGCTGCTGGACACCCTTCCCGGTGGAACTCTGGCAAAGAGTGCAGCGGCGCTCCTGGGTGCCGCGGACGGCATCGGTACACCCGTGGCCTTGCTGGCAGGCACGCCGGCTGAACTGGCGGAGGCTGCCGAGGCGGCTGCCGGCTTTGGCGCCGCACAGGTTCTGATGGCGGACACCTCCGCCGGCGCAGACGAAGTGACCGTTCCCGTCGTGGACGCACTGGAGGCCGCCGCACACCTCGTGAGGCCCGATGCCGTGCTGATCTCCAACTCGGTGGAGGGGCGGGACGTGGCTGGCCGGTACGCGGTGCGGGCCGGGACCGGGTTGGCCGTTGACGCCGTGGGCGTCTCGAGGGACGCCGAGGGCGTTGTGGCGCAGCACTCCGTGTACGGCGGTGAATACCTGGCCGCGTCTGCTCTGACCTTTGGAACTCCTGTGGTGACGATCCGCCAGGGGGCGGTGGAGGCCCGGGCCGCAGGACGTCCGCTGCAGCGGCAGGAGTTGGACTTCACCCTCCGCGGATCGCGTGCCGGCCGTGTGCAGTCGTTCGACCCGGCCGAGGTTCACACCTCCCGTCCGGAGCTGCGCGGAGCTGCCAAAGTGGTGTCAGGTGGCCGCGGTCTGGGATCGGCAGAACAGTTCGCGCTTGTCGAGGAGTTGGCCGACACCCTCGGGGCAGCAGTGGGGGCATCCCGGGCCGCCGTCGACGCCGGTTACGTACCCTACTCGCAGCAGGTGGGCCAGACGGGCGTGTCCGTTTCTCCCCAGCTCTATGTGGCGCTGGGGATTTCCGGCGCCATCCAGCACAAGGCTGGTATGCAGACCGCCAAGACCATTGTGGCCGTGAATCAGGACGCCGATGCGCCCATCTTCGAAGTGGCGGATTTTGGCGTGGTGGGTGATCTGTTCGCCGTGATTCCGCAGGCAATCAAGGAGCTGCAGGCGAAGAAGGCGGCCT
Source organism: Arthrobacter sunyaminii (assembly GCF_018866305.1). Taxonomy (NCBI): domain Bacteria; kingdom Bacillati; phylum Actinomycetota; class Actinomycetes; order Micrococcales; family Micrococcaceae; genus Arthrobacter; species Arthrobacter sunyaminii. The sequence continues at coordinate 832,447 of NZ_CP076456.1, forward strand.
CCTAGTGAATACCGCCGCCAAAGTTCAGCGCCGGGGGCTGCCCCGGCGGCCGGGAGGAGAATCCTGGCCCGACGTGGACGGGGTTGCGGCTGTGGGCGCGGCCCCGGCGAGGAAGCCCGATGCGCCGGCCATGGACGCTGTCGAACTGCCTGCACATCAGCCGCCCGCCGCAGCCCCGGCGGGCAGCCATCAGTCCCCTCCGAGCGCCGGACCGGTGACTGCCACCTCCGCTCCATTACGCCGCGGATTGCCCCGCAGCCCGGACGGCAAGCCGTGGCCTGCGGTCTCACCTGCGGCCTCAACGGTTACTGCCGCAACGGAGACGGAAGTGCCTGCCGCAGAATCCGCCGTCGAAGGTGCGCAATCACAGACTCTCAAAGGGCCGGGGGATGTGAGGACCGAAACCCAGCGGATACGGCAGGGGTTGCCCCGGATGGCCGGTGCCGGCTCCTGGCCGCTGGCGTCCGAAGTCAGTGTGCAGAAAGCAACTCTGTCCGCGCAGTCTGCTGCCGACCCGGCGCCTGTACCGGACGCGTCCGCGCACTCGGCCGCCCCCACCGGCCTGGATGCTCCTTCGATGGAGTCTGTGGAGAAGTCTTCGGTCGAGCCGATGGCGGAGTCCTCGCCGACCTCCAGCTCCGGGCCGGCGGATTCGGCAGTTCGCACTTCGGCGACGCCCGCGGAGCGCGGTTCTTCCACAGCACAGGGGATGCCTCGGCTGCCGAAACGGTGGGTCAGGCTTGGGCTGGCCGCTGCCGCGCTGGTGGTTTTTGCTGCCGCTGCCGTGGGAATCTCGCGCTGGTTCCTTGGCAGTGACAGGGGAGTGTCCTTCCTCGAGGCGTATCCGGGGGAGTATCACTTGCCGGAGGGTGCCCCCGTCGGTCTGCCTGCCTGGCTGGGGTGGCAGCACTTTATGAACGTGTTCCTCATGGTGCTGATAATCCGCTCCGGCCTGCTGATCCGGAAGGAAAAGCGGCCCGCCGCATACTGGACCCCGAAGGGACGAAACGGAGCGAAGGTCAGCCTGACGGTATGGTTCCACCAGTCCCTGGACCTGCTGTGGCTGGTGAATGGCGCCGTCTTCATCGTCCTGCTTTTCGCGACGGGCCAATGGATGCGCGTTATCCCCACATCCTGGGAAGTGTTCCCCAATGCTGCCTCGGCCGGTCTGCAGTACATGTCTTTGGACTGGCCTACGGACAACGGGTGGGTGAATTACAACTCCCTGCAGCAGCTGGCGTACTTTGCCACCATCTTTATTGCTGCGCCGCTCGCTGCGGCTACCGGCTTCCGGATGTCCGGGCTGTGGCCCAAGACGGCACCGAGGATGAGCCGGTGGTTCCCCATCGAAGCGGCGCGAAAAGTCCACTTCCCGGTAATGCTCTACTTTGTGGCCTTCATTGCCGTGCACGTCATCCTGGTTTTCGCCACAGGTGCACTGCGTAACCTCAACCATATGTACGCCGCGCAGGGTTCCACCGATCCCGCGGTGTATGCCTCCAACTGGGCCGGCTTTTGGTTGTTCGTCCTGTCGCTTGCCGTTATTGGTGCGGCGGTGGCGGCAAGCAGGCCGTTCATCCTGGCGCCGGCGGCGTCGCTGTTCGGCAAGGTCAGCTCCCGGTAAGAGGTGGGCGGCCAGCTGATTCGTTTAGCCGGCCGCCCGCTCCCGGTGCACTGTTCCTAGTGCTGCCCGTACACGTTCTGGTACCGGTTATACAGGGAGTCGATCTGCGCCTGCCCAATCGGCAGCGGCGCCCCGAGCTGCCGGGAAATGTGCACGGTCCGTGCCACTTCCTCACACAGCACCGCAGCCTTCACTGCAGCACGCGCATCGCGGCCCACCGTGAACGGGCCGTGGTTCTGCATGAGCACGGCGGGGGAGCGGGAGCCGGACAGGGTCTGCACAATGCCCTGCCCGATCGAATCATCGCCGATGAGCGCAAACGGCCCCACCGGAATTTCCCCGCCGAACTCGTCCGCCATCATGGTCAGCACGCAGGGAATGGCTTCTCCGCGGGCGGCCCACGCGGTGGCGTAGGTGGAATGGGTGTGCACCACGCCGCCGATGTGTTCCATGTGCCGGTACACGTAGGCGTGCGCGGCGGTGTCCGACGACGGCGCGAAGTCCCCTTCCACCAGCGTCCCGAACAAGTCGGTGACCACCATGTTTTCGGCGGTCAGGTCCGCGTAGGCCACGCCGGAGGGCTTGATCACCATCAGGTCCGCCCCGGGAACGCGGGCAGACACGTTGCCGGCCGTCCACACCACCAGCTCGCTGGCGGTCAGCTCCCCGTGCAGGGCCGCCACCTCCGCCTTGAGCCGGTCGACGTCGTCCCGCAGGTGTGCGGGAATGCCGGCTGCGGCACCGGCCGCGGAATCGGGAGTGGAAACGTGCTGGGTCATGACGAAACTCCAATCGGGGAGGTGGTGCGGCCGGCAACGGCGGCGCGGCGCATGGCTTTGAGCCGGTGCATTACGTTGTTGCCGCCGCGGCCAAAGTAGTCATGCAGCGTCCGGTATTCCTCGAACAGCTGCTGGTAGGCCCGGGCGTTCTCCGGGTCCGGGAGGTAGGCGTTGCGTTGCACGTTGCCCATGGCTTCGGCGGCGGTGCGGATGTCCGGATAGGCTCCGGCCGCCACGGCCGCGTGGATGGCCGAGCCCAGTGCCGGTCCCTGCTCCGAGGCGATCACGGAGATGGGCATGTTCAGCACGTCGCAGTAAATCTGCATCAGCAGGCGGTTCTTCAACAGGCCGCCGGCGACAGTCAGTTCGCGGACCGGAACGCCGCTGTCCCGGAAGGCTTCCACGATCACGCGGGTGCCGAAAGCGGTGGCTTCCAGCAGGGCCCGGTACATGTCCTCCGGCTTGGTGGCCAGGGTCTGGCCCACAAAGACGCCGGAGAGTTCATGGTCCACCAGCACTGACCGGTTGCCGCTGTGCCAGTCCAGGGCCAGCAGCCCGTGCTCGCCGATGGCCTGCCGGGACGCCACCTCGGTCAGGTACTGGTGCACGTCCAGACCGCGTTCCGCGGCGGCGGAGACGTAGGCCGGCGGAACGCAGGTGCGCACAAACCAGCCGAAGATGTCACCCACGCCGCTCTGCCCGGCCTCAAAGCCCCAGAGCCCGTCCACAATGCCGCCGTCCACGGCCCCGCACATGCCCGGCACGTCGGCCGGACCCTCGGCGCTCATCACATGGCAGGTGGAGGTGCCCATGATGGCCACCATCTGGCCTGGTTCCACGGCCTTCGCGGCCGGGGCGGTGACGTGGGCGTCCACGTTGCCCACCGCCACGGCAATGCCCTCGGGCAGTCCCGTCCAGGCCGCAGCCTGCGCCGAGAGGGTTCCGGCCGAATCGCCGAGCTGCCCGATCCGGTGTTCCAGCTTGTCAGTCACAAACCCGGCAAAGTCCGGGTTCAGGGCGGCCAGGAAGTCTGCGGAAGGGTAGCGGCCGTCCTGGTAGATGCCCTTGTAGCCGGCGGTGCAGGCGTTGCGCACGTAGCTGCCGGTCAGCTGCCAGACAATCCAGTCAGCGGCCTCCACCCAGTGCTCCATGGCGGCATAGACTTCCGGATCCTCTTCCAGGACCTGCAGACCCTTGGCGAATTCCCATTCGGAGGAAATCAGCCCGCCGTAGCGGGAGAGCCAGGGCTCGCCCCGCTCGGTCGCGAGTTCATTGATGCGGTCCGCCTGCGCCTGGGCGGCGTGGTGGCGCCACAGTTTTACATAGGCGTGCGGACGGTTGGCGAAGCGGGGCTGCTCACACAGCGGCACGCCGTCGGCCGTCACCGGCACCATGGTGCAGGCCGTGAAGTCGGTGGCCAGCCCCACCACCCGGGCAGGATCGATGCCGGCTTTGCGCACGGCCTCGGGGACCGCGTGCTGCAGCACCTGTACGTAGTCGCGCGGCACCTGCAGGGCCCACTCCGGCGGCAGCTGCGGGCCGCCGTCGGGCAGTGCGTCGGTGAGAACGGCGTGCGGATAGGGATAGGCGGCGTCGGCGAGCTCGGTGCCGTCGGACACCCGGACCACCACGGCCCGGCCGGAGAGGGTGCCGTAGTCGACACCGATGACATAGCTGTCTGCAAGATTCATGGTTTGTCCTGGACATGAGAAGGATAGGGATAAAACGCGGGCCCGCCCCCTGCCTCAGCAGGGGACAGGCCCGGACGTGCAGGAAAAGGGATCAGGCGCGCTTGAAGTTCTTCAGCCCGTCGATGCCTACGGCGAGGACAATCACAATGCCCTTGACCACCAGCTGGTAGAAGAACGGAACGTTCATCAGCACCAGCCCGTTGCTGAGCACGCCGATGATCAGGGCACCGATGAGGGTGCCCACAATCCGGCCGCGGCCGCCGGCCAGGGCGGTGCCGCCGAGGACGACGGCGGCAATGGCGTCCAGTTCGTAGCCTTCGCCGGCCTTGGGCTGGCCGGATTCCACGCGGGCGGCGAAGATGACGCCGGCCAGGCCGGCGCAGGCGCCCATGATCAGGTAGACGCGGACCAGGGTCCACTTGACCTTGATGCCGGCCAGGCGGGCGGCTTCGGCGTTGCCGCCGATGGCGTAAATGTGCCGGCCGAAGGTGGTGCGCTCCAGGACAAACCAGAGGACGGCGTAGACCGCGATCATCAGGACCACCGGCGTCGGAATCCCGGCAATGCCGCCGTTGCCCAGGGCGCGGAAGCCGAGGTCGCTGGCGATCAGCGGCTGCGCGTCGGTGAGCGAGTAGGAGAACCCGCGGATGTAGGTCAGGGCGCCGAGGGTGATGATGAATGCGGGCAGGCCTAGGTAGGCAATCAGGCTGCCGTTGATCAGGCCGGTGGCAGCGCCCACCACAATGCCGCCGAGGACGGCGACGATGGCGGGGGCGCCGGCGGTCCAGAGCAGGATGGAGCTGACGCCGGTCAGGGCGACGACGGAACCCACCGACAGGTCAATGCCGCCGGTGAGGATCACCAGGGTCATGCCGGCAGCGAGGATGGCGTTGATGGAGACGGCGCGGGCCACGTTGAGGCCGTTGTCCACGCTGAGGAAGTTCGGCGCGAACATGCTCATCATCACCACGAGGATGACCAGCACGGCCAGGATGCCGTACCGGTCCCAGAGCCAGGGCAGGTCCGGGCCTTTCTTGGCGGCGGGAGCGGAGGAGGACGGGTTTTTTGTAAGTGTGGACATGTTACTTTTCCCCCAGGAGCTGGGATTCGGCGGATCCTTCGGTGGCAACGCCGGTGGCGTACATCATGACGGATTGTTCGGTTGCTTCTGCACGGCTGAATTCCTTCACCAGCTGGCCGTCGCGCACGGCGAAGACGCGGTCGCTGATGCCCAGTGCCTCGGGCAGGTCGGAGGAAATCACCAGCACCGCCACGCCCCGGGCAACCAGGTCATTGATGATGCGGTAGATCTCCTGCTTGGCGCCGATATCGACGCCGCGGGTGGGTTCATCGAGGATGAGCACCTTCGGTTCGAGCATCAGCCAGCGCGAAAGCACCACCTTTTGCTGGTTGCCGCCGGAGAGGCCGCGTACCAGCTGGTCGATGGAGGTGCTGCGCACGCGCAGGGAGGCAACTTCACCCTTGACGGCGTCGCGGAGGCTGCGCCGTTTGATGAGGCCGGCGGAACTGAACTTCCCGAAGGTGCTCATGGCGGCGTTGTCGCGGATAGACATGTCAAGGAACAGGGCCTGTTCCTTGCGGCTTTCCGGCAGCAGGCCAATCCGGTGGGCGATGGCGTCGCCGGGGCTGCTGATCTGCACCTCGTTGCCGTCGATGCTGACGGTGCCGCCGGTCTTGGCGTCGGCGCCAAAGATCATCCGGGCCAGTTCGGTGCGGCCGGCACCGACCAGGCCCACCAGGCCCACGACTTCGCCGGCACGGATGTCCAGATCCACGGGGCCAATGCCCTTGCCGTTGGTCAGTCCGCGGACGGACAGGACGGTGGCGCCCGGCTCCCGGTCCTCGTGGACGTAGAGATTGTCGACGTCGCGGCCCACCATCCGGTTCACGATGTCTTCGGGGGTGGCTTCGCTGCGGCCGGTGGTGGAGACCCAGCGGCCGTCGCGCAGCACGGTGATCCGGTCCGAGAGTTTCCAGACTTCTTCCATCCGGTGGCTGATGTAGGCCAGGGCCATGCCGCGGCCGCGCATGTCCTCCACCAGTTCGAAGAGCCGTTCCGCTTCGGCCTGGGAGAGGGAGGCGGTGGGTTCGTCCAGGACCAGGATCTTGGCGTTTTCGGCGACGGCGCGGGCAATTTCCACCATCTGCTGCATGCCTACGGAGAGGCGGCCGATGGGCAGGTCTACCGGAATGTCGGCGCCGATCCGGTCCAGTTTCTCCCGGGCCGAGCGGCGCAGTTCCCTGCGGTTGAGGATGCCGCCGCGGTTCGGCTCGCTGCCCAGGGACAGGTTCTCCGCCACGGTCATGTCCGGAACGGTGTTCAGTTCCTGATGGATGATGGCGATGCCCTTGGCCAGGGCGTCGCGGGGGTTGGCGATGGAGATCTGCTCGCCGTTGAGCTCAATCGTGCCTGCATCCGGGGTGTACACGCCGGACAGGATTTTCATGAGGGTGGACTTGCCGGCCCCGTTTTCCCCCATCAGCGCGTGAACTTCGCCCGCATGCAGTTCCAGGTGAACGTCTTCGAGGGCTACGGCGCCGCCGAATTTCTTGCTGACTCCGCTCATGCGCAGTAATGGATTAGTCATTGCATTGCAGCCTTTGTGTGGTGCGGTGGGGAACGACGGCGGCCGGTGACGGCCGCCGTCGTCGTTGATACTGCCGGGCCTTGTTACTTCCAGCCCTTGTAGGACGAGAGGTTCGCGGCGTCAACCAAAGAGCTGGGCACCAGCACGGTGTCCTCTTCTAGGGTTTCGCCGGCGCGCAGTTTCACGGCCATTTCCAGCGCGGTGGAGCCGAGCAGGTTCGGGTCCTGGGCGGCGGTGCCCTTGAACATGGAGGTTCCCTTGCCCATTTCAGCCACGGCCTCGGGGGAGCCGTCCACGCCGGTGATGATCAGGTCCGTTTTGCCGGCCTGCTGGGCGGCCAGGTTGGCGCCCAGCGCGGTGGGGTCATTGACGCCGAAGATGCCCGCGATGTTCGGGGACGCGGTGAGCATATCGGTGGTCAGGGTCAGGGCCTTCTCGCGGCCGTTGTCACCGTTCTGCTGTCCGACCACCTTGACGTCCGGCGCGGCGGCCAGGGCTTCCTCGCAGCCGGTGACGCGGTCCTGGATGGAGGTGGTGGGGGTGCCGTCCACAATCAGGATTTCGCCCTTGCCGCCGATCTGCTCGATCAGGCTTTCGCAGGCCAGCCGGCCTGCCTGCACGTTGTCCGTGGTGACGGTGGCTTCAGCGTTCTTGGCTCCCACGTCCACGGCGACGACGGTGATGCCGGCGTCGCGGGCACGCTGGACGGCGGGCCCAACGCCCTCGGAATCCACCGCGTTGATCAGCAGTACATCGATACCCTGCTGGATGAAGGCATCGATCTGGTCATTCTGCGCGGCAAGGTCCTGGCGCCCGTCCTGTGCGGAGAAGGTTGCGCCCAGATCCTTGGCGGCTGCCTCCACGCCGTTCTTCATCGAGTTGAAGAACGGATTGCCCAGGTCCTGAACCATCAGGCCCACTGCCTTGACCTCGGTGCTCTGCTCGCCGCCGGCCGAGGCGTTCATGTCCTCGGTGCAGGCGGAGAGGGAGAGGGCGCTCAGTGCCAAGGCTCCGAGCAGTGCGGCGCTCTTGAGTGCCTTCATGTAGATACTCCTTTGTAGTCTCTTCTGACGCGTCCGGACGGCGGGCGTAATCCGGCTCCGCAGCGTCCGCTTCTTCGCGGAGACCAGGGCCGAGGGAGTGACGCACGACATTCGGACAACGTTGTCCCGTCATGTTATACATGTGAGACAACGTTGTCTAAACCACACACTTCAGCAACAGCCACGTCACGCAACAAGGGGGTCACATGAACGCCGACAGCCATCACCAGGGGCGCCGACCCACTATGACGGACGTGGCGCAGCGCGCCGGAGTCAGCCTGAAAACCGTGTCCCGGGTGGTCAACGGCGTGCAGAGCGTGGATGCACAGATGGCCAGCCGCGTGCAGGAGGCCGCCGAGGAGCTGGGCTACCGGCCCAATTTCGCTGCAGCGGTGCTGCGCTCGGGCTCCAGTACCGCCACCATCGGGCTGCTCATCAAGGACCTGCGCAACGAGTTTTACGCCACCATCGCCGCAGCGGTGGCTGACGTTGCCCGGGCCAACGGCTTTCAGCTGATCACCTCCTACTCCGGAGAAAACGCCGACGACGAGCTCGAGGCGGTGCAGGACCTGTGCCGCCGCCGGGTGGACGGGCTGCTGATTGTGCCCACCTCCGGAGACCACGCCGGCCTGCAAAAGGAAATGGACCTGGGCACGCCCATGGTCTTCCTGGACCGCCGCCCCGAAGGGCTGGACGCGGACGCGGTGGTGCTGGACAACTTTGCCGGCGCCCGCGCCGGCGCCGGGCTGCTCCTGGACGAGGGGCACACCCGGATCGGGATCCTGATCGACACCCTGAAGATGCCCACCATGGGCCAACGGCTCGACGGCGTCCGCCAGGCCTATGCGGACCGCGGACTGCCCTTCGACGAGTCCCAGGTGGTCCACAACGTGGCCACACCGGAAAAGGCCGCGCGGCGGATGGACGCCATCCTGGCGGAGGAACAGCCGCCCACCGCCTTCTTCTGCGGCAACAACCGCTCGGGGGTGGGAGCACTGCGCGCGCTCTGGGCCCACCGCCGCGCCGAACCCCTGGTCTGCTTTGACGACTTCCACCTCTCCGACCTCATGCCGCGGCCGCTGACGGTGATCAGCTACGACAACTACGCCCTGGGCGCGCTGGGAGCCGAACTGCTCTTCCGCCGGATCCGCGGCGAGGACTTTGACCCTGAAACCGTAGTGCTCCCCACGCAGCTGAGCCGCCGCGGCACCAGCACCGACTGTCCGCCTGACCCGGGCACCGCAAGCCAGCCAACCGAAGGAATCCAGTGACTGCCCCGATCTTTCTGCCCAGCAACCAGCCCGCGGACAGGTTCTACCGCGGCGGCGAAAAAATCCGTGCCTTCCGCGGCACCGCCGCATCCGGTGAACGGGTTCCCGAGGACTGGGTAGGGTCCACCACCACCCTCTTCGGCGAACCCGTGCTGGGCCTGAGCGAAGTTTCGACGGGCCGGCTGCTCCGGGACGAAATCAGTGCCGACCCCGCCTCCTGGCTGGGCCCGGAGCACCTGGCCCGCTACGGCGCGGACACCATGGTGCTGGTCAAACTGCTCGACGCCGGGCAGCGGCTGCCGGTGCACCTGCACCCCGAGCAGGATTTCGCCGCCGAACACCTGGGCCGCAGGCACGGCAAGGCCGAAGCCTGGTACATCCTGGAGGGCGGCTCGGTGCACCTGGGCTTCAACCGGGCGGTCAGCGCGGAGGAACTGCGCAGCTGGGTGGACTGCCAGGAGGTGGAAGCCATGCTGGCCGCCATGCACCGCGTGGACGTCCGCCCCGGTGACAGCGTGTACGTGCCGCCGGGCTGCCCGCACGCGATCGGCAGCGGGATTTTCCTCGTGGAGGTCCAGGAGCCGGAGGACCTCTCCATCCTGCTGGAGTGGAAGGACTTCGCGATCGAGGGCACCACCCAGGGCCATCTGGGCCTGGGCTTCGACACGGCACTGCAGGCTACGGACACTCGCGCGCTCAGTACGGCGGACCTCGACGCGCTGGTGGTGCGCGGCGGCACCGGCGACTCCACCCTGGCGGCCGCCGCCGGTCCATATTTCCGGGCCGAGCGCACCGACGTCGCCGGCACTGCCGTCCTGGACCCCGGGTTCAGCGTCCTGGTGGTGCTGGACGGCGCCGGAACCCTGACCACGGCTGACGGCGCCTGGCCGCTTGCCGCCGGCGACACCGTACTGCTGCCGTTTTCCGCCGGCGAACTGCAGGTGGCGGGCACCCTGTCGCTGATGCGCTGCCGGCCGCCGCGGGCCTGAACTGCACCTGCCCGCTTTTCGCCGTCATCCTTCCGCTTTCCCTGAAAGGTCCAAGCCATGCCCCTGGTCGCCGGAGTGGACAGCTCCACGCAGTCCTGCAAAATTGTCATCCGTGACGCCGAAAGCGGAGCCGTGCTGCGCCGAGGCACCGCCCGGCATGCCCCCGGCACCGAAGTGGATCCGGAGTCCTGGTGGACCGCGCTGCAGGCAGTCGTCACTGCGGCCGGCGGCATCGAGGACGTGGCCGCCATTGCCGTATCCGGCCAGCAGCACGGCATGGTGTGCCTGGATGCGGACGGCGCCGTGGTCCGCCCGGCCCTGCTCTGGAATGACGTCCGCTCCGCCGCCGCGGCCCGGGCCATGATCGACGACGCCGCAGCCTCCGGTGGGCTGGACGGCGCGGAGTACTGGGCCCGGGCCACCGGGACCGTGCCGGTGGCGTCCATTACTGCCGCCAAGCTGCGCTGGCTGGCGGAGAACGAGCCCGAAAATGCGGCCCGCACCGCCGCCGTCTGCCTGCCCCATGACTGGTTGAGCTGGCGGCTGGCCGGCTACGGCCCGGGCTCCGGCGCCGCCGGTCTTGCCGCTTTGTGCACCGACCGCTCCGATGCATCCGGCACCGGTTACTGGTCTCCGGCCACCGGGAAGTACCTGCCGGAAGTGCTGGAGCAAACCCTCGGCCACGTTCCGGTGCTGCCCCGGGTGCTGGGACCGCTGGAAGCGGAACTGCGCACGCCGGCCGGGCAGCTGATCGGTGCCGGCAGCGGGGACAACGCCGGTGCTGCGCTGGGCGTGGGCGCGGAAGTGGGCGACGTCGTCGTCTCCGTAGGCACCTCCGGAACGGTTTTTGCGGTATCAGCCGCACCGACGTCGGATCCCACCGGCCTGGTTGCGGGCTTCGCCGACGCCACCGGCCACTACCTGCCGCTGGTGTGCACCCTGAACGGATCCCGGGTGCTGGACGCCACTGCGGCCCTGCTGAACGTGGACCTGCCTGCGCTGACTGAACTGGCGCAGGCCGCCGGCGACGGAGCCGGCGGCCTGACCATGGTGCCCTACTTCGAGGGTGAACGCACACCCAATCTGCCCGACGCCACCGGATCCCTGCACGGCATGACGCTGCAGAACTTCACCCCGGAAAACCTGGCCCGCGCGGCCGTGGAAGCCATCGCCTGCTCGCTGGCTGACGGTCTGGCCGCCCTGACCGCCGTCGGGACCGACGTCCGCCGGGTCATCCTCGTGGGCGGTGCCGCCCGGTCAGCCGCGCTGCAGCACGCAGTATCGGCGGTCTTCGGGCTGCCCGTGACGGTTCCCGAACCCGACGAATATGTGGCCAACGGCGCCGCCAAGCAGGCCGCCGGAGTGCTGGCGGGCAGCTGGCCGCAGTGGGCACAGTCCGGCACCAGCACTGTGGAAGCCGCTCCGGCGCCTGAGATCCTGCAGCGGTACCGGGCGGCCGCGGCCACCGTCCGGTGACGCTGCAGGCCTGAGCTGGCTCCGAGGCCACGGATAGGATTGACGCATGAGCTCAGAGGAAGTCGCATGCGTCATCTGTGGGCGTCCCGGGGTACTCACCTGGACGATCGACGGCGCGGCCGGTGCCGGCGTCGTCGATTTGTGTGTTGTGCACAGCAAGCCACTCACGGACGCCTTGGCCGCAGCGGCAGCAAAGCCGCGGAGCGAAGAAGCATCCGGGCAGAAGGCGCCGGAGCTGCCGCGGCGGGTGGCCCGGCGCGCGTCCTTTGAACCCCTGGACTGGGCCCCGCCGGCCGGCAGTTGAAACCGTCTGCCGGGACGCTGCTGCGTCCCGGCCGTACGGCGCTTAGCCGGCGGCTGTGCCGGGTTCCCTAATCAGCCACTGATCCGCGTCGGTGCGGGGGACGTAATAGAAGCCGCCCTTCCTGCTGGCTGCGTTGGGCGGTGCGTCCTTGTGATAGTTCACCACGACGTCGTTGTCGGCGAGCTCGCGAAGCCAATCAGCGAGCAGCCGATCTTCTTCCGGACTCAGTTTTCCGCCGCTCTTCTGCTTGGCGATGGCGCGGAAGCGGTCCATGACGGCGGTGGTCTTGTGCTCGTCCGCGATCTCCCAGGGCAGGACATCCTTGTACGTTGCCCGTTCCTTGGTGAAGCCGGCGCGGTCCAGGGCCCTCCAGACTGCAGCCTCAGTGACTCCGTACTGTTCGGCGATATCGATCAGGCGCAGGCCCTGTTTGCGGAGCTGGCGAAGGGTGGTGCTGTCGGGGAGCTTGCGTTCTGCGGGCAATGAATTTCCTTTGTTTCAGTGAACGTTGTTGCAAGATCTAAGTTAAACCTTCGGGGGCTTGAAGGTCAAGTCGTAGATTTGACCGTATCGCCGTGTTGCTCCCCGGACGGAGGTTATCCCCGCAGGGTTTCCCGGGCCGCAGCAAGGACGTTGTCCAGATGGATGCCGCGAAGATGCAGAATTTCGCTGCCCGAGCCGGACTCCCCGAACCGGTCGATGGAAACCACCCGGCCGCCGCTGCCGGCCCACCGGTACCAGGCGTCTCCGCGTCCGGCTTCGACCGTCACCCGGGCTGTCAGCCGGGCCGGGAGGACATGTTCGCGGTAGTCCGGGTCCTGCTCGCTGAACCATTCAACGCAGGGCATGGACACAACGCGCGAAGAAATGCCTTCGCCTTCGAGGACCTGCGCGGCCTCGACGGCGAGGGAGACTTCGCTGCCCGTGGCGATGAACGCCAGATCCTCCCCGCCGCCGTTCTGCCAGCGAACATATCCGCCCCGGCCGGCGCCGTCGTCGGCCGCCAGCGCGAACGGCAGAACGGGAAGCTTCTGCCGGCTCAGGGCAAGTGCCACCGGCCGGTCCGCAGACGCGAGCATGCGTCTCCACACGGCGAGCACTTCCACGGAGTCTGCGGGCCGGACCACATCCAGCCCGGGGACGGCCCGCAGCGAGGCGAGCTGTTCCACGGGCTGGTGCGTCGGCCCGTCTTCGCCCACCGCCACGGAGTCATGGGAGAAAACGTAAATCACCCCCAGCCCCATCAGCGCCGCGAGGCGAATGCTGGGACGCATGTAGTCGCTGAACACGAGGTAGGTGGAGCCAAAGGGCCGCCACGGTCCGTGCAGGGCAATGCCGCTCAGAGCCGCCGCCATGGCATGTTCCCGAACACCGAAGCGGATGAACTCACCGGACGGGTTCTGCGCGGAGAACGGTTCGCCGGGAACGGCCACGCTGGTGGAACCGCTCAGATCCGCCGAACCGCCCCAGAGAGCTGCAGTGGACCGCAGAGCCTGGAGAACCTCACCGTTGGTGGTGCGGGTGGCGATGAGGTCGCCTTGATTCCCCGCTGAAACTCCTGACAGCGCCGATGCATCGACTTCACCGGCGCGGAACCTGGTCCACCGCTCGGCGTCACCCGGGTGCTCCGCCGCCCACTGACCGTAGGCGCGTTCCCACTCGGAATACTGGTGGGCTCCGCGGTGGGTGGCCTTGCGGGTGTGCCGCAGTAACTCGTCGTCGACCAGGTCCTTGAGTCCGGCGTCGGGGGCATACCCCAGTGCTTTCTTCACCTCCGCCACTTCCTCGGCTCCGAACCCGCCGGAGTGGGCGGCAGGCGTGCCGCCAAACTTGCGGGAGGGAGCACCGATAACCGTCTTCACGGCAACAAAGGTGGGCCGGCCGGTCCTCTCGGCGGCCTGTCGAAGCACGGCTTCAACGGTGTCGAGATCGGTGATGTCGTCAATTTCGAGAACCCGCCAGTTGTACGACGCGTAGCGGGCGCGGACATCTTCGGAGAACGTTTCGCTCGTGGGGGAGTCGATGGTCACGCCGTTGTCATCCCAGATCATCACCAGGTTGTCCAGGCCCAGGGTGCCGGCGAGGCTCGAGGCTTCGGCCGATATGCCCTCCTGCAGGCAGCCGTCACCGGCAAGCGTCCAAACGGTGTGGTCCAGAAGGTCGGAACCGGGAGTGAAGACCGCCTGTTCATGGCGTGCGGCCGCTGCCATGCCGACGGCGGAGGCCACACCCTGCCCCAGCGGCCCGGTGCTCATTTCGACGCCGGGAGTGTGGTGAACCTCCGGGTGCCCCGGAGTCTTCGATCCCAGGGAACGACCGGCGGCCAGATCGGCCAGCGTCAGCCCGTAGCCCGTAAAGAAAAGCTGGATGTACAGCAGGAGGCTCGCATGTCCTGCGGACAGGACAAAGCGGTCCCTGGCAGGCCAGTCCGGGTGTGCGGGACAGTGGCGCAGGACCCTGGAGAACAAGACATAGGACAACGGCGCCATCGCCATGGCGGTTCCGGCGTGCCCGTGCCCCTTTTCCTGCACCAAGTGAGCGGGAATGGCCCGGGCAGCTGCGACCGCCCTCTGATCCAGGGAAAAATCGGACCCGGACTGTTCAGGCAAGCGGTTCTCAGTCACACCGTCACTGTGGCGCCGCAGCCGGACATAAGTCAACGGGGCGCGGATCCCCCGGGTTTTTTGGGGGCGAAGGCCCACTTGTCCTGAGTTCCATGGACAACGCTTCGTCACGATGGCACGGTGAAGAACGATGCATGGATCAGGACCTCCCAGTTTCCTAAGGATTCACCGTGGCCATGAACCTCGAAAATTCACTGTTTTCCATCAACCTCAAGGCGCCCGCAGCCGACTGGCGGGACGCGATTCGCCTGGCGGGCGATGGACTTGTTGCGGCCGGAGTCACCACCGGGGACTACACCGACCAGATGATCGCAGCAGTTGAAGAACACGGTCCGTACATCGTCATTGCTCCCGGTATAGCCCTTGCCCACGCGCGGCCCTCCGAAGCTGTCCTGAAGGGCGGGCTGAGCTGGGTAAGTCTCAAGGATCCGGTCAACTTCGGCCACGCGAAGAATGACCCGGTGACCCTGGTGATTGGCCTGGCCGCCACGGACCACACCGCACACATTGAAGTTCTCAAGGCGCTCGCCGGGGTCCTTGCCAACAAGGAACTCCGCGGCAGGCTGGAAGCGGCGACCACGGAAACGGAAGTGCGGGACCTGCTGAAAAGTTTGGACACCAACTAATCGCTCTCGATGGAAAGGCACCCCATGAAAATAGTTGCCGTTTGCGGCATGGGCATTGGAACCTCGGTGCTGTTGAAGATGAACGCGGAACAGGTCCTGAGGGACCTCGGCGTGGAAGGCGACGTCGAAGCAGCCGACATCGGTGTTGCCAGGGGCGCAGCCCAGTCCGCGGACATCGTCCTGACGAGTGATGAGCTCGCAGGGGAGATCGGCGAGGTCCCGGCCAAAGTGATCATTATCGACAACTTCGTCGACATGGACGAAATCAAAGAGAAACTCTCAGCAGCCATCGAATAGCCGCGTTCCCTGCCACCTAAAAGGCGTTTGCTGCCACCCCAAAAAAAGGAGTGCCTACGATGGACTGGCTTGTCGTCATTTTGAATTTCATCGGGCAACAAATTCTCAACGTACCGGCCTACCTCATTGGCATCATCACCGCTATCGGCCTGATCGCACTGCGCCGCAACTCCGGCCAGGTGGTGGGTGGGGCGCTGAAGGCCGCCCTGGGCTTCCTGATCCTCGGTGCGGGAGCAACGGTGGTGACGAACTCCCTGGATCCCCTCGGAACGCTCATCCTCGCGGTAACCGGTGCGCAGGGTGTGATTCCCACCAACGAGGTCATCACGGCTATTGCCCAGGAGGACTTCGGTGCCCAGAGCGCCTATGTCCTGACGCTTGGTTTTTTGGTGATGCTGTTGCTTGCCCGGTTCACGCCGCTGAAGTACGTCTTCCTCACGGGACACCACATGGTTTTTATGGCCACCATGCTCACCGTGGTGCTGTCGGTCGGTCTGGGCGAAGACCTGAGCTGGCTGGTGGTGATCATCGGAGCGGTTCTCCTGGGCGTTGTCATGGTGGTGATGCCGGCCTTTGTCCATCCCTGGACCAAAAAAGTTACCGGTAATGACACCATCGCCATCGGACACTTCGGAACTCTCGGATACATTGCGGCCGGTGCCGCAGGCCAGGCGGTGGGCCGCCGCAGCAAATCGACCGAGGACATCAAATTCCCGCAGGGCCTACGTTTCCTCCGGGATTCCATGGTGGCAACCGCTCTGTCCATGGTCCTGATCTACCTCGTCTTTTCCATTTGGGGTTTGATAGCTCTTCCCCGTGACGAGGCACTGGCCATCTTTGACGTTGCCGATGCCGGGGCGTTCATCATGGCCGGTTTTGGTTTGGCACTTCAGTTCGGCGTGGGCGTGGCCATCATTCTTTACGGTGTGCGCACCGTTTTGGGGGAGCTGGTTCCAGCGTTCCAGGGAATCGCCAATAAAGTTGTTCCCGGTGCCAAGGCGGCCCTGGACATCCCCATCGTTTTTCCCTTCGGTCAGAACGCTGTACTGATCGGGTTCCTCAGTTCATTCGCGGGCGGTCTGGTTGCCCTCGGGCTCCTGGCTGTTTGGCTCAACCCGGTCTTTGGGCTCGCCCTGATTCTTCCCGGCATGGTGCCCCACTTCTTCACCGGAGGCGGCGCCGGCGTTTACGGCAACGCCACCGGCGGACGCCGAGGTGCGATGGCCGGCGGCTTCATCAACGGGGTCATCATCACGATCCTGCCCGCAATCCTGCTCCAGGTGCTCGGCGAATTCGGTTTCGCGAACAGCACCTTCGGCGATGCGGACTTCGGCTGGTTCGGAACCATCATTGGGCTCAGCCTCCGGACCGGGACTGCAGGCGGAATTGTTCTCACCGTCCTGATCGCGTTGGTGCTCGTGGTCGCTGCGAGCATCTACCAACGCAAGGTCGTGGATGCGGGCTGGGTTCCCGGGGCCAAACGCGACAAATGGCTTGAGGAAGAAAAGGCAGCCGAGAAAGCACGTGCCGATGCCGCCAAAGCTGCCGCCAAGGATGCTGCCGACAAAGAGAAGGACGTGTAAACAAGGCAGTACTGCGCTCCATAAAGACAGGCAGAAGAAATATCAGCAATAAGCGGCCGTTGGCTATGCGGAATCCGAACAGGATCTGCGTAGCCAACGGCCGCTTTGGTGCGTGGTGCCACTCCCGGCTTGGACCCGCTGCCGCACCCGCTTGAGGACGCCGCAACACAGGCGAAATGAATAAGGTGCTGCACGCCCGTCATGCTTACGCTGGCCTTTCCGGACGTGAGGAGCACCAGCCATGAAACGCAGAATTCCCCAGTACAAAGAACTCCGAGACCTGGTCCAGTTCAAACCCTTTGATCTGGACCGGCGGCGGGCACGGCTGGCGAAAGCCACCAATGTCTGGGAACTGCGCGACATCGCGAAGCGGCGGATTCCCGCGGCAGCCTTCGACTACGTGGACGGCGGCTCGTTCGGCGAGCACGCCCTGAACCGCAACCGCGCCGCGTTCGATGACGTCGAATTTGTTCCGCACGTGCTGCGCGACGTCACCGGCGTGGACCTGCGCACCAAGATCGCCGGCACGGAGTCGGCGCTGCCCGTGGGCATCGGGCCCACCGGCCTGACCCGGCTCATGCACACTGAAGGCGAGATCGGAGGAGCCCAGGCCGCGGCCGCGTTCGGCATTCCGTTTTCACTGTCCACCATGGGCACGGCCTCGATCGAGGAGCTCGCCGCTGAAGTGCCCGACGCCGCCAAATGGTTCCAGCTCTACCTCTGGAAGGACCGCGGCCGGTCCCGGGAACTGGTGAACCGTGCCGCCGCCGCAGGCTACGGCGCGCTGATCGTCACGGTGGACACCCCCGTGGCTGGCGCCCGGCTGCGGGACACCCGCAACGGCATGACCATGCCGCCCACCCTCACGCCCAAGACCGTCCTGGACGCGTCCTACCGGCCCGAGTGGTGGTTCAACTTCCTCACCACCAAACCGCTGGGTTTCGCGAACTTCGAGGGCGAGCGGGTCTCCCTGGCAGAGACCGTCAACACCATGTTTGAGCCCTCCCTGAACTTCGAAGATCTGGGATGGCTGCGCGAGACCTGGCCCGGAAAACTGATCGTCAAGGGCATCCAGTCACCACAGGACGCGGTGGAATCCTTCGCCCGCGGCGCCGACGCCATTGTGGTGTCCAACCACGGCGGCCGGCAGTTGGACCGGGCCCCGGTGCCGCTGCGGATCCTGCCCGAGATCCGCTCCGCCGTCGGGCCCGACGCCGAAATCATTCTGGACTCGGGCATCATGTCCGGCGGCGACATCGTGGCCGCGATCGCCGCCGGGGCTGACTTCACGCTGATCGGCCGGGCCTATCTCTACGGGCTGATGGCCGGCGGCCGGCAGGGCGCCGAACGGACGCTGGAGCTGCTGCGCACCGAAATGACAGTGGTGATGCAGCTGCTCGGGGTCACCAGTTTGGCCGAGCTGACGCCGGAGCATGTGCGCCGGGTCTAGGCGCCTTATTCCTTGACCGCCCCTTCGAGCATGCCCTTGATGAAGTGCCGCTGCAGGATGAAGTAGAGCACCACCACGGGCAGCGCCACCAGCACGGCACCGGCTGCCAGCAGGGCGGTGCCCTGCGTGTACTGGCCCTGGAAAAACGCCAGGCCCAGCGGAGCCGTGCGGAACGCGCCGGTGGGGGACATGACCAGGGGAATCAGGAATTCGTTCCAGGTCCACATGAACACCAGCACCACCATGGTGGTGATTGCCGGGCGGCCCATGGGCATCAGGATGGACCACAAAATGCGTCCCGGGGAGGCGCCGTCCATCCGCGCCGCGTCCACGATCGCCGGGCTGACGCCGCGGAAATAGGTGCGCATCCAGTACGTCCCGAAGGCCACCGACTGCGCCACCTGCGGCATGGCCACCGCCCACACCGTATCCGTCAGGCCCAGGGCCCGCAGGTCGAAGAAGAGTGGAACCACTATGGCTTCGGCCGGCACCATGATGCCCAGCAGGAACAGGTAGAACAGGGCCTGGCTGCCGCGGAACGTCATGGTGCCGAAGGCGTAACCGGCCAGCACCGAGAGCACCACGGTCAGGGACACCACAATCACAGCCACCAGGACCGAGGTCCCCATGTACTGCCCGAAGCGGCCCTCTTCCCAGGCCGCCAGGAAGTTGCCGGGATGAAAGGCTCCGTCCCGGCCCGCCGCGGCATCCCGGGGGCCGAAGGCCTCCGCCAGGATGGTCAGCATGGGCGCCAGGACCAGCAGGGAAAAGACAATCAAAACGGCATAGTTGAGGAAGCGTTCAGTGCTGCTGACCTTCACGGGTTCCGCTCTCCGATCCGGTTCACAACCGCGGTAATGGCAAAAATCAGGACGGTCAGGGTGACGCCCACGGCGGCTGCGGATCCCACCTCGCCCAGCTCAAAGGCCCGCCGGTACACCTCATAGCTGGGCACCGTGGTGGAACTGCCCGGTCCGCCGCTGGTGGTCACGTAAATCAGGTCAAAGGTCTTGAGCGAGGCCACAATGGTCAGGGTCAGGGCCACGGTGATCTCGGCCCGCACCGACGGCACGATGATGGCGAAAAACTCCCGCATCGCTCCGGCGCCGTCCAGCCGGGCGGACTCAAACTGCTCCACCGGAATGCGCGCCATTCCCGCCAGCAGCAGCACCGTCACCAAACCGGTGGACACCCAGGTCCCAATGAGCCCGACGGCGGGAAGCGAGAAGGTGTAGTCGCCCAGCCAGGGGCGGGTCAGGGCCTCCAGCCCCACAAACCGCAGAAAGGTGTTCAGGGTGCCGTCGGGAGCGTAAATCTGCCGCCACGCCACGGCCACCACCACCATGGCAATGACCTGGGGCAGGAACACGATGGTGCGGAACACGGACAAACCGTGCACCTTTGCCCGGGTCAGGACCGCCGCGAGCACCAGGCCCAGGCAGACGGGCAGAACGGCGTAGAAGAAGATGAACACCAGTGCGTGGCCAAAGGCGGAGCGCAGCCGGTCGTCGGAGAAAATGTCCGTGTAATTCTCCAGGCCCACAAAGGTGGCCAGCGTCAGTCCGTCCCAGTCGAACAGGGACAGATGCGCCGCCCGGCCCAGCGGATAGAGCATGAACGCCGCGTAGACGAGGAACGCGGGCAGGATAAACAGGTACGGCACGTACCAGCGCCCGCCGCGGCCGGTGCGGGACTTGCCGCCCCGGCCGGCCGCCGCCGTCGTACTCTCAGCCCGCGTTAGTGAAGTCGGCATAATCCGTTTCCAGGGCCTGGGTGAATTCCTGCGGGGAAACCCTGCCGTCCAGCACGCCCTGAAGCGCCTCACCCATGGTGTCCGCCATGGTGGGGGTGGCGTAGTCCAGATAGGGGAGCAGCGCGCCGTCGGCGCTGACGGACCCGAACTCGGAGTAAACGTCCTGCAGCACGCCCGACTCCGGGGCGTACTTCTGCGTGTCAACGACGGGCAGGTTGCCCGTTTCGGCCAGGATGGCCATGGCCTCGTCGCTGGTGATGAAGTTGATGTATGCCGCGGCAAGGTCCGGGTTTTCGGATTCGCTGGTGACCGTGAACGGCAGCCCGGTGCCGCCGGTGGTCTTGGGCGCTTCACCGGCGGCATCGGCGGGGACAAAGAATCCGACGTCATCGCCCATGGCGTCCTGCAGGTCCGCGGCCAGCCACGAACCTCCCATGAGGAACACGCCGTCACCGGCGGCGAGTGACTGCCACGCGGCGTCGTAGTCGGTGCCGTTCACGCCGTCGTTGAAATATCCCTTGGACTGCCAGTCGGCCAGTTTCTGCGCCGCGGCCTCGTTTTCCGGCGTGGTCCAGGACGCGCCTGCGTTGCCGAAGCCCAGCTTCTGCACGTCCTCCGTGGACACCATGGATCCCTGCACCGGTCCGAACACGTGCAGCGCCGGCCACTTCTCAATGTTGCCCAGCAGCATCGGCGTCTCGCCGGCGTCCTTGGCGGTTTCCATCGCCGCTTCAAAACCCGCCCAGTCCTCGGGCACGTCCAGGCCCAGCTCGGCCAGTTTGGACTTGCTGTAGAAAACGCCCACCACTTCGCCCACCTGCGGCAGCCCGTACAGGCTGCCGCTGCCGAAGGTCTTGCCGTCCTCGCTGTACTTCGAATACTGCAGCACGCTCGCCGGGTAGCGGTCCTCCCAGCCGTATAACCCGGCCCAGGGATCAAGCGGCAGCAGCTGCCCGGCGGCCACAAAGGCACCCATGGCGTTGCGGCCGTTGTTGGCCTCGACCACGTCCGGGGCGTCGTCACCGCTGAGCGCCAGCCGCAGCGTGGTGGCCAGATCGTCGAAGGACTGCGAATTCCGTTCAATGGTGATGTTGGGGTACTTGGCCATGAACGCCTCGTTGAGCTGGGTCATCTGCTCGTTCTGGCCGCCGCGCACCTCCTGGTCCCAGACCGTGAGGGTCTGCTCGCCCATGGCCGAGACATCGGTCTGGATGGTGGCGCTGGGGTCGCGTTCCTCGGGGGCGTCACTGCCCGATCTGGGAGTGCAGGCGGTGAGGGACAGGGCGGCGGCGGACAGGGCGGCAGTAAGCCCCATGCCCAGTCGGCGACGGCGGGAAGTAGTCATGGAATCTTCCTTACTGGACAGGCGGCTAAAGATGAGCCGGGATGCGGTGTTCATGAAAAGGCCTCCACCTCGGTGAGCAGGCCAAAGGTTGCCTCCGCGCGGCGGACGGCGTTTTGGGCTTTGTCGGTCAGGACCTCATCGAGGAAGCCGTAACGGCGGACGACGTCGGCGGCCTCCTCGCCGCGGGAAGCGCTGGCTTTGGCGGCTTTCCACCAGTCCACGATGTCGCCCCAGCCGGGCGCGGCAAGGGAACCGCCGAAGTGCTGCACGGCCAGGGCCGAACACAGCGAAGCGAAGAGCAGCCGCTGGCGCAGCGGCCACTGGTCCAGGGTGCCCACCACCATGGCGGCAGCGAACACGTCACCGGCACCGGTGGGATCCAGGGCGTTGACGCGCAGGCCCGGCACGGAGGCGGTTTCACCGGTGGAGGCATCGGAGGCAATGGCCCCGGCGGCGCCCTTGGTGACGACGGCGAGCGGAACCTGGTCGGAGAGCTTCCCCAGGGCATCCTCTGCGGAGTCCGTGCGGGTGTACGCCATGGCCTCAATGTCATTGGGCAGGAAGGCATGGCACAGGTGCAGATCCGCGAGCACGGCCGGGTCCCACGCCCCCGAGGGATCCCAGCCCACGTCCGCGAAGACCAGGGTTTCGCCCGTGCCGTAGTCCTTCCACCAGGGCTCCTGCCCGTCCGGCCGGACCAGTTCGCCAAAGACGGCGCGGGCGGGCGGGGGAACACCGATCAGCTCCCGCTGCGTCACGGGGATGGGATGGCCGTGGGTCACCATGCTCCGGTCGCCCTGCCAGGAGAGTGACACAGTGACGGCGGAGTGCCAGCCGCGGAACGTGCGGGAACGGCCGAGGTTGATCTTTTCCTGCTCGGCAAGCAGTGTCCAGGCCCACGCACCGTAGGCGTCGTCACCGAATCCTGCAGCCAAACCGGTGTCCAGTCCCAGCCGGGAGGCGGCCACGGCAAGGTTGGCAATGCCGCCGGGGAGCGAGCCCATGCCGTCTGCCCACACCTCGGTTCCGGGCCTGGGGGCGGCGGGGAGTCCGGTAAAGACGATGTCGAAGAACAAGGACCCGGTGAGGAACAGGTCCAGTTGCGCTTCGGAGCTGCCGGCAGTTGTCACCCGGTTCCTCTTCCTTGTCCTTGTCCGCAGTCCTGCGCCGGCATCTGTGGCGGCTGGGCTGCAGGAGGATGCTGTGACTGATGTTGCATTGCCCTTGGGACGCTAACACGCACAATTGTGCAGAACAAGCACGAATAAAGTGCTTGAAGCTGGCTGATTTTGACTGTTAGGGTCACTTGCATGCTCACTGACAGCAGGCGGTCCGCCATTCTGCACCGGGTGCGGGAGGCCGGAAGCGCTTCGGTGGCGGACCTTGCCCGGCTGGTGGACGCCAGTGAATCCACCATCCGGCGGGACCTGAACACTCTTCACGGGCAGGGCCTGCTGCGCCGGGTCCGCGGCGGAGGCACCGGCGTCGAGCACCCCGGCGCAGAAGCCATCCCGGAACCCGACGCGGTGCCCTTCGCTGAGGTGGCTGCGCATTCGTCCTCCACCAAACAGCGGATCGCCGTCCGCGCCGCGCAGCTGGTGGGCGACGGCGACGTCGTCGTCCTGGACATTGGAACCACCACCGCCCTGATCGCCCGCGAACTCCGCGGCCGCCCGGTCACCGTGATCACCGCCAGCGTTGCCGTTCTGGATGAACTGCGCGGCGATCCGGCCACCGAACTGATCCTGCTCGGCGGAGTGCTGCGCCGTTCCTACCATTCGCTGGTGGGAACACTGACCGAGGAAGCGCTGCACCGGCTGCGCGCCACCATCTGCTTCCTGGGCACGTCCGGAGTGCAGCCGGACGGCACCGTCATGGACACCACCGGCACGGAGGTGCCGGTCAAACGGGCCATTCTCGGTACGGCTCCGCATGTTGTGCTGGTGGCTGATGAAACCAAATTCCCCGGGACCGGCGTCCTGCCGGTCTGTGCCGCGGCAGCCGTCTCCACGGTGGTCACTGCGGCTTCCTCCCACCAGCCCACCCTGGACGTGTTCCGGCGGGCAGGAAGTGACGTCATCACCGTATGAAACTGACCCTGATTGGCGGCGGAGGCTTCCGCGTGCCGCAGATTTTCGAAGCCCTCGCTGCCGAGGATGCCGCGGCCCGCGTCAGCGAGCTGTGCCTTTATGACACGGCGCCTGATCGGCTGGAGGTCATGCGTGCAGTCCTGGCGCAGCTGGCCGGAAACACCCCTCGTCCGCCCCGGATCACTGTGGAAACCGACCTGGATGCCGCACTGCGCGGAGCGGCCTTCATCTTTTCTGCGATGCGGGTGGGCGGCGCTGCCGGTCGCATTACGGACGAGCGGGTGGCCCTGGACCTGGGCGTTCTGGGCCAGGAAACGGTGGGCCCCGGCGGGCTGGCGTATGCCCTGCGCACCCTGCCCGCCGCCCGGAGGCTGGCCGAACGCGCCGCGGTGCTGGCCCCGGACGCCTGGGTCATCAACTTCACCAATCCCGCGGGCATGGTCACCGAGGCCATGCGGGCATCCCTGGGGGACCGGGTGATCGGCATCTGCGATACTCCGATCGGGCTGATGCGCCGCGCCGTGCACGCCGTGGGGTCCACCCCCGATGCGGTGGACTTTGACTACGTGGGCCTGAACCATCTTGGCTGGCTGCGCCGGATCTCGGTGGCGGGCGAGGACCTGCTCCCGGCCCTGCTGGCTAATGACGCGGCGCTGGGACAGATGGAAGAGGCCCGGCTGATGGGCTTGGACTGGGTGCGCGCCCTGGGCGCGGTGCCCAACGAGTACCTCTATTACTACTACTTCCAGCGTGAAGCCACCGAGCGCATCCGCACCTCCGCCGAAACCCGCGGCGAGTTCCTGGAACGGCAGCAGGCAGGTTTTTACCGGCAGGCACATCTGCACCCTGACAGTGCCCTGGAACTGTGGGAGCGCACCAAGCATGAACGGGAGGCCAGCTACATGGCCGAAAGCCGCCCGGAGGAGGAGCGCAACGGCCGGCAGGAGAGCGACGTCGACGGCGGCGGATACCAGGGCGTGGCCCTGGACCTCATGGGCGGACTGACCAACGGCCGGGCGGCAACCATGATCCTGAACGTCGCCAACCGGGGCACCGTGGCGGAACTGCCGGACGACGCCGTGATCGAGGTGGTGTGCGACGTGGACGCGGCAGGGGTTGCGGCACGCAAAGTGGCGCCGGTCCGGGGAGACATGCTCGGACTGCTTCAGCAGGTCAAGGCCGCGGAACAGCTGACCCTTTCCGCCTCACTGCACCGCGATCCCGTGCTCGCCTGGCGGGCGCTCGCCGCACACCCGCTGGTGGATTCGGTCACCGTGGCCCGCAAACTGCTGGACACGTACCGGCAGGCCATACCGGGGGTGGCTGCAGCGTTTGACTGAGGTGGCGCAACGCAGGCGGTGGCCTCTGGCCTAGAATCGAGTGATGTCTCAAACCCAGCAGATCCCTGCCACCGGCGTGTCCACCGTGGCCCGCATCGTCACCGAAACCACGGCACCTGCCGTACTGGTGGGGATTCTTCTGCTTCTGCAGCCCCTGCTCAGCCCCGGCGTCACCTGGCTGCAGGGCATCGTGGCCGCGGGATTCACCGTTGGCCTGCCCTTTCTCGGGATTCTCTGGCTGAAGCGGCGCGGTGCCGTGACCGACCATCATGTGGGAGTGCGTTCCCAGCGGGCACCGATCCTGGCCGCGTCCGCGGTGTCCATCGGCATCGGTGCGCTGGTCCTGGTTCTGCTAAACGCCCCGGCAGTGCTCTTCGGCGAAATCGGCGGAGTGTTTATCGGGCTGATGCTGTGCATGGCGGCAAATCTGGTGTGGAAGCTGTCCGTCCACTCCGCTGTGGCCGCCTATGTTGGCCTAACGCTGTTGGCGCCCATCCCGGTCTTCGGACCCGCGCTGGCCCTGATGCTGGCATCGGCAACGGGGTGGTCCCGGGTGAAGCTCGGGGACCACACGCCCACGCAGGTGCTCGCGGGGCATCTGGCCGGCTGCGTGGCCTTCGCCGCCGCGCTTCTGCTGCCCTGACAGTAACTTTTCCGGTTGTGGAACATCGGTTTTGGGATAAAGTCCTAACATCCAGTCTCTTCACAGGCGCGCATCACCGTGTGAAACAACGATGGGGAATTAATGGCAGTGCGTTTTAGGAAGTCCGACGGCGGGGAACGGACGGCCTCGAAAGCAGCGGTCGCGGCCCTGAACCTGGGCGGACACGTAACGTTCGATGAATTGCTGGAAGTGGTCACGGAAGCCCACGGAAAGCCGATTGAACTGCGCGACATTGACCATTCAATCATTCCCGCCGTCACGGGGCTCTGGATTGAAAAGGACAAAAAGTCCATCATCCTGCTGCCCGCCGGCGACAACCGGCTGCACCGCACCCACGCCGCGTGCCACGAGTTTGGGCACATTCTCCTGCGCCACCAGGGGTGCGGCGGGGTGGAGACGGCCATGCCGTCCGTCTTCCAGCACGTTGGCAGCCGCAAGGGCATCAAGCGGATGCTGGCCCGGTCCCTGGACTGGAACGAGACCGAGCGGGCCGCCGAGCACGTTGCCTACCTTCTGTCGCTGGCGCTGCTGCCCAACGGAAGCGAAAGCCCCAGCGACTTTGAGCGGACGTTCATGTGACGCTCCTGCAAATCCTTCCGATCATCGTTCTCTGGGTGATGGTCGCAATCCGGCTGCTGGGCCTGTGTTTCGGCTGGCGCCCGGGCATCCTGCCAGCGGTTTTCCTGGTGGCACTGGGCGCAACCCTGAACATCGACCCGGTGTACCTGGCGGTGGACCGGCTCCTGGGCGGCTGGAACCTGCTCAACCTCATGGTCCACCTGCTCATGGGACTGGGCATGACGGAGCTGAGCCGGCTGCTGCTGCGGGTTACCGGCCGTTCGAACCACGTGAAAGTGCTCATCAGCGTGGGGATTGTCCTTGCCTTGGCGCAGATCGTGCTCCTGGTTGTCTCGGATACCGAAGGATCTGCGGCCAGTTTCACGGACACCTTCGGTGACATCCCGACCGTGGCTTTATACCAGGCCAGCTTCTTTGCCTGGTTTGGCATCATCACCGGGTACACAGGCGTGGAAACCCTGCGCCGCAACCGGCGGGGAGAGTCACGGCCCTTCCGGATCGGTTTCGACATTCTCTGTGCCGGGTGCATGGCCGGCGTCCTGGCGGCCGGCACCAAAATGATCCAGATCGGCCTGGAGATCGGCGGCGGCGACAGATACAACAATGGACTGATCACCGGATACCACGTTCTGCTCGCTCTCATGACCGTGGGATTTGCGGTGGGCTTCATCCTTCCGTCCTACGAACGCATTCGGCAAACCTTCCGGGCACGGACCGACTGCGAAAGGGACCTTGCCGCGCTGCGGCCCATTATGGGTCGTCTGGTGCAGACACCTGAAGGCCGCCGGTCCATGGGAGCCGCCAACATTGTCCTCGACGCCCGCGCGTCCAAGGCCCAGCTGTACCGCTGGTTCATTTTCATAGGCGATATCCGGGTCTTGGATCCCGGGCTGCTGTCGCCGCAGGAAATCCGAGTCATTGATGAGATAGGCAGAAGAATTGAGCACAACAGTCCATCGGCGCAGCGTCCGGCTGTCCCTCGCCGCTAGCTGCTCCAAAATACTGCCGCCGGCTCTGGTGCTGACCATTCTGGTGCTCCTGGCAGGGATCAAGGCAGGGCTGGGGGCAGGCGGGGTGTTCCTGCTGGTGGCCGGCATCGTCGGCATTCCCGGTGCAATTTACAAAGGCACCAAGCCCGTGTTCCGGCGCCGCGGCCTGCCGGACAGCTGGCGGACCAACATCGTGGCGGTCCTGATGCTTCTCGGCACCGTTATCTGCTGGGCTATCCCTCTGAAGGCGCCGATTCCGCTGACCGTGGGGGCCTTGCTTCTCGGCAATGTAGGACTGGTGTTCTTCCGCCGCTGGCTTGACGTGTCAGCCCATGTGTCGGTCATGACCTTCGCCGTTCTGTGGATTCCGACATTGTTCGGGGGAGCCTGGGCATGGCTGTTGATACTATCGCCGTTGATGATGTTTAGCCGGGTTGTACTGCGCGAACACACCCGGAGTGAGGCGTTGTCAGGCGCAGCACTGGGAGTGGCAACTTTCTGCTGTTTTCTCGTAGCAATGACTTGGAGCTGAACTAAGTGGACGATTTTGGTCTTTCCCCGGAACGAGCCGCCGGCATCCGACGAGCCGAGACGCTCGCCAGAAAGATCAACCTCCTCTTGGACGTCATCATGTCCGACTCGGGAAAGCCGTATGACTACCCGGCCATCAGGGACGGCGCCCAGAAAGAGGGCTACTACCTTTCCCGTACCCGGTGGTCCCTGCTGAAGTCCGGAAAGGAGCAGGTTGTCCCGGACGAGGCGCTGCGCGCCATTGCCGCGGTCTTTGACGTGGACCCCGAATACCTGCTGCAGGAAGGCGGAAAGCTGCCCGAGAGGGTGGAGGCCGAGCTGGAATTGCTCCGCAGTATGCGCCGCGCCGAGGTCCGCAACTTCGCCGCCCGCGCCCTGGGCCCCGTTGACCCGGAGGCGCTGAGGGCCATCGCCAAAATCCTGGACGAGGACGAGTAGTCCGCAAAATTTCCCCAAAAAAACTTTGACCGCACGGGGGTCCACTGTTATCGTTCAATCATGTTTCACACATGTGTGAGACTTGTTTGAACCATATAGCTGCAGGCGGGGACGGCGGTCGACTGGGGGGTCACCTTCGTCCACGCCTGGGCTTATGGCGGCATCCGAGCTAAAGGCTTGGTGGACCACTAATAGTGGAACATCTGCTGCCTGTGGGGGGTCAGTGTGATGTTGCATGCGAAGCCAGCGGATTTCATCCGCTGGCTTCGCTGCGTTCTGGGCCTAATTCACGCCTGACCTCGCCCGCGGCGCGCCGCCGCCCGTCGTCGTCGTTCGGTGATGGGGTAGTAGAATTCATAAAGTGAAACTCAATTCCTTTTCCCATCTGATGGCACCGGGCACCATCGGTCCGATGGAAGCCCACAACCGCATCGTTCTGCCCGCAATGGATATGAACGTCTCCGAGCACGGCGAGATTGAACAGGCTGAGATTGACCACTATGTGGCACGGGCTGCCGGTGGCGCCGGCCTGATCATCACCGGCGCGTGTGCAATTGCCTTCCCCCATGGCGCGGCTTCCATGAAGGAACCGGGTCTGTCGGATGACAAGTACATTCCCGGGCTCAAAGCGCTGGCCGACGCCGTCCACGCTGCGGGCAGCAAGCTGTGCATCCAGTCCACCCACCACGGCAAGGTAGCCCGCGTGGACGTGGCCAATGACCGTCCGGTGCTCGCCCCGAACCAGCCGGGCTACAGCTATGACATGTCCGCACTGGCGGACAGCACCCCCACGGAACTCGGCAAGATGGGTGCCGCCACGGCCGGCAAGAAGATCATCTACCGTGACATGACCGCCGAGGACATTTCCTGGCTGGTCTCCACCTGGGTCGATGCCGCCGAGCGCATTGCCAAGGCCGGAGCCGACGCCATCGAGATCCACGCAGCCCACGGCTACATTCTCGGCGTGTTCCTGAACCAGCGCGACAACAAGCGCACGGACGAATACGGCGGATCGCTGGCCAACCGTGCCCGTCTGGCATGCGAAGTCATCAGCGCCGTGAAGGAACGCGTCGGCAATAAGCTGGCCATCCTGGTCCGCGTTGCCGGCGAGGAATACGGCCAGGAGGGTGGCCTGACCCTGCCCGAGGCCATTGAGGCCTCGAAGCTGTTTGAGCAGGCTGGCGCGGATGCCATCCACGTCACCGGCTGGGGACGGAACCCGTTCGACAACTTCACCGACGGCCCGCTGCCCAACAAGGTGGGGGCCTATCTGGAGAACGCCGCGGAGATCAAGAAGCACGTCAAGGTGCCGGTCATCGCCGTCGGCCGGATGCTGCCGAAGGTCGCCGAGAAGGCGCTGGCCGCCGGGCAGATCGACTTCGCCGCCATGGGACGCCAGCTGCTGGCCGACCCCGAGCTGCCGAACAAGATCCGTGACGGCAAGTTCGATCAGGTTCGTCCCTGCATCAACTGCTACCTCTGCGTCGCCGAGAACTTCTTTGACGACACTCCCTTCTGCGCGGTCAATCCCGCCCTGGGCAACGAGGCGCTGCTGCCGCTCAAGCCCGCTTCGCTGACCAAGCACGTCGTCGTCGTCGGCGCCGGGCCCGCGGGCCTGGAAACCGCACGGGTCCTGACCGAACGCGGCCACCGCGTCACCATCGTTGACAAGGCTGACCGGCTGGGCGGCACCATGTGGTTTTCCACCATGACCACGCCGGATAACGAACGCCTGCTGCGCTGGTTCAAGTCCGAAATCAAGCGGCTGAACATTGCGGTCAAACTGAACACTCCGGCCACCGTGGACACCATCCGCGCCCTGCACCCGGACCACGTCATTGTGGCCACCGGCGCCGTCCGCCCCAAGCCTGACTTCCCCGGCGGCGACCTGCCGAACGTGCAGACCGGTGACACGCTGCGCGCCATGATGCTCGGTACAGCCACGGCGGAGGAAGCCGGCGCGGTGCTCAGTACCCTGGGTAAGCTTGGCCGCCTTTCCGGCGTGACCAAGAGCCCCGAGTTTGTCCGCCAGTTCACCAAGTTCTGGCTGCCCATGGGCAAGGACGTCGTTGTTATCGGCGGGTCCCTGGTGGGCCTGGAGCTGGCAGAATTCCTGGCCGAGCGGGGCCGCAGAGTGACGCTGCTGCACGAAACGCAGCAGCTTGGCCTGCCGCTGGCCATGCCGCGCCGCTGGACCGCTGTGAAGGATGCCAAGGACCACGGCGTCAAGATCCACCGCAACGTGAAGATCACCCGCATCACGGAGAAGACCGTGGAGTGGACCGAGGGGGAGCAGAGCTTCAGCGCACCCGCCTCCATGGTGGTCTACGCGGACGGCACGACGTCGGCGGCCCCGCTCGCGGACGAGCTGCGTGCGGCGGACATCAGCTGCGACGTCGTTGGCGACGCCGGCGCAGTCAATTACATCCACGGCGCCATCCACTCCTCGTGGAAGGTCAGCACCGAGCTCTAGGGAGTTCCGGTGGAGGGGCGGGCAGCGAACGTTGCATTCGGACTGACCGCCCCTTGCACGCGCCTCCTCCTCGGCGCGCTCTGGGCGGGAGGCTCGGTTCATTCGAACCGGGCCTCCCGTCGTTGGGCGGGGGATCACCGCCCGGCTTCCCTGCGCGCGGGAGACTACCGTCACCGGTAAAGCGCTCGTTCGGGTGCGTGGGCAGAGGGAACGCCTTGCCCGCGCACCCAGGCGCTCCTACGGTTGAAACACCTGGACAAACCGACCCCGCAGCCCGGCAGGGACCGATGGATGTTCCCGCTTTCTGCAGCGTCCGAACCCGTGCGAGGCGATTATGGGAACACAGCCGAACGATCCGATGCCCGACTACGGCCAGGGATATCCGCCTCCGCCGGAGCCAGCCAATGATGGCAGGGGCCTCGGGCTGGCAGGCTTAATCCTTGGAGTCATTGCACTGGTGCTGTTCTGGCTTCCGCTGCTGAACTACGTGTCGCTGGTCCTGGCTTTGGTAGGTCTGGGGCTCTCGATTGCTTCGCTGGTGATTGTCCGGCGGAGAGGAACCCCGCAGGGCATGTCCGTTGCTGCTGTGATTGTCTCCTCGGTGGCCTTGTTGGCAGCCATCCTTGCCACCGTTTTCTGGAGCGCTTTGTTCAACTCGGTCGACGAAGAACTCGACAATCCATTGACCCCGGTCACTGTGACGCCAACAACCACCGCCACGGTCACCCAAACCGCCGCGCCAACGGCCACGGCTGATCCAACCATTCCGACGACAGGAAATCCGCCCGGCGCCGCCACGGCCGTTCCCAACAGGGAAATCCTTCCGCTGGGCACAGCCGCCGAAGTGGGAGATTACACCGTGACAGTTTCAGATGTAGAGCTCGACGCGACGGACTCAATTCTCGGCGTCAGCGAATTCAATGACCCGCCCGACGGCCAGTACGTGCTCATCACGCTCGACGTCGTCTACAACGGCACCGAGGAAGGTGACCCCTGGATCGATCTGGCCACCAGGTTTGTTGGGTCGGACAGCCGCCAGTACAGTCCATCGACCTGCCTCGCCATACTCGACCTCCCGGCGACGGACGTGCCAACTCTGGAAAACGGCGGTTCAGGCCAGTACGAAGTCTGCATGGATGTTCCCGCGGCAGCTATTCCCGGACAACGGGTATTCGTGGAGGACAACACCAGCTTTGACGGGTCGGAGGCCAGCTGGCAGACCCAGTAAACAACCTACGGCTGACTGACTAAACCTCCACCGGCGTCACCAGCGGGGATCACTAACGGCGGCGAACGGGACGGCGCGACGGGCGCTGGCCGGGTTTCGCCGTCGAACGCTCACCCGGCGGCAGGCCGCGCACCCGGCGCCGTCCGTCGCTGAGCAGGCGCACACCGTCGTCCAGGGTTTCGCGCAGTTCCATGAGTGCGAACTGATAGCGCTCCGGCTCACGGCTGGCTGAGCGGAGGTAGACAGTGCAGGCTGCCGCCATGCGCATGAGCACTCCGGTGTTGGCAGAGCCGCTGCGCAGGTGGGTGAGGGTTTCCAGGATCCTGTCGCGGGCGTCCAGCACCGTGGGACGCAGCCGGGCTTCGCCGTCGGACCCCTCGACCGTCTGCGGTTGAATCGCGGCTAGGGACCGCTTCAAATGCAGGTCCATGATCAGCGCGTTCAGAGCAACCGACTCGTCGCGGCGGTCGATGCCCGAACGGGTGCACCAGCCGGCGCCGATTCCCACGATGAGGCCGAGGACGGGCGCGGTAAATGCCAACCATTCCATGGGAGCCCTCCGGAAGAAGCGTCCTTCGACGGTACCTGCGGGCACCGATGGTGAGCCAGCGTTCGGGCAGGTTCCAAGACATGCGGGGACGAGATTCGCAGTGTCGTTCC
This sequence comes from Arthrobacter sunyaminii, assembly GCF_018866305.1. Classification (NCBI taxonomy): domain Bacteria; kingdom Bacillati; phylum Actinomycetota; class Actinomycetes; order Micrococcales; family Micrococcaceae; genus Arthrobacter; species Arthrobacter sunyaminii. Next base: position 864,903 of record NZ_CP076456.1, read on the forward strand.
CGGTCCGCCGCAGGATTGCTGCTCGCGGGTTAAGCGAAAGGATGTGCCACAGGCCCGAAGTAATCCCGGTCTGCGGCACATCCTTGGTTGCCGAGCCCTCCTGACTGCGTAGGGAGGGGTTAGGGGAGGGCGAGCACTGTCTTCAATGCCGCACGGAGCCGCTCTTGTGCAGTATCGGTTTCCCATTCCGCAGACTTTTGCCGCCACGCCACATAACCGTCGGGACGGACCAGAAGCGCCCCGGCCTCTTCGATTTCCGCAACCCGTCCCCAGTTCGCGTAGGGATCCTCAAAGCCCGGCTCCCCTATGACCACCGTGCGCAGATATGGCAGGTCAAGCCTTTCGGCGGCAGTCTTCCAAGCCTGGCCTGACAGCCCTGTGAAGAGGGTGAACTTTCCCCTACCCGAAACGTCCAGTGTCGAGACTCGGTGTCCGCCGGTGTTTACCAACCACGTGTGGGGGAGTTTGGCACCGGGCCGGGTCGTCGGCTGAACATACAGCTGGGGATCGCGGAGGAAAACCTCTTCACCCGCCTCCGGCTCCGGAATTACGGCAGCACTGGAATAACGCTGATTGAGTTCTACACCATGGGCATTGAATTCATAGTTTTTCAGCTCCAACGCCTTGCCTACTTCTGCCCGTAAAGCTGCGCCCTCGGGTGATGCCGCGCGAAGACGCTCGAGCCCGGCGTCCACAGTGTGCGTGCCGTCCTCCGCCAGCGTGTCGAAGCACTCGCGCAGAGGCGCATAGTCCAGCCGTGACTGGTTGGCCCGTGCGACAATCTGAGCACCCACGGGGACACGCTCCTCGTCATACGTCGCTAGCAGTCCTTCCCCTGCGTATCCCTTGACGGCATACGCCAGTTTCCACGCCAAGTTGAAGGCGTCCTGCATGCACGTGTTGGAACCGAGCCCGCTGCTCGGCGGGTGCCGGTGTGTAGCATCTCCGCCGCAGAAGACTCGCCCCGAGGACATGGTTAGGGCGTGCTGTTGATTGACGTACCACGTCGAAACGCCGTCTACCTCGACCTTCAGGTCGGGGTCACCGACCAGGGTTCTGATTTGCTGCGTGACGGCATCCAGGGACAGATCGGGTTCGCCCGCGTCCTTGTCGAATCCCCAGCCAGCAATCCACTCATTCCAGGGACGAACACAGCGAAGCAATCCCATCCCGATTTCGCCGAAGTTGGCCGCCGGGTTCATGATCCAGTGCAGAATGCTTGGCCGGTGGGCCACATACTGAGACAAATCGGCGCGGAACCTGACGTAAGCGGTGCCGGCGCGTGCAGTGTGCCCCACCAACTCAAGCCCAAGCTCCTGGGCAATCTGGCTCTTGGCTCCGTCGGCGCCGATCAAGTATCGTGCCCGCAGACTGTATTCGTGCCCGGTAGTGCGGTCCTGCAATTGGACGGTGACGCCGGAGTCATCTTGTTCATGCCCCAAATAACGAGTGGAAAATGCCACCTTCGCTCCCCGCTCGGCAGCATTTCGCACCAGCAGAGGCTCCATAAGGGTCTGGGGAATGTCAAGCATTGTGCATGGACTCGACAACAGATAGTCGCCGGAACGTTCGTCGCCGGTTCCCCAAGTCCGAAGGCGGGCAATTTCGGGCCCGGCCAGCGACGTAGTGAAAAGCGTGTCGCCCATCTGGTCCCAAGGTACGGCGTGTTGTTTTGCCTCATTCTCCAGCCCGAGGTCCCGCAGGACCTCCATGGTGCGCTGGTTGGTGATGTGGGCACGCGGTGTGTTGGCGAGCCATGACCATTGGGAGATCATCATGGTCCGCACTCCCAAGGTGGCCAGAGCCAACGCTGCCGTTGCTCCGGTCGGTCCGGTGCCCACAATGAACACGTCCGTGTCGTAAGCATCTGACGCGGTCGCCTGGTCCAAGCGGTCGGCGGCACCGGAGATGTCGGTGAAGTTCTGAGCCACAATTTCTCCTCAAATGGTCAAGCAACAGCCTGAGATACTAGCATGCTAGTTGGCGGATTTGTGATCCATGCCTCACGCCATGTCTGTTTTGCATCATGTGATCGGCGCCACTATGCTGGGCCACTGCACGCTAGCATGCCAGTGAATGGGTACGTGCTTTGCGCGGCACTTTGTATCCAGCCCTTATGCCCAAGCTGACATCTCAGCGCATCTCAGCACCTGAAGGAGAATCATGTCGAAGACGACGCCGGCTTCCGCCCTTGGCGCAAGCCCCAGAAAGGTGGCAACGGCCAGCCTGATCGGCACCACGGTTGAGTACTACGACTTCTTTATCTATGGAACGGCCGCCGCGCTCGTATTTCCCAAGCTGTTCTTTCCCGAGTCCAGTCCTCTCGTGGCCACGATGTTGGCCTTCGCCACCCTCGGCGTGGGATTCCTTGCCCGTCCGCTCGGCGGTGTTGTTTTTGGTCATTTCGGGGATCGGGTGGGCCGCAAAAAAATGCTTGTCATTTCCTTGGTGGGAATGGGAGCAGCCACCTGCCTAATGGGCGTCCTGCCCACATACGCCCAGATCGGCATAGCAGCACCGATTTTGCTTACCTTGCTGCGGTTGGTTCAGGGTTTCATGGTTGGCGGCGAATGGGGCGGCGCGGTGCTCATGGCCGTTGAGCATGCACCGCCGGGTAAAAGGGGCTTCTATGGTGCCTTCCCGCAGACCGGTGCGCCGGCTGGGGTCGGGCTGGCGACAGTCGCGTTCCTGATTGTGTCCCAACTGCCCGACGACGAGTTTCTTGCCTGGGGCTGGCGCATACCCTTTCTGATCAGCGCCGTCCTCGTTATCGTTGGCCTCTTTATTCGCCTTAGCATCTCCGAAAGTCCTGCCTTTGCCGCTGCACGCGAGGAGCAGGAACTCGTGAAGATGCCCTTTGTGGAGGCCTTCCGGCGCCATTCAAAAGAGATTTTCCTGGTTGCCGGCACATACCTGAGCCAGGGCGTGTTTGCCTACATCTGCATGTCCTATTTCGTTAACTACGGCACCACGGTTACTGATATCACTCGGACGCAAGCGCTCGGCGGTGTTTTTGTGGCAGCGGTGGTCGCATCCATCCTCTATCCGCTGTTCGGCGCGTTGTCGGACGCGATTGGCCGCAAAACGGTTTACCTGATCGGTGCCCTGGCCATGGGGTTGTGCATCTGGCCCGCATTCACGCTCATCAATACGGGAAACCCGTGGCTTTTCATGCTCGCGGTGGTACTGGTCTTTGGTGTTGCCATGTCTCCCGCCGGTGGAGCAACCGGCGCGTTGTTTTCCATGGTCTTCTCACCGGAGGTGCGCTATACGGGGTCCTCTGTCGGATACACCATTTCTCAGATCTGCGGAGCTGCCTTCGCGCCCATGATTGCCACTGCTCTGCTGGCTTCCACCGGGACCAGCAACTCGATCGTGATCTACATGGTTGTGGCTTCGCTTATTTCGGTGCTCTCCGTAGCAGCGCTCCCTGGCGGTTGGGGCCGCAGGGAAGCCCTTCGGCAGCTGCAGCAGGGTGAAGCGGAAACCTCCGGGGCCGCAGCTTCCCTCAGCAGAGTCTGAGCATTTCATTCGAGCGCGTCCCAGCGTGCGGCGGAAGCGGAGATGTCCGGCTTCCGCCGCACTTTGGAGATACTGGTTCCATGACTCATGAGCTCCAACCGGCATCGCCCAGGCCCTTGCGCACCAGAGGCCGGCTGTCCGGGCACATGTACGAGACCATCAAAACAAGGCTTTTGCAGGGAGCCGTGCCTGCGGGCGGACGGTTGTCCGTGGAAGCACTGCGCCACGAGTTCGGGGTCAGCAAGCAACCGGTAATGGAGGCGCTTCGCCTGCTGGCAGGCGACGGCCTGGTGGAGATTTTTCCCCAGATAGGATGCGTGGTCTCCACCTATTCGGCTCAGGAAGCCAGCGATTTCTTCCTGATGTTTGCAGGGCTGGAGGGGGCCGTTGCTGCCGTTGCAGCCAGTCGCTGCACGCCCGCAGCATTGACGGAGCTCGATTCTGTGTCCGTCCGGATCCGGGAACTGAGCCGGAATCCTGACCCGCGGGTTCAATCACAGGGCTATCTGACGCTCAACCGGGAGTTTCACGAGAGCATCCACCGGATGTCCGGTTCGCGGATTATTTCCGATACGAGCCGCCGGATGTGGGATCTCAGCGACTTCCTGATCAACACGGGCGCAGAAACCCCACTGGCCTTCGCTTCCGTTGAGACGCGTCAGGACGATCATGACGGAATCCGGCAGGCTCTGGCGGCGCGGGATCCTGAAGCTGCGAAGTCAGAAATGGAACGCCACATTCTGGAAACCGTGGATCTCCTTCATCCGCGCTCACTCCAGGCTGCCGGCAAAGAAGTCACAAACCTCGAGTGAGTTCTGGCGCCCGGCAAGACTTTGACACTGGGCGTGTAGCTGAGCCACACCGGCATGCGGGGACGAGATTCGCAGTGTCATTCCCGGAAGTTACGGCTCAGGACAGAACCTGTCCGCAACTCTCTCTGCTGCGCCTTCGGGCAGGCCTAGCGTGAATTATCCGGGCCGAGGAGGTGAGACAGATGGGCCTGATGGAAATAGAAGTGGCGAAGACGCTGCAACAGGAGCACCTGGCGGCAGCGGATCGCCGGCGGAGGCTAAGAGACCGCCAGCGCATGGCACATGAGCAGCAGGACCTTGTGGGCGGATCAAACACGAGCACGAGAAGGCCGAAGGTGGACTGGCCGGTGTTCTCCGTCCGGATTGGCGGGTTCGAACTGGTTGCGTTCCGAACCGTGCAGCTTGGACCTTGAGACCCTCCGGTACAGCAGCGGCCGGCGCATGCATCATTTGCCGACAATTTACTTATTCCGATGCTTCTCGAATTCCAGGACGGGTTCCTGCGGCGCCTGTTTTCCTGCTGAGGGGTGGAATCCTGTTAGGCTCCTCGCTGGAATAGTTTTGTGTTGTTGGGGGAACGCACTCGTCGTTTCCCCGTTTTGCTGGGGAAATGCAAAACGAGTTTCCCCAAGGTGCCTACGCTCAGACGCGGGCGGCTGCCCGGCTATTCCCCGAAGGTTTTTGTGCGCATGCCGGACCTTCGAATGACCAACCATCATCAAGGGGGATTGCCATGAAATTCTGCGGTCAATGCGGGCAACAACTGATTCCGGAAGCCCGTTTTTGTGTGAGCTGCGGAGCCGCGGTACTCAAGGTTCCGACGACGGCGTCATCCGCGGCCGGCGCCGCCGACGCAGCCGTTCCGGACTATCAGCGGCAGCCCGAATATGCCGCTGCCGGCGGTCCCGTCTCAGGACAGGGAGCTGCGATGGGGGAGCGGAGCATTCCGGGGGAAGGATCCACCGCATCGCAGGATTATTCCCCGGCACAGCCGTCCGCTGCGGGTGCGGCCGGGGTCCGGAAACCAGCCAGCGCCTTCACGGGTATTCCGCTCAGCGACTACGTCCGCGACGGCGCCGCCGCCCTGGCCCTGATTATGTCCCTGTTCATGGCGTGGAGCTACGGCAGCGACGGAACATCCAAGTCAGCCACGCGGGTGGACGTAGTTCTGATCACCCTCGTCAGCCTGCTGTCCCTGGGTCTGAGCTATGTCTGGCGGGCGGGCGTTTTTGGGCCCGCGACAGGCTACCGCAGGATCCAGGACCTCAAGCTGCTGGCCAATGCACCGTACGTGCTCATGGTTCTGGTCTACACCGCACTCAGTCTGACCACTGCCGACCGTTTCGACCCCGGCGCCGTTGCCGCTCTCGGTCCGGCTGTGGCCTTCGGGCTTGCCGGAGCACTGCTGGCGGCGCAGCCGCGACGCGCCGAAATTGCGCCGGGGGCCGTGGATGAGTCCCGGAACCGGCGCTGGATCCACGTCACCCTGGGTGTTGCCGCGCTGGCGGCCGTGGTGGCCCTGGTTCAGATCATCCGTTACTGGGCGGCCTACAGCGGCTCAGGGTCCTCCGGCTGGGGAATCGTGGCCACACTGATGGCGCTGGCCAGCCCTGCGGTCCTGTTGATCATCGCCGTCCGGGTTCATCAGCGGTCCGACGGCTGGCGGCGGGCGGGTGTTGCCCTGGCCCTGGGCTCCGGTTTCCTCTCGCTGCTGGCCCTGTTCGAAGATCTGACCCTTCTGCAGCTGTCCGTCACGGCCTTTGTCCCCGGCTTCTCCCTCCTTTTCTGGATGGCGTTTGGAGCCGCCGTATCGGCTCCGTCGGTGGCACGTCTTACCGAAGCGTCCCAGGTTGCCTCCACAGACACCCGTAACACTTTGCAGCCGCTGCTCTTTCTGGCGGCAGGCCTCAGCGCTGTCCTCGCCCTGGGATCGGCCGTCACAGTCATTACGGTCGCCGTGGGTGGCTACTCCGGTGGACTCGTTCCTCAGGTGATTGCACTGTTCTTTGGCCTGCTGCTCACGGCAGGAGCCATCCTCACCCTGCGCCTCACGGGCAAGGATCCCCGTTCCGCCTACATCATGCCCAGCGGTTACGCCGGACTGCTGGTTGTCCTGGGCCTGGTGCTTCTGATCGTGTGGGTGGTGCAGGACGAAGACTTCTATCTTGGCCCGGTCATCATGCTGCTCACCTTTGTGGTTCCGGCCGCACTCCTGGCCGCGCTGTGGCTGCCGGCCGCTTCCCGTGAACAGTTCCGCCGCCTGCCCGCAGCCGCCGGATCCGAAGCGTCCGGGTTCAGCTTTGCCGGCGCACCTGCCCAAGCGCCTGCCGAACCCCAGCGGCCGGTGACCGAAGCAGAAGCAGGATCCCCGGCGGACAAGGGCGACCGTGCATCTGAGGAGACGGCCCCCGTGGACAGAGGCACAAACCCGGCGCAGTCCGCGCCGGCGGCCGCCGCCGTCGTCGTCGATCCTGACGTTCTGACGGAGGCCGCCAACCCGGGAACTCCGCTGGCACGGCTGCAGGAACTCGCGGCGAACCATCCGCTGGCCCGGCCCGCGGTGGCGGCCAATCCTTCCACGTATCCGGCCCTTTTGGCCTGGCTTTCAGAGCTGGGCGATCCGGCAGTCGATCAAGCGCTCCGCCAGCGCGGTTGATGAAGAGGGCTGCGGCCGGTGCGATGCCGCCGCTGCCACGGCTGCCGCTGGGTCTGCTGCTGGCGGGAACGCTGCTGGCCGGTTGCTCGACCGGTCCGGCGGTCGACGGCGGCACACCGTCAGCGGCTTCCTCAGCGGCTAAAGATATATCTGCCCCCGATGCCGATGCCGATGCCGCTGCCGCGGACACCGGGGAACGCCTGGCGGCTCTGCTCGGGAATACCGGCGGTCCGGCGGATGTGGTCCTGCTCGGTGATTCCTTCGCCGCAGGTGAAGGCGCCGGCTCCTATCAGCCGGTGGACGGGGTGGCCGACAGTCTGTGCCACCGCAGTGCGGCCGGGCTGTTGTCCGCACCGGGCAACAGCACCGTTATCCACAACGCCGCCTGCTCGCGTGCCCGGATTTCCGCCCTGGGCTCGGCCCAGCAGATGCAGGGCCACGGAAACGCTGGCGTTCCCGCGCAGCTGGATCAGCTGCGCGGGGTCCGTCCGGATCTGGTGCTGCTGTATATCGGCGGCAATGACGCGGGTTTTGCTGAACTGCTGCAGGCCTGCATAGTCGAGGACACGTCGTGCGCCGGGGACGCCGTGCTCCGGCAGGCAACAAAACAGACACTAAGGGATTTGCGGGCTCCGCTCACCCAGCTGTACACCGAGCTTGGCGCGTGGGGGGCACCGGTTCTGGTCCTGCCGTATCCGCGGCTTTTCGACGCGGCGCAGAACCCGGGGCAGGACGCCTGCGGGCGGCTCACCCCGGAGGAATTGTCCTTCGGGCTGGACATCACCGATGCCCTGAACAGCACCATCGAACAATCGGTGGCGGCTGCCGGGCTGCCCAACGTGCGGTACGTGGACGCGCTGGAGGACTCCTTCGCCGGCCGCGGAGCCTGCAGCGCCGATCCGCTGGTGGTCACCGCCCGCCTGGGGCCGCTCCTGAACGCGGCAGCATCCGTGTCCGCTGCCCAGGAAGTCCTGCATCCCACCGAGGAAGGTTACCGGGTACTGACCGGTGATCTCCTGCAGTGGATGGAGGACCACCCGTCGTAGACAATGCGGTTGCTGCCGAAAATGGCCGCGCACAATTCCGGGGACAAATTCCCTTCCGCGGCGGAACGGTTTCTTCAATGCGGAAGAACGGATTCGGATATCCACAGGCAGCAGACGTGCTTTTCGGGCCCCCATTAGCTTCTGTTAGGCTCAAAATATTGCACTGTAATTTCCGGGGGGTTGTCACTCTGCATGCCCCGGAACTGATCATGGGGGAAACAAAATAATGAACTTCTGTATGTCCTGCGGCACTAAACTGCAGCCGGAGTGGCAGTTCTGTGCCAACTGCCGGCGGCCCGTCGATACCGCCGGTTCACCGCAGGCCGCGGGGACAGCCACCGGAGCCGTTTCGGTGACGCCGGTTCCGCCGGAGGCTCCGGAATCCGCCGCGCGCCAGCCGGAAGCAGCATCGCCGGCAGCGGCGCCCCAAACCCAAGCAACCCAACCCGGGCCGCCCCAAACCCAAGAGGCCCAGGGTGCAGCTGCCTCCACCGGGGCCACCCGGATCATTGAAACCGGCGGACCGGGCCACGCCGCGCCCGCGCAGCCCGGCGGCGGTTACGGGGCTCCGGCCGGCGGGGACGGTCACAGTGGACCGCCCAGCAGCGGCGGGGGAGACGGCGGCGGCTCAGGTCCGGAAGGGCCGGCAGACGGTGACACCCCGGAATCCGGCAAGAAGACCAACCGCAAGGCCATCATCCTCGGTGCCGTCGCCGTCGTCCTGGTGGCAGTTGGCGTTGGAACCTTCCTCTTCATCCAGAACATGATCCGCGGCGGAGCCGGCTCACCCGAGCAGGTTGCGGAGAAACTGATCGAATCCATCGAGACCAAGGACGGCATTCGCCTGGTCACTATGGTGGCACCGGCGGAGCGTGAAGCCCTGGACAAGTTCCAGGAAGGATTCATGGACAAGGTCGAGGAATTCGGCATCTTCGAGGCCGCCAACAAGGTGGGCGAAGATTCCGTTGAGGACGAGTTCGACGACGAGATCAACCTTGACGGCATCAGCGTCACCTTCGAGAACGTGGAACCCACGGTGACCGAAGTGGATGACCAGCTGGCCGTCCTGAACTTCTCCTCGGGAACCGTGCGGCTGCAAATTGATCCGGAACAGACCACCGGAGCCGTCCGCTCAGGTCTGGAAGCCTCCGGCGAGATGGAACCCGTTGACGAGACCGCTGACCTGGCGGATCTGGACATCGAGGGCGAGGGCCTGCGCGTGGCCGCGGTGAAGGACGGCGGACGCTGGTACGTCAGCCCCATGTACAGCGGCCTGGAACTGGTTCTCCAGCTCACCGGCAACGAGCGCGGTTCGCTGCCCGAACCCACGGACGGCGCCGACTCGCCGGCCGAAGCGGCCCAGGCCCTGGTGGGCGCGGTACCGGGAATCCTGGACAGCGGAAAGTTCACGGATCTGGGCAAGTACCTCATGAGCTACGAAGGCAACGCGGTCCACTACTACGGCGGCGCCCTGGACGAAGCCATGGACGGCGGCATCGACTCCGGCCTGGAGATCACGGCCAACACTTTCAAGGACGCCGAGAAAGACGGCGACCGCGGCCGCGCGCTGGTGGAAGAACTGAAAATGGAGGCCGACGGGGACGCCCTGTCCCTGACCGCGGACTGCATGGAATCCGGGCCGGAGAAATACTGCCGCGGCGAGTCCGGTTATGTGATGACCAACGGAAGCTTCGACGACGAAGCCATCATGCGCGCGTTCCCGCAGCTGGGCCTGTCCAGCGTCAAGGAAGACGGCAAATGGAAAGTCAGCATCATGGACACCACCACCGACCTGGCCCTGCAGTGGATGGATACCATCACCCGTGAGCAGGCCCTGGCCATGCTGGACCTGGCCCGGAGCGAGGATGCTGCCGGAACCATGACCCTGGACGAGGAGACGGATCTGGAGTTCAACTCGGCCGGCTACGCCGTGATGACGCTGAAGCTGGAGGAGGACACCGCGCTGCAGGGCGAGGGCGGCGGGGACAGCTACAGCAGCTACACCGTCTATTCCAAGGACGGCAAGGAAGAGATCACGTCATCGGATGAGCTTTTCGCTGATGAAACTCCCGCCGGAGAGTACAAGGTGGTCATCTTCGCCGGTGATGAGTGGGCCGACGAATTCGCCGCCAAGGGCAACGACGTCAAACACTCCGGATCCGTGACAATCCAGGAACAGGTGGCGCCCTCCGCGATCGACGGTTTCGAGACGCTGCAGTACAACTACCTCACCCTCGACGAATACCCCGGTCCCACCGAGACACACGTCCTGGACGTACCCAAGGGCGCCAACGTGGAACTGGTGGTCACCGCCGAGGGCTACATGGGGGCCTGGGACAAGCCCGGATCCCTCGTGCTGACCCTTGACGGGAAAACGCACAAGGTACCCGTCACCAATGACGACGAGGAACTGACCATTCCGCTGAGCGCCGGAATGGGACAGGAACTTTCCGTGGAGCTGGTGAAGGGTGACGGCAGCGGCGAAGAGGTCGACTACACGCTGGAACTTGTCACCAAGTAAGTTGCCGGCTGTCTAGCCGCAGTCCCTCAGGAACCGGCCGGTGCCCTTCGCACCGGCCGGTTCTTTCTGTCCGGCGGCATTCCTTTTATCCGGACGCCGTCCTGCCCTTAGGGTTGAACCCATGCAGCCTCAACCCGTCATCGCAGTCCTTGCCGGTAACGAACCCGTTCACGGGCTGGCCGCGCTTGAGCAGGTTGCCGAGGTCCGGATCACCGGCGCCGCGGGCCTGCCGGAAGCCCTGGCCGGGGCGGACATCCTTTACCTCTGGGACTTCTTCGCCGACGGCGTCCGGCAGGCGTGGCCGGCCGCGGACTCGCTGCAGTGGATCCATGTTCCGGCCGCAGGGGTGGATAAGCTGCTCTTCCCCGAGCTGGTGGCCTCCGACGTTGTGCTGACCAATGCGCGCGGAATCTTTGACCGGGCCATGGCCGAACACGTGCTGGGAGCGGTGCTGCACTTTGCGAAGGACTTTGGCCGGGCAGCGGCACAGCAGCAGCAACGGCAGTGGCAGCGGTACCCCACCACGGATCTGGCGGGGGCTTCCGTGCTGGTGGCCGGCACCGGCAGCATTGGCCGCTGCACCGCCGCGCTGCTCACCGCCGTCGGGATGCGGGTGCAGGGCCTTGGCCGCACCGCCCGCACCGGCGACCCCGACTTTGGCACGGTCCATGCCAGCGAAGATTTCGCCCCCGTCGCCGGAAACTTTGACTACGTGGTGCTGGCCGCGCCGCTGACGCCGGCAACCCGGAAGATGCTGGGCCGTGACGTACTGGCGGCGATGAAGCCGACGGCGGTGCTGGTCAACGTGGGCCGGGGAGCCCTGGCCGATGAGGCGGCGCTGGAGGACGCGCTGCGCGCCGGAAAATTGGCGGGAGCAGCCCTGGATGTCTTCGAGACCGAGCCGCTGCCAGGACACAGCGGGCTGTGGGAACTGCCGAACGTGCTCGTCACCCCGCACCTCTCCGGAGACGCCAACAAGCAGCTGCCGGCGCTGGCGCAGCAGTTCGCGGACAACCTCGACGCCTGGAAGGCGGGCCGGCCGCTGATGAACGTTGTGGACAAGAACCTGGGGTTTGTCGCGTCGTAGTCCGTAGTCCGGCCTGGAAGCGGCATTGTCTGCACACTCGGCGGGGTGTGGGGCATTTTCTCGACACTCGATTGAGCGCACCACCCGATCCGACAATTTCTCCTACCCGTTGACCCTGCACCGCGCCCGGACAAGACTGGGACGGACGCCGACGTCAATCGCCGGCCAAGTTGAGCCGGCCAACTTGAGCTGGCCGAATTCAACGGGGAAGGAAGTGCGGCGTGAAAGCTGTCCGGGTGCACCGCTACGGCGAAGATCCACACATAGACGAGGTACCCGAGCCAAAAATCACCGGCCCCTGGGATGTGATCGTGGACGTGGGCGCCGCAGGCCTGTGCCGCACGGACCTGCACGTCATCGAAGGCCAGTGGGACGCGATCCAGCATCCGCAGCTGCCCTACATTCTGGGCCATGAAAACGCCGGCTGGGTCCGCGAGGTGGGGTCCGCCGTTTCCAACGTGGCCCCCGGAGACACCGTCATCATGCATCCGCTGGTGACCTGCGGACTGTGCTCCGCCTGCCGGGAGGGGCAGGACTCGCACTGTGAGAACGCCCTGTTTCCGGGACTGAACACCGACGGCGGCATGGCTGAACAGCTCAAAACCAACGCCCGCGCCGTGGTGAAGCTGGACCCGTCCCTGCGGCCCGCGGACATTGCAGCACTGGCCGACGCCGGCCTGACCGCCTACAACGCGGTCCGCAAGGCAGCGCCGCTGCTGTATCCGGGAACTCAGGCTGTAGCGATCGGCGCCGGCGGCCTGGGGCACATTGGCGTGCAGTCGCTCAAAGCGCTCACCGCCGCCGCCATCACCGTCATCGACACCTCCGAAGCGGCCCTGGAACTCGCTTCCGGCCTGGGCGCGGACACCGTGCTGCGCAGCCCGGACACCGCCGCCGTCCGAGAAGCCACCGACGGGGGAGCGCACGTGGTCTTCGACTTCGTGGGAGAGCACGGCACGGAGGCACAGGGCCTGGAAATGCTCCGCAACCGGGGCAGCTACTACTCCATCGGGTACGGCGGCGAGGTCCGCATTCCCACCATCGAGCTGATCTCGCGGGAAATCTCCGTGGTGGGCAACCTGGTGGGCACCTATCAGGACCTGGTGGAACTGATGACCCTCACCGCCCAGGGGGACATCACCCTGCACACCACCGCCTACGACCTGGACGACGCCGTCCAGGCCATGCATGACCTCGACGCCGGAAAACTCACCGGCCGCGGCATCCTCATCCCGCCAGCAGGAGGAAGAAGCACATGACATACCCGGCCAAATACCCCACCCTGAACGAAACCACCCTCACCCCGGAAGCCCGCGCGATCCTCAAACGCATCATCAAAACAGCCTTTCCGCATCCGGACTTCCCCGATGAAGCCTATGAGCGGATGACCAGCCGGATTGTCACGGAAGCCGACGCCTCCACCTGGTTCCGGGTAGTCCTGACCCAGGGGCTTATTGCGCTGGGAGCCCAGTCGGAGGAACCGTTCCTGGACCTGACCGACGAGCGGGCGCTGGCCGTGCTGCGCCGGGTGGCCGACCTGGAGTTCTTCGGCTTCATCCGCCGCACCACGGTACTGAACCTCTACGACGATCCGCAGGTCTGGGAAGTGCTCGGCTACGAGGGACCGTCCTTTGACAAGGGCGGGTACCTGCACCGCGGCTTCGCCGACCTGGACTGGCTGCCCACCCCCCGGATCGAAGCGCCGGACGGCTCCGTTCCCGACACCGGGCCGCTGCCGTATCCGGTGCTGCGGCCCGGCCAGTCAGGAACAGCCGGCACAGGCGCAGGCGGCAGCGAAACCACCGCCGGAAACGCCGACAGCGCCCCGGACCGCGATGCCGCGGCAGGTTCGGCGGCCGCCAGAGCGGCAGGACCGGCTCCGGAATCGGGTACCGGAGCCCAGGCATCCCGGCAGCGCGGAGGAGGAAGCAAATGAGCGAGGGCATCAGCAGTTTCCGGCCGACGGGGTCCGCGGATCCGCTGGCGGAGTCGGCGCACTTTGAGCTCGACGACGACTCCGTCGTCGTCGTCATTGGTTCCGGAGCCGGCGGCGGCACGCTTGCCCACGAACTGGTGGAAAAGGGCGTGAAGGTGGTGCTGCTCGAAGCCGGACCGTTCCTGACCAACGCGGATTACGTGAACAACGAGTGGGAAGCATTCAACCAGATGGCCTGGCTGGATCCGCGCACCACCTCCGGGACCTGGCGCATCGCCCGCGACTTCCCGAACCTGCCCGCCTGGATCGTCAAGGCCGTGGGCGGCTCCACCACGCACTGGTCCGGAGCCACGCCGCGGTTCAAGGCGCACGAGTTCACCTCGCGCACCACGTATGGGCGGATCGACGGCGCGAACCTGCTGGACTGGCCGCTCACCCTGGAGGACCTGGAACCCTACTACGACCGCGCCGAGCGGAAGATGGGTTCCACCCATGTGCACGGCAGGCCGCCGCTGCCGGCGAACAACAACTACAAGGTGTTCGCCAACGGTGCCGAAAAGCTGGGCTACCGTCACTTTGCCACCGGCCCCTACGCCACCAACGCCGAACCCTATGACGGACGGCCGGCCTCGGTGCAGGACGGCTTCAACTTCCAGGGCGACAAGTCCGGCGCCAAATGGTCCACGCTGGTGTCCGAGATTCCCAAGTCCTTGAAGACCGGCCGGCTGGACCTGCGCCCGGACAGCCAGGCCGTGCAGATCACCTCCACCCCCGAGGGTCGGGTGGACGGGGTGGTGTACGCCGACGGCGACGGGCAGCTGCATCATCAAAAGGCGCGGGTGGTGGCGGTGGCGGGCAACGCGATCGAAACGCCGCGGCTGCTGCTGCTCTCGGGCTCGCCGCTGTTTCCCGACGGGCTGGCGAATTCCTCGGGCCAGGTGGGGCGGAACTACATGCGCCACACCACCGGTTCGGTGTATGCCCAGTTCGAGGCGCCGGTGCACATGTACCGCGGCGAGACCATGGCAGGTCTGATCGCGGACGAGTCCCGGCATGACCCGGACCGCGGGTTCGCCGGCGGCTATTACATGGAGACCATTTCGCTCGGTCCGGCGTTTCTGGCGTCCTTCGTGGATCCCGGGGCGTGGGGCCCGGGCTTTGCCTCCATCCTGGACGGCTACCGGCGCACCGCCGGCATGTGGATTGTGGGGGAGGACATGCCGCAGGAAACCAACCGGGTCACGCTGAACACCACGGTCACCGACCCGCTGGGACTCCCGGTGCCCAACGTGCACTTCGACGACCATCCCAACGACGTCGCCATGCGCGAACACGGCTACGGGCAGGGACAGGCGCTGTATGAAGCGGTGGGGTCGACCTCGGTGGTGCGGACCCCGCCGTATCCCTCCACCCACAACATGGGCACCGCGCGGATGAGCCTGCGGCCGGAGGACGGGGTGTGCAACGGGTTCGGGCAGACCCATGACGTGCCGAACCTGTTCATTTCCGACGGCTCGCAGTTCACCACGGGGGCCGCGGCAAACCCCACGCTGACCATTGTGGCTCTGGCGATCCGGCAGGCGGAGTACCTGTCGGCGCAGATGGCCCTGGGCGAGATCTGAGGTGCGGCTGTGAGTTCTTCCGCTGCCGGGGGCACCGCGGCCGGGAGTGCCGGGAGCGGGCCGCAGATCGCCGTGCTCGGCGCCGGGATCCTGGGGGTGTCCGCGGCGGTGCAGCTGCTGCGCGGCGGCGCATCCGTCACCCTGGTGACGGACGCGCATCCTGCCAGCGGCGCATCGGGTCGCTCCCTTTCGTGGTTGAACTCCGGCGGCGGCTATCCGCCGGAGTATCACCAGCTGCGGCTGGCCGGCATGGACCGTTACCGGACCCTGCTCGCGGAAAACCCTGACCTCGACTGGCTCCGCTTCGACGGCGGCGTGTACTGGGACGGCGGTGCGCTCGCGGACAGGTGCGAGGCGCAGCGGGACCGCGGATATGACGCACGGCTGGTTCCGGCGAGCGGCGTGGCCGGCGTGGCCCCCGGCCTGGACCCGGCGGCTCTGCCGGCGGAAGTGCTGTTCAATCCCGGCGAGGGCTGGGTGAGCCTGCCACACCTCATCCGGCACCTGCTGGCAGAATTCGCGCTGCTCGGCGGAACCTTGGTCACCGCAGCGGGACCTGCCTCCGTGATCGTGGAAGGAGGCGCCGCCGTCGGGCTCCGCACTGAATCCGGGGAAGTGTGTCCGGCTGACGTGGTGCTGGTGGCCGCCGGTGCCGGCACTCCCGCCCTGCTTGATGGGCTGGGCGTGCAGCTGCAGGACGGATCGGATCTGGCCATGCTGGTGGTGACCGAGCCCAAGGCGCACGGCCTCAGGGCAGTGCTGAACACTCCGCGGGTATCCGTGCGGCCGCATCCGGGCTCCCGGCTCGCGATGGATTCCACCTGGTATCTGGATCAGATCACACCCAACGACGACGGCGGCTGGTCGGTGGATCCGCAGGTGGTGCTGGACCTGGTGGACGAGGCCTCGGCTCTGCTTGCCGGCCACCCGCGGCTGGTGGCACAGAGCTGGCGGATCGGGTTGAAGCCGGTGCCCGGCGACGGCCGGCCCGTGCTGGGGGAGCTGACCGGGCTGCCCGGATGCTACGTGGCGTTTACGCATTCCGGAGCGACTCTCGGGTTGATTGCCGGTGAGCTGCTGGCGCGGGAAATCCTCAGCGGACGGCGGCATCCGATGCTGGCTCCGTTCCGGCCGGAGCGGATGGCAGGCGACGTTCCGGTGCGGGCCGGGCACGCCGGGATCTTCGGCCAACTTTGAAACACTACGCAGCCGGTGAGCGGCTTTCAAGAGAGAACTTCGTGCAGGTCACGCTTTGTTTTCGCTTGGACATGGCTTACGCGGTTTCTGTGTCACGCTTTCGAGTTCAGACAGTGCCGCCTGGGCAGCCATGAATCCGGAGGATGGAATGAGTCACACCACGATACCGAGGACAGTTGAAGGGTCAGCGGACAGATCCGGCAGGCAGCGGGCCGGAAAGACCAGCCTTTGGTGGGCCATGACTATTGAACCGGAGGAGAAGGGGTCGTGTGACGGGTGGGTCAAGCATGTTGTTGCGCCGCTGAGCGCGCAGGCGCGGAACTGGGGTGCCGGCCGGGTGGGCTTCTCACGCAGCGAAGATGAGAACAGCCCCTCCCTAAACATGAATGTGGTGGCCCCCGCCGACGTGGTGGACCGTGTGTGGGACTTTGCCAACGCGCTGGCTCTCCGGTCCGGCCCGACGCTTGGCTCCGTAAAGCTTGCTCAAACCCAAACCAAGGCATTCACCCCGCCATGGGCGGGGCCGGTGCCACGGCAACTGGAACCACTAGTGGCAAAGTACGGTGGCATACAAGGTATGGAGCTGGCGGGCGAGATCGCGGAGGTTTCCTCTGACCTGGCTATTTGGGCGGTCGGCCGTTTCCCCGGCAGCAACATGCGCTCGCCGCTGGCCGCACTGCTGCTCTTCGACACGTGCCACAGCATGATGCGGGGGCCGCGGTCAGCTGTGTGGGCTGACCGTCGGACAGTGAGCTGGACGTACTACTGGGACACGCACCTGCGCAGCTGCACTGCTTCCTACGGCCTCCGCTCGGAGCACGCGCGCCAGATGCTGAAGGACCAGCTTGCTCCGCGGATTGTTCCTGCCCACCGGATCATGGCCGCCCTTGCCTCTGAGCCTTCCGTTGACGTTTGGCGCAAGCGCTGGGTGCGTGCTGTCGACCAGTACCTCTACGGCGCGTACAAGGCGCGGGTCAGCCGCAGTGCGCAGCAGATGAGCATGACCCAGGGCAGGCATCTGCTCAACCGCCTGGGCATCTCCGTGCGTGATGAGGCTGCACTCGGCTTGTACGCCCGTGCCTGGAGCAAGGAACTTGAGGATGACCTTGCGCGAAAGGACGCTCCGAGACAGTAAGCCGGACGGCCTCCGGACCCTGTCTACCGCGGTGAGAGGACGGCGGCAACCCGTTCCAGTGCCCCCGGGATGATGGAGTAGTAGGCCCAGACTCCCCGCTTTTCGCGGTGCAGGATGCCGGCGTCCACGAGGATCTTCAGGTGATGCGACACGGTGGGCTGGCCCAGGCCGACCGGCTCGGTGAGATCGCAGACGCACGCTTCCTTGTTCTCCTGTGCGGCGATCAGGGAGACCAGGCGCAGCCGCGTCGGTTCCGCCACGGCTTTGAGCAGCTGGGCGAAACGCTGGGCATCCTCGGCACTGAGCGCTTCGGATGTTACCGGCGTGCAGCAGGCTTCGGCGACGGGATCGGTGGCTGTCTGAACGGTGGTCACTCGTCCATTATGCACCTAGATTGACATCCGTCGATGTCTGGGAGAATACTCGGGATTGAAGGATATCGATCTTTCTCGATGCCTGCTGTCTCAATTGCCTCAAGGAGTTACGTGAGCATCCCCGCCACACCACCCCAAACCGGTCAGGTCACTGCCCGGCTGTCGACCCTGGACCGCTTCCTGCCCGTGTGGATCCTGACCGCCATGGTGACCGGCCTGCTGCTGGGCCGTCTGGTCCCCGGCATCGGCCCAGCCCTGGACTCGGTCAAGGTCGCCAACGTGTCCCTGCCCATCGCCGTCGGCCTGCTGGTGATGATGTATCCGGTGCTGGCCAAGGTCCGCTACAACGAAACCTCCAAGGTGGTGGCAGACCGGAAGCTGATGGTCACCTCGCTGGTGCTGAACTGGGTGGCCGCGCCGGCCTTCATGTTTGCGCTGGCCTGGATTTTCCTGCCGGACCTGCCCGAGTACCGCACCGGACTGATTATTGTGGGCCTGGCCCGCTGCATCGCCATGGTGATGATCTGGAATGACCTGGCCTGCGGGGACCGCGAAGCCGCCGCCGTGCTGGTGGCGATCAACTCCGTCTTCCAGGTCCTGGCCTTTGGTGCCCTGGGCTGGTTCTACCTGCAGGTGCTGCCCGGCTGGCTGGGACTGGAAACCACCAGTGTTGAGTTCTCCTTCTGGGCCATCACGTTCAGCGTCCTGATCTTCCTGGGCATCCCGCTGCTCGCTGGATTCCTGACCCGCACCTTCGGCGAAAAAGCGAAGGGCCGCGACTGGTACGAGGGTACGTTCCTGCCGAAGCTGGGACCGTGGGCTCTCTACGGACTGCTGTTCACCATCGTGCTGCTGTTCGCCCTGCAGGGGGACGAAATCACCTCGAACCCGCTCGACGTCGCCCGGATCGCACTGCCGCTGCTGGTGTACTTCGTGGTTGTCTTCAGCGTCGGCATGCTGCTCGGCAAGATCCTGAACCTGGGCTACCCGCGCACCACTACACTGGCGTTCACCGCCGCCGGCAACAACTTCGAACTGGCTATCGCCGTGGCCATCGGCACCTACGGGGTGACCTCCGGGCAGGCCCTGGCCGGCGTCGTTGGGCCCCTGATCGAAGTCCCGGTGCTGGTGGCCCTGGTTTACGTTGCCCTGTGGGCGCAGAAAAAGTACTGGCCCTCCGCCGCACCCGCCTCTCCAGAAATGACGAACCGATGAGCACCACCGAAACCACAGCCAAGCCCTCCGTTCTGTTTGTCTGCGTACACAACGCCGGCCGGTCGCAAATGGCCGCCGCATACCTGCGCACCCTGGGCCAGGGGCGGATCGAGGTCCGCTCCGCCGGCTCCGCACCCGCAGACTCCGTTAACCCCGCCGCCGTGGCGGCCATGGCAGAGGACGGGATCGATATGTCCGCGGAACTGCCGAAGGTCCTGACCACCGAGGCCGTGCAGGAGTCCGACGTCGTGATCACCATGGGCTGCGGCGATGCCTGCCCGATCTTCCCCGGCAAACGCTACGAGGACTGGAAACTCGAGGATCCCGCCGGACAGGGCGTGGAAGCGGTCCGGCCCATCCGGGACGACATCAAGGCCCGGATTCAGGATCTGATTGCAGACCTGCTGCCCGAGCACGCATAAAGGAGAACACCATGCCTGAGAACACCGACATTTCCGAACTTCCCGTCGCCGTGATCGGCGCCGGACCCGTGGGCCTAGCCGCCGCCGCAGAGCTGCTCGAACGCGGCCTGACCCCGATCATCTTCGAAGCCGGCGCCACACCCGCTTCCGCCGTCGCATCCTGGGGCCACATCCGCCTGTTCTCGCCGTGGCAGTACGACGTGGACGCCGCTGCCCGCCGCCTGCTCGTCCCCACGGGGTGGCAGGAACCGGACGCCGAAACCCTTCCCACCGGCGCCGAGCTCCATGAGCAGTATCTGTCACCGCTGGCCGCCGTCCCCGCGATCGCCGACGCACTGCACACCTCCACCCGGGTTCTCGCCGTCAGCCGCGAGGGACTGGACAAGACCCGCACCGGCGGCCGGGAGAACACGCCGTTCCTTCTCCGGGTGCAAGACGCAGAGGGTGCGGTCACCGATTACCGGGCACGCGCCGTCATCGACGCCTCCGGCACCTGGCACACTCCGAACCCGCTGGGCCAGGCAGGGCTGCGGGCCGTCGGGGAAACCGACGCGTTTGAGGCAGGGCTGATCACCGGCCCGCTGCCCGACGTCGTTGGCCGCGACCGCGCCCGGTTTGCCGGCAAACACGTCCTGGTGGTCGGCGCCGGCCATTCAGCCGCGAACACCCTGCTGGCGCTGGGCGAACTGGCGGAGCAGGAACCCGGCACCCGGATCAGCTGGGCCATCCGCAGCGCCTCCGCTAACGGGGTTTACGGCGGCGGCGACCTGGACGGCCTGCCCGCCCGCGGCGCGCTGGGAAGCCGGCTGCGCACCCTGGTGTCGGACGGCCGGATCGAGCTCCACACCTCCTTCACCATCACCGGCTTCAAAACCTCCGATACCCTCGCCGTGATCGGTAATACGCCCGACGGCGAGAAGCAGCTGGACGTGGACCTGCTGGTGCCCGCCACCGGTTTCCGTCCGGATCTGGACCTGCTGCGCGAAATCCGGCTGGACCTTGACCCTGCCGTTGAGGCACCCAGGGAACTCGGTCCGCTGATCGACCCCGAGTTCCACAGCTGCGGAACCGTGGCACCGCACGGCGCCAAGATGCTCTCCCATCCGGAGAAGGACTTCTACATTGTCGGCATGAAGTCCTACGGACGTGCCCCCACGTTCCTGATGGCCACCGGCTACGAGCAGGTCCGTTCCATCGCCGCCGCCCTGGCCGGAGACCAGCAGGCCGCCGACGACGTTCAGCTGGTCCTGCCCGAAACCGGCGTCTGCTCCACGGACCTTGGCGGCAGCTGTGATGCGCCTGCTGACGGGGCAGCGGAAGCAGTGGCCTGCTGCGGTGTACCCGAAGCGGAACCGGAAGCGTCGTCGTCGTGCTGCGGCGCTCCCGAAGCGGCACCGGAACCTGCCCCGGCGGCGTCGTCCTGCTGCAGCGCACCCGAACCGCAGTTCCTGGGTATTCCCACCGGACTGGAACACGGCCGCTCCGCGGCTCGGGAGAGCTGATTGCCCGTCAACTCGGGGCGGGATGTTGATGTCCTGGTGATCGGGGGCGGCCAGGCCGGTCTCGCCGCGGGGTTCTACCTGAACCGGCTGCGGCGGGACGAGGCCTCGGGCCGCTCCGGTCCGGCTCCAACCTTTGCCATCCTGGACGCCAACGCGGAGCCCGGAGGTGCGTGGCAGCACTACTGGAACAGTCTGGAACTGTTCTCCCCGGCCGCCTACAGCTCCCTGCCCGGCTACCAGATGCCTGCCTGGCAGGGCGAAGGCAACCCCTCCGCCGACCATGTCGCGAACTATCTTCGCACCTATGAATCGCGCTATGACCTGCCGGTGCACCGCCCGGTCCGGGTGGAAGCTGTTCGCATGGGTGAGGGCGGCGGATACATCGTTGATACCGACCACGGGCGGTGGACCAGCCGGGTGGTCATCAACGCCACCGGAAGCTGGAACACCCCGGACATTCCGCGGTTGCCTGGAAGTGACGGGTTCACCGGACAGCAGCTGCACACCGCCGGCTACCGGGGTCCGGAGTCTTACGCGGGACGAAACGTCGTGGTGGTGGGCGGCGGCAATTCCGGAGCTCAGATCGCCGCGGACCTTGTCCCGACCGCCCATGTCACTTGGGTGACCCGGACGCCGCCGCGGTACCTGCCCGACGACGTCGACGGCCGGGCACTGTTCGACATCGCCACCCGCCGGGTGAAAGCTCTCGCTGCCGGGGAACCCGGAACCGGCGGGGTCGCTTCCTTGGGAGACATTGTTGCCGTTCCGGCGGTGCGGAAGGCCCGTGACGCCGGGCTGTTGGACGCCCGGCCGATGTTTGCCCGCCTTCTTCCCGGGGGAGTGCAGGAGGAGGACGGAGGCAAGCTGGATGCAGACGTCATCATCTGGTGCACCGGCTTCCGGCCGGACCTGCAGCACTTGCAGCCTTTGGGCCTGACCCTGCGGAACGGTGTTCCGGCGACTGATGCCCAGCTGCCCGCCCAATCCGTCGACAGCCCCGGGTTGTTCTTCCTTGGCTACGGAGACTGGTGCGGACCGGCATCAGCCACGCTGATCGGCGTGGGAGCAACAGCCCGTGACTCCGTGGCCGCGGCCGCAGGTATGCCGGTTCGGTAACGGATACCGTCCCTCCAGGATGCTCGCGTGTTGGAGCTGGCCCCGGAGCGCTTTGGGCTAGGCTCCCCGCATGGGAAACCAACAGCGCACACCGGAAGAGGAATACCGACGCTACGCCCGGCCTGAACCGGGACGCGCCGGAGACTGGGTGGAAGTGATCGATGATGGCGGCGGACGGCAGGTCGAAGCCGGCCACACCGCGGGTCCGCCGTACGGGGCCGTCGATAATCCGGACTCCACCGGCATGGCGAACGTCACCGCTTCGGCGTCTGCGGATCCTTCGCCGCAGCAGCGCCGCAATTGGAGCCTTTGGGCAGCCTGGGCCCTGGTCGCACTGATGCTGGTCCTGGGGTTGGGGTGGCTCTTCGGGTTCGTCGCTTCCCCGTGGGACGATTACCAGGCTCAGGCCTCGGGTTCCGGACTGCCCGAGACACAATCCCAGGAGCTGCGGCTGAACCTGTATACGCTGGGGCCTTCCATGACCGCTGCTGGAGTGCTGGGAGCCGTCATCCTGCTGGCCGTGCAGGCGACAATGTTCCATCGGACCCCGCGGGCGCACTAAGTCCAGAACTCGCTCGAGGCACTATCCGGCTAAACGGCCTATGGGCGCCTGGCGCTCCTCAGCGGATCAGCCAGAGCTGCGAACTCACCGGGAGTCCATCCGGTGGCACGGCGGAAGTCGCGGGAGAAGTGGGCCTGGTCCGAATAGCCCAGGCCTGCTGCAATTCCGCTGAGTGAACCGCAGCCTGACCTCAGCTCCTGCCCGGCGTCCTGCAGCCGCCGCTGGCGGATCAGCCACTGAGGAGTGACACCCAAAAACCGGCCGCACAGCCGCTGCAGGGTCCGCTCGTTCAAACCGACGGCGTCAGCGAGGGATGCAACACTGACGATGCCCGGGTCTTCTTCCACCCGGGCCGCCACGCGGTTGGCCAGGTCGGCCTCACGGGTGTCCGGGCCAAGCAACATGAACCGTTCCTCCACCAGCTGCTGCACGGCAACATGCACCTCGGGAACGGCGGGATGCTCCCGCATCAGCTCACGCACGCCGGGCACCAGATCAGCCAGGAGGGGGACGTCCGCCAGATCCAGGTGGCGGTTTGCCAGCGTGGAAACATCCCGGCCGAGCAGCGTCCGGCCAGCACCGGGCCGGACCATCACTCCGAAGGTCCATCCGCTGCCCTTCAGCGTCACCCGGGCCGCCGTCGTCCGGGGTCCAATCAGCCGCGCATATTCTGCGGAGATGCTCAGCAGGCACAGGGGATAGGTAAGGATCCGCTGTTCGCGGGACTCTCCTTCGGGCACCTCCCACACCGGAATCCAGAAGACGCGCAACCAATGCTGCACCGCCGGGTCCGGCTCGTAGCGGTAGATGGTGAATGACCGGTCGTTCGCGTCGCGCAGGTGACCTCTGCTGATTTCGCTTCCGCCGCCGTCGTCGAACATGTTTCACACCCCGGTCGCTGTCGGATTTGTTCAAGACACCCTGCAGGGCGCCGAGTAGGTTGAGGAAAACCTAGCCCAGGACAGGCGATACGTGGAGGGAATCATGGAAACAGCTTTGCAGGTGTGGCGCAGCCGCGCGGATTTGTTCAGCTCGGTGGCCGCCCGGACCAGTGATTGGAACGCGGCTACACCGTGCACGGAATGGACCGCCCGAGACGTCGTGGACCACGTGGTGTCCACCCAGCGGGAATTCCTGGACCAGCACGGACTCGCCGGCCGAATGCCCGACGGCGGCGATCCGGGGGAGATCTGGCGCAGCCATGAACGGCTCGTGTCCGGGCTGCTGGCCGATCCTGCCATCGCCGGGCGGGCATTTGACGGCTATTTCGGGCCCGATACCGTTGGCGGGACACTCGCCGGGTTTTACGGCGTCGACCTTATTGTGCACCGCTGGGATCTCGCCGTGTCCCAAGGGCTGGACGCCGAGCTGACCGGCCCGGATCTGGAGGCCGTGGACGCGGCGATGGATGTGTTTGGCCGGCAGGCCTATGCGCCCGGGCTCTTCGGCCCGCCGGTTTTGGTTCCGGACGGCGTCGTCGACCGCTGCAGCCGGGTTCTCGCCCGGACGGGGCGGCGGGCTTAGGCCCGGACCAGTGGGGCTTGTGCTGTCTCCTCAGGTCCGGACCCCTAAAGCGAACCCGCCGACGCCGGATCGGCCAGCAGCCCGGAGAACACGAGCTCGGCAGCACCCACGAGCAGGAGATCCGTGCCCAGGGCGGCGCGGCGGATGGACACTTTGCTGCCCAATCCGCCGATGGCACCGGCCGACACCCCGGACTCCAGACGGCCGGGGACGAAAGAGTGCAGCACGCCCAGGAAGCCGCCGAGCACTATGGTGCCCGGGTTGAAGATGTTCACGAAGTTGGCCAGGGCCTCCGCGAGCAGGTCCAGCTGCCGGTTGGCTTCGGCGATCAGCGCGGGGGAGCTGTTCTGCGTCATGGCGTCTTCGAGCTGGTCCTGATCAGCATGGTCCAGCCCCAAAAGCGCCAGCAGCCTGCCCAGGCTGACCTCCGTTTCCAGACACCCGCGGCGCCCGCAATGGCAGGGTGTGCCTCCGGGGGTCACCACGGTGTGGCCGAGTTCCCCGGCGAAGCCCGCCGCCCCGCGGAGCGGAACGCCGCCCACCATTGCGCCGCCGCCGATGCCGCTGGCGCTGCCGTTGAGATACACGACGTCGGACGCTCCCACCGCTGCACCGAACAGGCTTTCGGCCAGGGAGCCGAGATTGGCATCATTTGCGGCGCGCGCCGGTAATCCCAGGCCGGTGCTCAGGGCTGCCGCGAGCGGCTCGTTGGCCCATTGCAGGTGCGGGGCGAGCAGGACGGAACCGTCGGTGCTGTTGACCAGTCCCGGCACGGCTGCGCCCACTCCGATTACGCGGGTCATGCCCGCCAGCTCGGTCTGCATGCCTTCGACCACTGCCTTGGAAATGTTGACGGTCTCCGTCACCGACGGCAGGGACCCGGCGTCGTACCGGACCCTGCGGTGGACCTTGCCGCCCAGCCCCACCACGCCCACCGTGACCGCATCGACGTCGGGATGCACGGAAATGGCCGCAATGCGATTGTTCGCGTGAACCAGCGGACTGGGCCGGCCCACCCGTTTGAGGGCCGGCGGCTCCGTCTCATACGCGAGTCCCAGTTCGCCGAGTTCGGCCACGAGCGCGCCCACGGTGGAGCGGTTAAAACCGCACAGGCGGGTCAGATCGGCACGGGAGAGCGGTCCGCGGCGGTGCAGGAGGGTCAGGACACGGGAGAGGTTCTGCGCGCGGATACTCTCCGTGCCGGAGGGGGTGCCGTTGTGCATGCTCTGCCGTTTCTGCCGGGAAGTTGTTTGCCTGCGTTGTTCCGGACCGCAAACCGGACCGTTTCTCAGCGTAACCCCATGTGGACGCGGATGTCCGGTTTTGTTGTGGGGAGACAGAAATATGGTCCAGGGAGGGTTGACGGGCGCATCTAAGGAAGCAGAAGGCATTGACAGCGGAGCCCGGGAGCCATAAGTTGTTGTTCCCAACTAATATCGGCTTTTGGAGTGAATTGTGACAACGACGCCCTCACCTTCCGACCGTTTTACCTTTGGCCTCTGGACAGTGGGCTGGACCGGCAATGACCCGTTCGGTGTTCCCACCCGTGCGGAGCTGGATCCGGTGGAGGCCGTCCACCGGCTCGCCGATCTGGGTGCGTACGGCATCACGTTCCACGACAATGACCTGATTCCGTTCAACGCCACGGCCTCCGAACGCGAGCAGATCCTCAAGAACTTCCGGGCAGCCCTGGCCGAAACCGGCCTCAAGGTTCCCATGGTCACCACCAACCTCTTCAGCCATCCGGTGTTCAAGGACGGCGGTTTCACCTCCAATGACCGCTCCATCCGCCGTTTCGCGCTGCGCAAGGTCATGGCCAACATGGACCTGGCCGCCGAAATGGGTGCTGAAACCTTCGTCATGTGGGGCGGGCGTGAAGGCTCCGAGTATGACGGCTCCAAGGACTTCGCCGCCGCCTACGACCGGATGAAGGAAGGCGTCGACACCGTCGCCGGCTACGTCAAGGAGAAGGGCTACAACCTCCGCCTTGCGCTGGAGCCCAAGCCCAACGAACCCCGCGGCGACATCTTCCTGCCCACCGTCGGCCACGCGCTGGCCTTCATCAACGAGCTGGAGCACGGCGACATCGTCGGCCTGAACCCGGAAACAGGCCACGAACAGATGGCCGGGCTGAACTTCAACCACGGCATCGCCCAGGCACTGTGGGCCGGCAAGCTCTTCCACATTGACCTCAACGGGCAGAAGTCCATCAAGTTCGACCAGGATCTGGTGTTCGGCCACGGCGACCTGACCAGCGCCTTCTTCACGGTGGACCTGCTCGAAAACGGCTTCCCCAACGGCGGCCCGCACTACGAGGGTCCCCGCCACTTCGACTACAAGCCTTCCCGCACCGAAGGCTATGACGGCGTCTGGGAATCCGCGAAGGCCAACATGTCCATGTACCTCCTGCTCAAGGAACGTGCCCTCTCCTTCCGCGAAGACCCCGAGGTCCAGGAAGCGCTGACCACCTCCGGTGTATTCGAGCTGGGCCAGCCCACGCTGGCCGCAGGGGAAAGCACCGCGGACCTCCTGGCCGACACCTCGTCCTTCGAAGACTTCGACGCCGACAAGGCCGCCGAACGCTCCTTCGGATTTGTTCGGTTGAACCAGCTCGCGCTGGAACACCTCATGGGCGCCCGCTAAAGAGCCGCCGTACTGCAACGCCGGGTCCGTTGCCACGGGCCCGGCGTTGCAGTGTCAAAAGATAAGCAGCGTTTAAAGAGAAGCAGTGTTTGCAGAGTTGCACCGAAAACTATGAAAGGTACCGCCATGGCACTGGTCGCCGGAGTGGACAGCTCCACTCAGTCCTGCAAAGTGGTCATTCGGGATTCCGCCACCGGCGCCCTGGTCCGCTCCGGAACCGCTCGGCATGCCGAGGGCACCGAAATCGATCCCGAAATCTGGTGGCGGGCCCTGCAGGAAGCGATCCAGGCAGCGGGCGGGCTCGACGACGTCGAGGCCGTGGCGGTTTCCGGCCAGCAGCACGGCATGGTGTGCCTCGACGAGGACGGTGCGGTCGTCCGCCCGGCCCTGCTGTGGAACGACGTGCGTTCCGCGGCGGCGGCAGACAAGATGGTCTCCGAGGCCGGACCCGACGGCGCGGCCTACTGGGCGGAAGAGACCGGCACCGTGCCGGTGGCCTCGATTACTGCGGCCAAGCTGCGCTGGCTGGCGGAGAACGAACCGGAAAATGCTGCCCGAACGGCCGCGGTCTGCCTGCCGCACGACTGGCTGAGCTGGCGGCTGGCCGGCTACGGCCCGGGCAGCGGCCGCGCCGGGCTCGAGGCGCTGCGCACCGACCGCTCGGATGCGTCAGGAACCGGTTACTGGTCACCGGCCACCGGCGAATATCTTCCCGCCGTGCTGGAACAGACTCTGGGGCATGTACCGCTGCTGCCTCGGGTGCTCGGGCCGCTGGAAGCGGACCAGCGGACGCCGTCGGGCGCTCTCATTGCACCGGGCACCGGGGACAACGCCGGGGCCGCCCTGGGCGTGGGAGCCGGGGTGGGCGACGTCGTCGTGTCCGTAGGCACCTCCGGCACCGTGTTTGCGGTGACCGACGATCCTTCCGCCGACGCCACCGGTCTGGTGGCCGGATTTGCCGATGCCACCGGCCACTTCCTGCCGCTAACAGCCACGCTCAATGCCTCACGGGTCCTGGATGCCACCGCAGCGCTGCTGTCCGTAAGCCTTCCGGAACTGACCCGGCTGGCATTGACGGCCCCGGCCGGCGCCGGCGGGCTGAGCCTGGTGCCCTACTTTGAAGGGGAACGGACCCCGAACCTTCCCGACGCCACGGGATCGCTGCACGGAATGACCCTGGCCAACTTCACGCGGGAGAATCTGGCGCGCGCCGCCGTTGAAGGAATCGCCTGTTCCCTGGCAGATGGCTTGCAGGCGCTGCGCAATCTGGGCATTGAAGCCCGCCGCGTCATCCTGGTGGGCGGAGGGGCCCGCTCCGAAGCGCTCCAGCACGCTGTTTCCGCAGTGTTCGGTCTTCCCGTGACCGTGCCCTCTCCGGGGGAGTATGTGGCCGACGGGGCCGCCCGGCAGGCGGCGGCCGTGCTCACCGGTGCATGGCCGAAGTGGACGGCGGCAAGCGAATCCGTGGTGAAGGCAGACGCCGCACCGGAGGTCCTGGCGCGCTACCGGCGGGCCGCGGCCACGGCAGGGTGAACTGAAGCCTGCGCAACCGCGGTGTGACCGGTAGGTAGAGCCCATGAAACGGCAGCGTCCGTTATTTACGACGTCGAGAGGTGGACGCTCGCCCGGCAAACGATGGTTCACTTTGCCGTGATGATCGGAACCGTCCTGCCGCTGCTTTTTCTCAGCGGCTGGTACCCCACACGGACGGCCGCGGACTATTCCGCCATTGTGGGGATGTTTCTGCTGGTGGGGCTCGGGCTCTGGACTGCCGCATTTGTGGTGTTTGGCGTGCTGGTTCCCCGGTTCCAGGCACGGTCCACGCGTGACGTGGGCACCCGTCAAGAGCCGACTTTCTGAAATTTCGCGAATAATTCCGGAATCCTTGTAAAAGTTCTGGAATTACGTAATTATTGGGCATGGCCAAAGAACAAGATGCCGGGCGGGAAGCACTCGAGGCGCGGGTGGAAGCTCTGGAGACGAGGCTTGGCGCCCTCGAGCAGCAAATTGAGTCGCGGCAGCAATCGCCGGACGCAGACCCAGCGGACGTGTTCTGGGCGCTCAACGGACTGCGGGACCGCTACCCAGACCCCGGCGCCGTCCTTTTCGCCGGCACCGCCAGCACTGCGGGCGGTGCGCGCTATGAGTATCAGTACGGACTGGAAACGGGGCATCTGCTCGACGTCGACTGGGCCCAATTCGCCGACTCGCTGGCCTCGCTGGGACATCCTGTCCGGCTGGCTGTTTTGCAGGCGGTCCTCGGCGGAACGGAAACCGTGGCCGGTCTGGTGGAGGACCTGAGGCTGGGAACCTCCGGACAGATGTACCACCACATCCACCAACTGACGGCTGCGGGCTGGCTGACACCGCACGCCCGGTCCCGCTATTCGATTCCCCCGGCACGGGTCATTCCGCTGCTGGCCATTCTCACCGCTGCCTCCGGAGGTAACTGAAATGGGAAATCAACGACGAAAGATCCTGGGGATCCTGACGGCGGCCGCGGTTTTGGCCTGCGGGCTCCTGGCCGCACCCTGGACGCCTCGGTTGTCCTCCGACGTTTCCGGGGACAGAGCCTTGGCCGAAGCCATCAGGCCCCTTCTGCAGAAACCTGCCGACAAAGTCAGCGTGGTCTACCTGGAGGACGGCGCTGCCGGGTTCGCCGGGTTCGGCGCCGACGAACACACCGAATTCGAAATTGGCTCGATATCCAAGACCTTCACGGCTGCGCTGCTGGCGGACGCCGTCGAGCGCGGTGAGTTGACCCTGGAAACGACCGTCGCGGACATCCTGGGACCGGAGCTGGCCGACTCTGACGCCGAAATCGGCACAGTCACCCTTGCAGAGCTGGCGAGCCACCGCTCCGGACTTCCCCGCCTGGCTACGGATCCGATGTCGGTGGCATCGCTCTTGCTGGGAAACGCTTTGCACCGCGACCCGTATCCGGCCTCACCGGCCGCGGTGCTGGAGCACGCCCAGTCGGCCCCGGTGGGCGGGCGGGGCAGCGTAAGCTACTCCAATCTCGGCTACGCCTTCCTGGGTCAGCTTCTCGCCAAAGCAGCAGGCATGACTTACGCCGATCTACTGCAGCAGCGCATCCTGGATCCGCTGGATATGAAGGACACGTACGTGCCGGTGACAGCTGACAACCTGCGTGCAGGTGCCCCGACAGGCCGAAGCGCCAGCGGGCTGGGCCAGGGAGCCTGGACAGGCAACGGCACCGCTCCGGCCGGCGGAATCCGGTCAACCGCCGCAGACATGGCGCGGTATACCCGGGCTCTCTTGGCGGGCACCGCACCAGGTTCGAAGGCGCTTGATCCGCAGTGGGGTGCCGGCGACGGCGAACAGGTGGGACTGGCCTGGTTCACCCAGGTCTCATCCGAGGCACCGGACCGGGCCGTGACGTGGCACAACGGCATGACCGGCGGGTTCGCTGCCATGGCGGCACTGGAGCGCGACGCCGGCCGGGCAGTGCTCATCTTCTCCAACGTGGCAACAGGCCAGGAAGAAGCCGCCCTGACACTGCTGAAGGAGGGCATCTGATGGCCTTCTCCCTTCTCGCCTGGCTGCTGGCCGGAGTTCTGGCGGTGACCTGTCTGGCCGTGGCCCGGTCCGCGTGGAACTTCGGCGGCCGGGGTCCCGGCATCAGCCGCATGGCCCTGCTGTCCAGCATGCTGGAGACAGCAGCGACCGCGGCATTCTTCCGGCTGGTGGTGCCGTGGAGTCCTGGAA
This sequence comes from Arthrobacter sunyaminii, assembly GCF_018866305.1. NCBI lineage: Bacteria > Bacillati > Actinomycetota > Actinomycetes > Micrococcales > Micrococcaceae > Arthrobacter > Arthrobacter sunyaminii. The sequence goes on from NZ_CP076456.1 coordinate 895,524, forward strand.
CAACACTGCTGTGGGTGGTGGCCATGGCTGCTCTGGCAGTGGCGGTCGCCGGGGCAGTCATCCGCTGGCCGGAGCTGCCGTCGCATGCCGGGCTGCTGGACTTCGAGGAACCCGAACCGGGCACCACGGAATCCGACAGTCCCGAGCCCGGCAGCGGAGTCACGCTCCGGACCAAGCCGTCGCGAAAGGTGAAGAAGAAGTCCACAAAGAAGGAACCAGGACGGAGAGCAGTGGCAGTGCGCGCGGGCGTGCTGGCCGCCGTCGTCGTTCTCTCCTTTGCCGTGGGGTAGGCAGTTAGCCGGCGGCGGTCATCTCGCGCAGGAAGCGGACGGCGGCGAGGTCGTCCTCGGGACCGCCGCCCTCGTGCCCGTTGAACGGCCACGCCGTGATCTGCTTGGGCCCGGCGTAGGCGTTGTACGCGGCATACACGGTGGACGGGGGAGTGATGGTATCCATGAGGCCGGCCCTGAACAGAGCCGGAACCGTGGCCTGGGCGGCGAAGTTCACGCCGTCGAAATAGCGCAGCGTCTGTTGCGCACGGTCGGCTTCGGTACGGTGGACGGCGAGGAAATCACACACTTCGCGGTAGGGATACGCATCGGTGATCTGCAGGGCGCGCGGAAAATCGGACAGGAACGGCACCCGCAGCACGGCACCCCGCAGGTCCGGGCAAAGTCCGGCAACAGCCAGGGCGACGCCGCCGCCCTGGCTGATCCCGGTCACCGCCACCCGGTCCGGGTCCACCACGGTCAGCTCGCGGGCGGCCTGAACAGCCCGGACGGCATCGGTAAACAACCGGCGGTAATAATAGGTCTGCGGATCCAGGATGCCGCGGGTCATGACCCCGGGGACCTGGGGTCCGCCGCTGCCGGCACCGTCCGGCGTGGCACCCCGGCTCCAGGAAGCACCCTGGCCGCGCGTGTCCATGTACAGGTGGGCAAATCCGGCGCCCGCCCACAGCAGGTTCTCGTGCGCTTCGCCGCGCCCGCCGCCGTAACCGACATACTCCACCACGCACGGCAGCGGCCCGGCGGCACCGTGCGGCACCCGCAGCCAGGCCCGCACCGGTTCACCATTCCAGCCGGCGAACTGCACGTCGTAGACATCGATCGCGTCCAGCACCGTGGGTTCTGCAGTGACCTGCAGGTCCAGGGGGTGCGAGCGTGCCTGTGCCAGGGTTTCGGACCAGAAATCGGTGAAGTCCTCCGGCCGGGTCTGGGTGGAAGTGTAGGCCGCGAGCTCGTCAGCGGGCAGATCGGTATACATGCGGCAAGCCTAGCGGGTGACCCGGACGGCGCAGTGCAGCCGCGGGGTGTGGTTCACCGGCCGCCATGGCCGGGATGCCGAACCGGGTTGGCAGCAACGATCCGCTGCTGTGTGCGTATCAGGGACAGGGCGCCGACGGCGGCATCCACGGGTTTGGTGCCGAAGGGCCGGGTCAGCTGGCCCAGACCGTGCGGCAGGATTTCGGCCAGATCCGGTGCCGGGGTCATGTCGTGCTGGTGCGGGGCCACTTCACCGCCCTCGCTGGAAACCCCCACCCAGGGAGCGGACTGACGGACGTTAGCGCTCCGGCAGTTCGGCCTCGGTAGCGGGCCGGGCTGCGGCATCGGGCTGGTCTGCAGTGTCCGGTTCCGGTGAAGCGGCTGCGCCTTCCAGGGCCGCCGGGCCGCCCCGCCGGTAGGCCGGCGTGGCGATCGCAAGAACCAGGAACATGACGGCGCAGCAGGCAATGATCACGCCGGACATGGCAAGCGCCCCGCCGCCGAACACGCCCACGAGGGGGCTGACGACGCCGGCCACGCCCACCTGCAGCGCACCGATCATGGCTGCGGCCGAGCCGGCCATGTGGCCGTAATTACCCAGCGCAATGACGGTGGCGTTGGCCGCGATCAGCCCGTGCATGCCCAGCACCAGCCAGAGTCCGGCGGCCAGTCCGAAGACGCCGCCGATCCCGGTGATGACCACGACAGGCAACAACAGGGACAGCCCCAGAATTACCGGCACGGTCACCCGGAGGATGCGGGTGGGCGAGGAGCGGTGGACCAGGGCGGCGTTGACCTGGGCGGAGATGACCATGCCGGCGCCATTGATGGCGAACACCAGGGCATACTGGCCGGGCGTCAGGCCGTATTCATCCTGGAACACGAACGGCGAACCCACCACATAGCTCATGATGACGGCCATGCCCAGGCCGGGGATGAAGGCCAGGGCCAGGAAATGCCGGTCCCGCAGCAGGACCTTGTAGCCGCGGAAGACGCTCGGACCCCCGCGGGTGCGCCGGCGCTCCGCAGGCAGTGTTTCGGGCATGAACCGCCAGACAATAAGGACCAGCACCAGGCCAATGAGGGCGAGGGCAACAAAGACCGCCCGCCACTGCCAGATGCCGGCCACCGCCTGGCCGATGGTTGGTGCCAGCAGCGGTGCCAGCCCGATGACCAGCATCAGCCGCGACAGCAGCCGGGCGGCATCCGAACCGACGAAGCGGTCCCGGATGACGGCGATCGCCACCACGCCGGCCGCCGCATTGAAGAATCCCTGCAGCACCCGCAGGCCGATCAGCGTTCCGATTCCGGGCGCCACGGCACACAGCAGCGAAACAATGATGTGAAGGCTGATGCCGATCAGCAACGGCAGGCGGCGTCCGAACCGGTCCGAGAAGGGGCCGATCACCAGCTGCCCGACGGCGGCGCCAATCAGAGTGCCCGACATGGTGAACTGGGCTGCGGCCTGGCTGGTGTTCAGCTCCGAGGCAACGGTTGGCAGCGATGGCAGGTACATGTCCGTGGTGACCGCCGGAAGCGCCGCGAGGGCACCCAGCATCAGGATGTACTTGATCCCTGGACGGTAGCTGGGGCGGACGCCCGGGGTCCTGGGGGAAGTGCTCAACGGGTTCCTTCGAAGTGTGTGGGGGAGAGTGTGGGGAGAGTGGCGGAAAAATGTGCGCGCAGGCAACAAACTCCCCGTTCAGCCTAGGCGCCTAGGGTGCAGCGGAACAAGGGTGCCGGGCAGTGGCGTGCACCACTGACGGCCGGCACTCCAGTTAGTGCAACCGTTCGGCCCGCAGCTGCACGGTGTCCAGAAAGGCTTGCACCATGAGCGGGTGATCCAGGCCGAGCGCCACCTCGATGACCGGTACGGGACCGGCGTCGCCGTGGTGCTCGCTTTCTCCCGGCTGCAGCCGCCGGTCCACCAGTGTCTGGCCGCGGCTGTGCCCGGAGAGTTCAACCCGTACCGGGTACCGCAGCAGCTCCACCGTCTGCGGAACGGCAACGAGGCAGGCAGCTCCGGCGTCGCCGATGGTTACCGGCTTCGGATCGGTTCCGCCGCCGCGGAGCCCGCCCACGGTGAGGATATCTCCGACCAGACGGACGTCGTCGTCGTTGGACCGGGCGAGCGGAAGGTACTGGGCGGGTTCCAGCGTCGCCTGGACAAACACGTCCAAGCCGTACATGACGGTGGGAATGCCGCTGTGGATCACCATGGCCAGGGCTTCGGGGTCATGCCAGGCGTTGAACTCGGCATGTGAGGTTGCGTTGCCGATGCCGGCCGAGCCGCCCATGAACACGATGCGGCCCAGTTTGCGGGCAGTGGCGGGGTAGGCCCGCAGGAACAGCGCCACGTTGGTTAACGGCCCCAGTGCCAGCAGTGTGACGGGAACCGGAGAGTCCTCAACGGTGCGGTGCAGCAGTTCGACGGCGGCCATGGCGGCGGGGGAGTGGGGGCTGCGCGGAAGCTCGAGTCCGCCCAATCCGTTGGCGCCGTGGAAGGCGTGGGCGTTCCGTGGCTCGTTGAGCAGCGGCCGCTCCGCACCCCGGGCCACGGGAACGCTACCGGCTCCGGCGGCGTGCAGCACGTCCAAGGTGTTCCGGACCACCTGGTCCACATCGGTGTTGCCGGCCACGCAGGTTACGGCCAGCAGGTCGATGCGCGGGTCGCGGGCCAGGAACACCAGTGCCAGGGCATCGTCCATTCCGGTGTCGACGTCGGCGATTACGGCTGCGGGAACGGCAGCGTTTTCGGGGGCGGGATTCATCAGTGCTCCGTCGGGTTTGGGATTTCAGTCTAGCCAGCGTCCCGCTGGTCATTGACCGTGAAACAGGCACGTTTCACACTGGGAGGAACCCGGCGCGGCAGGTCCGGCCGCTGGCTCCGCCACCGTGAGAAGGCTTCTCCCATGGATCAGAGATTTCGAAATTACACCGAATGGCAGGACACCGCCGACACCCTGCATCTGTTCCTGCAGATGGCCGGAAAGGTGAAGCTGGGGCGCAGCTACAAACGGCCGGAGTGGGCGCACGTCCGGATGGACTGCACCATTCAGGGCATCGGCACCGGCATCATTCCGGCGGATGCCTGCAACTTTGAGATTTACTTCAACCTTGCGCAGCATCACGTGGATGTGCAGAACAGTCTGGGCGCGCGGGTACGAATACCGCTGGTGGACGGACTCAGCGTCGCGGATTTTTACGGGCAGCTCATGGAGGCGCTGGAGGTCTTAGGCACTCCCACGCCGATAAACACGGTTCCGCAGGAGTTCCACGATCCCGTTCCTTTTGACCAGGACGCCAAGCATCATTCCTATGACCGGGAAGCTGTGGAACTTTTTCTGGCGAACCTGCAGTTCGCCTACCGGTGCCTGGCCGGCTTCCTCGCCCCGATGCGCGGGAAGGTGGACATGCCGGCGTACTGGTTCGGCACCATGGACCTCTCCGGCAACGTCTTCAGTGGGCAGCCGGCACCGTATTCGGGTACGGATGTGATTGGAAGGAACGGTTTCGACGAGAAGTTCTTCGAGGTGGGTTTCTGGCCCGGCGACACCAAGAACACAGCGCCGTCGTTCTACGCATTGCCCTATCCGTTCCTGGCGGACATCGGCACGTACGGATCCCTGCTGGAACCGTCTATGGCACAGTTTTTACCTGAGGAGAGCGAGTTTGTCCTGCGGCTGGAGGATGCCTTTGCCGCGCGTGACCCGCAAAAGGCGGTGGAGGACTTCTTCCGCTCCAGCTTCGGAATCCTGCAGCGGGTGGATCGCTGGAAGGATTTGGACTGGATCACGGAACCGCTGACCTACGGGGGATAGCGGCTGGCCGCAAAAGACCCGGTGTCTGCGGCAGGAACTGCTGGCCCAAACCCAGGGGTGAAAGACGCCGGCGGCGATTGGCCACCGCCCGCGCGATGCTGACATACTGTTGGCAAGACCCCTGCGGAAGGTAAGCGCACCATCATGACCCCCCGAAAACTCTTCACCTCCCTGGCCTTTGCGGAGGCCGTGACGTGGACCCTGCTCATCGCCGCCCTGGTGGCCAAATACGGCTTCGACAATGAAAGCTTCACCCCCATAGCAGGCGGCCTGCACGGATTCGTGTTCCTGTCCTATGCAGCGGTGACCCTCTTTGTCTGGGCCAACCAGAAGTGGCCGGCGCGCACCGGCATCCTGGGCGTGGTGCTCGCCGTCGTTCCCTGGGCGACCATTCCGTTTGAACGCTCCGTGGACCGCCGCGGCCTCTTGGACGGCGGCTGGCGCATGGCGCCGGGCGGCGAGGAACCCGCCAACCCGGTGGACAAGGTTGCCGCCCTGGTGCTGCGCCGTCCGGTGGCAGCTGCCCTGGTGACGTTGGTGCTGGTGGCCGTGGTCTTCATTGTGCTCCTGATCCTCGGCCCGCCCATTCCGAAGGGCTGAGCCAAGACAACGCCAATCTTCGGTCAGCTCAGCGAGTGGAGAGCGTCCGGAGAAGATACCTGCGCTCCGGCCCGCCCATTCCGAAGGGCTGAGCCAAGACAACGCCAATCTTCGGTCAGCTCAGCGAGTGGAGAGCGTCCGGAGAAGATACCTGCGCTCCGGCCGCCCCGGCCCGTACCGCAGGTTCACCTCCACGCTTCCAATCTCGGCCAGGTACTCCAGATACCGGCGGGTACTTACCCTGGACATGCCCAGCATGTCAGCAGTTTCGGTGGAGGACAGATCCCCGTTCGCGTCCGTCAATGCGGCTTCGACCAAACGCAGGGTCTCCGCACTGCAGCCCTTGGGCAGCGGCACCTTGAGCGGCCGGCCGCTGCCGAACACCTGATCCATATCCGTCTGTGTCACATTCCGCATGCCTGAGACCAACGGCTGATAAGTGAGCCGGTAATGCTCCAGCCGTTCGCGCAGATCTGCGCCCGTAAACGGCTTCATCAGATAGTGGACAATTCCGCCGCGCAGTGCCCGCCGCACCATGTCCGTTTCCCTGGCGGCACTGATGACGAGAACATCGAGCTCCGGGGCAACGTCCCGGAGCCGCTGCAGCAGGTCCAGGCCGTTGATGTCCGGCAGATGGATGTCCAGCAGCACCAGGTCCGGACGAAGCCTGACCACTTCATTCAGCGCAGCAGCCCCGGTGTGCGCGACGCCGACGGCTTGAAATCCCTCTGCCTGCTGGACAAATCCGGCGTGCACTTTGGCGACCATGAAGTCATCGTCAATGATGAGCACTCTGATCATGGGTTATTCCCTTCTCCAGTGACGGTGCTTCCATGGGCAAGCGGGCGAAGAAGACGGCACCGTCCTCATTCCAGACCCGAACGTCACCTCCACGGCGCAGGCAGGCAAGTCTGGTGAGTGCCAGCCCGAAGCCCCGTCCGCCCAGTGTGGTGTCGCTTTTAGTCGTGAATCCCTGCCGGAAAATCTCGTCTGCAACGCCGGCGTCGATCCCGGGCCCCGAGTCTTTGACTGTGATCTCCAATGACCCTTCAGTCTCCAGAATCCGCACCCGGACCCGGGAATCCTGCTGCCCGGCGGCTGCGTCAATGGCGTTGTCCACGAGATTTCCGACGATGGTGGTGAGGTCCCGGGTGAGGCTTTCACCGGTGCGTCCAAGCCGGGAGTCCTGGTCCAGCTGCAACGCCACTCCGCGTTCAGCCGCCTGGCTGGTTTTCGCGATGAGGAGCGCGGCCAGGGTGGGGTCCTCGATGCAGGAGGTGATGCCCTGGTGAAGGCTGCTTCTGCTGTGACTAACCCCGTTCACGAACTTCACGACGTCGTCATATTCGTGCAACTGGATCAGTCCGGAAATGGTGTGCAGCTGGTTCGCGAACTCGTGCGTCTGTGCGCGGAGGGTTTCAGTGATCCTCTTAGTAGTGCCCAGCTCCGCCTTCAGCGAGGACAGCTCTGTACGATCGCGCAGCGTGGTGACCGACCCCAGGGCACGCCCGCGGGAGGTCAGGGGTTTTCGGTTGAAAACCACTACACGGTCATTTACCAGGACCAGCCGGTCAGCTTCATCCTGTTTTTGGGTGAGAACATCATGCAGCACCGGTTCGATGTCCAGCTCTTTCAGGGTGCGTCCCACCGAATCCCGCGGCAAACCCAACAGGGTCCGGGCGCCGTCGTTGGCCAAGGTAATCCGGTGCTGGGTGTCCAAGGCCAGCACGCCTTCCTTCACCCCGTGAAGCATCGCTTCCCGGTGCTCCACCAGGGACGTGATTTCCTGCGGTTCAAGGCCCAGCGTCTGGCGTTTGACCCGTGCGGCCAGCAGCAGGGACCCCACCGTCCCCAGAACCCCGGCCAAGAAGAAATAAATCAGTGCGTTTGGGGCGGCGGTGCGCAGCCGTTCCCACGCTGAGGGGTACTCCATTCCCACGGCGGCGAGCCCCACGATGGCACCGTGGTCATCCATGACCGGCACGTGAGCGGAGGCGTAGGACTGACCGTCGATGATTGACAGCCCAGTCCAGGCCTGCCCGGCCAGAACAGTGCTGGCGCCGAGATCCAGCGGGTTTCCCA